>QHYN01000077.1 GCA_003224145.1 Acidobacteriota bacterium
ACACCGCACTATACGGGCAGCGGCGTGGACCGGAACTACGAGCCGGTTTGCTGGGGTCCAAGATACATTCCGCCGCAACCCGCGGCGAAGTAGAACGCGTGGCTCTTTTCGACGAAGCGCAAGTCCGCATCATTCTTCTGGACATTGAGGGAACGACCACACCGGTCGATTTCGTTTATAAGAGGCTTTTTCCCTATGCGAGCCGCAAGCTGGAATCCTTTCTTCGCGAAAATTCCGCGAATCCCGAGATTGGCGCACTGATTGAGGATTTGCGCGCGCAGCATGAACTCGATGAACGCACTGGGCTGAAGCCGCCGAGCTGGCGCGACGATTCCGAAGAAGAGCGCGTGCGTTCGAGTGCCGCGTATGGCCAGTGGCTGATCGCAAGAGACAGCAAGTGCGCAGCGCTCAAGTCGCTCCAGGGAAAAATCTGGCAGCAGGGTTATGCGATCGGAGAATTGAAAGGGGAAGTGTATCCCGATGTGCCGCCGGCGTTCGAGCGGTGGAAGCGAAAGGGAAAAATCATCGTGATTTATTCTTCCGGGAGCGTCCTGGCGCAAAAGCTCCTCTTTGACAGCACTCGGACAGTGGATTTGACGGCATACATTTCGGCTTTCTTTGACACGCGAGTGGGAGCGAAGACGGAGGCGGAAAGCTACAGGAAAATCGCAGCTTCCTTTTCGTACGAGCCGGGACGGTTCCTGTTTGTTTCCGATTCCGCCAAGGAAACGGAGGCGGCTCAGTTGGCGGGGATGCAGGCCCTGCTATGCGAACGCGGTCCTCATGCCACTGCGCCGCCGGGCGCGCAGAAAGTGATTCATGATTTCGAGGGAGTTTTTCCGGATTAGCGCGCAATTCTCGCAGAGGTCCGCGAGCATCTTTCCAAGGCAACAAGGAACCTCTGCAAGGGAGTGTCGGCTGCCAAGCTTGAGCGCAGCATGCTGCGCTTCTACAACTGCGAAAAATTACAAATTAGCAAACAAGACAATTCGAAAGGAGAGGCGTTTTAGGAGTACCCCTTTCTACTCTATAATTCAATTGAAATTAACTCGGTGAAGGAGCACTTCCGCCATGATCAAGTTCGCCGGGATCGTTGCCACGGGCATAGGACTGTTACTGGTTTCCTTCGGGCAGAAGCGAGATCCCGCGCGCGAGGCGCGTGAAGCTTGCATTCTGCGCTGTGTCACTCAGCCCGCAGACCCTGAACTGCACCGGCAGGAGATCGTCAGCCTGGAAAGAGAAGCCGCGCGCGCCATCCAGTTGAACAGCGGCACTTTTTTCCGGCGGGTGTATAGCGAAGACTTCTCAGGCACGCTTTCCCGCGGCCAGCAAGTGAACAAAGCCCAATGGATTGCAGTCATCGAATCTCCTGGGGTCAAGTATGAATCCTTCAGCACCTCGGATATCAAGGTGCAACTCTATGAGGACATGGCCATCGCCACGTGCCTTTGGTCCTCGAGGAGCATCATCAAAGGCCAGCACATCAGCCACCAGATGCGCTCCATCCATGTCTACCTGAATGGTGCGGGTGGCTGGCATGTGGTGACCGGCCAGATCACCAGTTTGCCTCCGGATGTGCAGCAGCCGCTATAAGGGTTCTGAAATCTTTGTGCGGGGATTGCATTGACGCTCCTGGGGGCGAATGTTAGGCTCGCCCTTCACCTTCCACACGCATGCGCGCCGTTGACCTGATCCGCAAGAAACGTGATTCCGGGGAACTCTCCCGCGAAGAGATTGAGTTTCTCGTGTCCGGCTACACACGAGGCGACATTCCCGATTATCAGATGGCCGCTTGGCTGATGGCCGTTTGGATTCGCGGAATGAACCGATCGGAACTTGTGGCCCTCACTGAAGTGATGCTGTATTCCGGCCAGGTGCTCACTCACGCCGACATTCCCGGAAAGAAAGTGGACAAGCATTCGACGGGAGGAGTGGGAGACAAGACTTCGCTGATTCTAGCGCCCATCGTAGCAGCCGGCGGCCTGACGGTCCCGATGATCAGCGGCCGCGGGCTGGGACACACCGGAGGGACACTCGACAAGCTCGAAGCTATCCCAGGCTTCAACGTGAACCTCTCTCTCGAGGAATTCCGCCACGTTCTCCGCGAATGCGGTATGGCTTTGATCGGACAAACCGCGGAGATCGCTCCCGCGGATAAAAAAATCTACGCGTTACGCGACGTCACTTCAACAGTCGAAAACATCGGGCTTATTTGCGCGTCGATCATGAGCAAGAAGCTCGCTGAAGGCATCGACGCGCTGGTGCTGGACGTTAAGACAGGCTCGGGCGCGTTCATGAAGAAAGAGGAGGAATCCGTTCGCCTTGCGGAAGTAATGGTCGAAACCGGGAAGCGCATGGGGAAGAAAGTGGTGGCGCTCATCACCGGCATGGATGAACCGCTGGGGCGCATGGCGGGCCATTCGAATGAAGTATTTGAATCGGTGGAAGTGCTCAAAGGCCGCGGACCGGCGGACCTGCGCGACTTGAGCCTGGATCTTTCGGCGTGGATGTTTTTTCTTGGTGAGAGAACGGAGAGTGTGGAAGAGGGCCGGCGATTGGCGGAAACGATGGTCGCCACAGGCCAGGCGCTCGAAAAATTCAGAGAGGGTATTCGCCTGCAAGGCGGGGACGAACGAGTTGTGGATGCGCCGGAACGCCTCCCGCAAGCGCGCTTCCGCGCGGAAGTCGTTAGCTCAGTTTCAGGCTACATTACGGCCACCAATTGCGAACAGTTCGGCACAGCACTGGCCATGCTCGGTGGCGGCCGTGAAAAGAAAGAAGACAAGATCGATCACGCCGTGGGTTTGGAATTTCACAAGCGCATTGGTGACTCCGTGGAGAAGGGCGAAAAACTCGTCACGATTTATTACAATAACGACGTCAAACTTGCCGAAGCAAAAACACTCATCGCTGGCAGTTATGTTAGTGGACAGAGCGCGCCCTCCGAGAAGCGCGTTCTCATTCGCAGCATCATCGGCGCTTAGTTTGGCCTGGGCCAGTGGCACGTAGGAGGACGAAGAGGAAAAAGGAGAGTACATGGGAAAACTCGTTGGATTGCTCGGCCTAGCCACAATGATCGGTCTCGCATACCTGTTCTCCACTGAACGCAAGGCCATCCGGCTGAAAACCGTTCTCTGGGGACTCGGCCTGCAGGTTTCCTTTGCCTTCTTTGTTCTGCGCTTTGATATTGGCCGCAGAATCTTTCAGGCCGCCGGGGCAGCAGTGAACCGCCTGCTGAGTTTTTCCTACGTTGGCTCTGAATTCGTTTTCGGCGAAATCGGAAAGAAAACTTCTCTGTTCGGCTTCTCCTTCGCCTTTCAGGTACTCCCCACCATCATTTTCATCGCTGCTTTTTTTGCGCTCCTGTACCACATTGGCGTAATGCAGCTCATCATTCGCGCTGCCGCTTGGATCATGACGCGGGTGATGGGCGCGAGCGGCGCGGAGTCGCTCAACGTTGCCGCCAGTATCTTCATGGGACAAACGGAGGCGCCACTCACAATCCGGCCATTTCTCAGCAAACTCACAAAATCGGAATTGATGTGCGTCATGACCAGCGGGATGGCCCACGTTTCCGGTGGCATCATGGCGGCCTACATCGCTTTTGGCATCGAGGCTAAGCACCTCTTGGCCGCAGTCATCATGACGGCGCCCGGGACGCTACTCATGGCCAAAATGCTGGTGCCTGAGACGGAGCAGTCTCTCACGGCCGGCAAGGTGGAAATGCCGGAAATGGAGAAGGAGCCGAACGTTCTTGGAGCCATCTCGCGCGGCACGGTGGACGGTCTTCACCTGGCTCTCAATGTTGGCGCGATGCTGGTGACTTTCATTGCGCTCCTCGCGCTGGTGAACGCCATCATGGGATGGGGCCACAACCACGTTGCGTGGTTTCCCGACAGCCTGCAACGCGTATTTGGCTGGGTTCTTGCTCCGGTTGCCTGGGTCATTGGGATTCCCTGGCATGACTGCAAGGTCATGGGCAACTTGCTCGGCACCCGCATGGTCATCAATGAGTTAGTGGCCTTCCAGCAACTGGGGGCCTTGAAGAACATGCTCGATCCGCGTTCGTTCACCATCGCCACGTTTGCGCTCTGCGGCTTCGCCAATTTCAGCTCCATTGGCATCCAGATCGGCGGGATCGGTGCCCTCGCACCCGAGCAGCGTGGGCAGCTCGCCAAATTCGGCATCCGCGCCATGCTCGCCGGCACCATGGCCAACCTGATGTCCGCTTCCATCGTCGGAATGTTCACATGAGCCCAAAGAAACCGCTGAAGAAACCCGCGAGAAAAAAACTCGCTGCCAAGAAATTGCTGTCTTTCGCGCGAAAGCGTGATGCCCTTCCCGGTGAATTCGAACGCGCTGGGCTTGCCGCTGATTTTATTTTTTCCCGGACAAATCTTCGGCCGCGAATTGCACTAGTTCTTGGCTCAGGTCTGGGCGCCTTTGCTGACGAATTCGCCGGCGCAACGAAAATTTCCTACGCGGAAATCCCCTATTTCCCTCAATCGACCGCCATCGGCCACGCCGGTCGGCTCGTCGTTGGGAGAGTGGGCGTAGTTCCCGTGGCCGGGATGCAGGGCCGCGTGCATCTTTACGAAGGTTATTCTGCAAAGGAAGTGGTGTTTCCGATTCGGGTCTTCGCGCGCATGGGCGTTAAAGCCGTCATCTTGACGAACGCGGCGGGTGGCATCAGGCGCGAGCTCTCACAAGGGCGGCTGGTCGTCATCAGCGACCACATCAACTTGCAGGGCGTCAATCCGCTCACCGGACCCAACGACGAGAGGTTTGGCTTGCGCTTCCATGATATGACGGCGGCATACGACCGACGATTCCGCGAAATGGCCGTTGGCGAGGGAAATCGCTTGGGCATGGGAATGTACGAAGGCGTGTACGCAGCCGTTCCTGGACCAAGCTACGAGACGCCCGCCGAGATCCGCTACCTTCGCACCATCGGCGCTGACCTCGTTGGCATGTCCACGGTGCCGGAAGTGATCGCCGCGCGCCACAGTGGCATTCGAGTGCTCGGTATTTCTTGCGTGACGAACGCGGCGGCGGGGATTCTCGACCAGCCGCTGAATCATGTCGAAGTGCTGGAGACTGCGGAACGTGTGAAAGGGCAGTTCATCCGCTTGCTGAAAGCGGTGCTCCCGCAGATTGCCGATGCGATCGCGTAGAATCGGTCCAACGTGTCCCAAGAAAGGAGAAAACGTGGGCGAAAATGACTTGCTGATCTCCGCCGCGAAGCGGGCGAGGGAGAACGCTCATGCGCCATATTCAAACTTTCGCGTGGGAGCCGCGCTGCGCGCTACCTCAGGTAGAATTTTCGGCGGCTGCAATGTGGAAAACGCGACGTACGGACTCACTATCTGCGCTGAGCGTGTTGCCATTTTCAAAGCCATCAGCGAAGGCGAACGCGGTTTCGACGCCATATCCGTGGTCACCGACACCGACGCACTGACGCCCCCCTGTGGCGCTTGCCGTCAGCTCATCTGGGAATTCTGTGGTGACGTGCCGGTAATCCTGGCGAATCTCAAAGGCAAAATCGAAGTAACCCAAATGAAAGAACTATTCCCGAAGCCATTTGATTCCACGCACCTCTGAAATGCCGGACTACAAACCATGAATAAACACTGGACGAAGAAAGAGAAGCTCTTGAAGGCGTGTGTTTTCGCGATGGCTTTGTGCTGCAGCGCGATTGAGGCCAGCAGTGCGCCACAAACAGCGGAAAAACGAGCCGGCGGATTCGATCTTCTGGTGAAGAACGGAACTATCGTCACGATGGATGGTGAACGCCGCATTATCGAGAATGGCGTCGTCGCGGGGAGGGCTGACACCATCATTTTTGTAGGCACGGAATCCGATTTCACACTCCGCTATCGGAAAGGCGTCACGGCAAAACAGACCATCGATGCCCGGGGGAAACTCGTTCTGCCAGGGTTCATCAACGGCCACACGCACGTGCCGATGACCTTGCTTCGCGGGTTGCGTGACGACGTGACTCTCGACGAGTGGTTGCGGAAATACATCTTTCCGGCGGAGGCGAAAAATGTGACGGAAGAATTTGTCCGCTGGGGCACACGGCTGGCCGCGGCGGAGCAGATTCGCGGAGGCGTGACCACCTTCGCCGACATGTACTACTTCGAAGATGCCATTGCCGAAGAGACCAAAGCCGCAGGAATGCGCGGCGTACTGGGCGAAACGATTCTTGATTTTCCAGCGCCGGACAATAAATCCAACGCCGCCATGCTGGAGTACACCGAGAAATTTCTGAAGCGCTGGCAAGGCGATGCGCTGATTCACGCCGCGGTCGCGCCGCATTCGATTTATACGTGTTCGCAGAAGACGCTTCAGGATTCGGCGGCGCTGGCGCGGAAGTACAGCGCACCGATCCTCATCCACGTCGCAGAAATGAAAAAAGAATTGGATGACAGCCGCGCGCAGAACGGCACCACACCGGTGCAGCATCTCGACAAGCTCGGAATTCTCGGGCCGGACATAGTAGCGGCGCACTGCATTTTTGTTGACGAGACGGACCGCAGGATTCTGGCGCAGCGGCAGGTCGGGTGCGTGCACAATCCTTCGAGCAACATGATGCTGGCGAGCGGCGTTGCTCCGGTGACCGAAGAGCGCGCGGCCGGCGTGGCGGTGGGGTTAGGCACAGACGGCCCGGCGGGCAGCAACAACGACCTCGACTTGATGGAAGAGATGGACCTGGCGGCGAAGCTCCAGAAGATCACCAAGATGGACCCGCGGGCCCTGGGAGCGAAGGCGGTCGTCGAAATGGCCACCATCGAAGGCGCGCGGGCGCTGCACATGGAAAAGGAAATTGGTTCGCTCGAACCAGGCAAGAAGGCCGATTTGATTCTCATCGGACTGGACGCGCCGAATGCTGTTCCTCTGTATGACATATACTCGCAATTGGCTTATGCGTTGAAAGGCAGCGATGTGGAAACGGTGATCATCGGGGGGCGTGCGGTGATGCGGGACAGGAAACTATTGACGCTGGATGAGCCGATGATCCTCGCCAAGGCCCGCGAATACAAAAACAAGATCGAGGCCTCGCTGAAGTAGCCGCTGCGGGAGAATCAGAGAAACTTATTCGTCTGGCTGGTTACGAATGCTAGGAGTTTCTCAGGTAGGCCACGCCACAACGAAACATCCTTTGTTCTTTCAGCTCCAGCACGTGAACAACCTCTGCAGGCACAAATATATTCTGTGCCCCCGCCGAATAGGGAGCAGCCACTTCGACCTTAAATTTCTCGGTGTAGGGCTTGCGGCTTCTGAAGCGCAGGCCGCCCCGCGAGATGTCCTCGCAGGTGACAATGTCGTCCCCATGGGCAAAGCTCCGGACGCAGGCCTTGAAGCTCACTTTCGTACGCACATGTTTGCGTCGGCTTTCCGGGCGCGCCGCCGGGGCCGACGCCGCGACCGGCATGGGTGCCACTTCCAGAGCGGCAGGCACTGCGACAGGCGCTTGCGCAACCTCCACCGCGACGGGCACTTCCTCGGTATCCTCCGAACTCCGCTTCCAAAGAGTGGACGAGCCGCAGTGTTTGCAAAATCGAACAATTCCTTCGTTGACGAGGTAAACGTCCACTTCTAGGTCGCTGTGCTCGACCGCCTCGCGTGCTTTGCAACTGCTGCACTCCAGCAGCGTGACATTTGCTCTTTTTTCGGCATCGGATGGCTGCGGGAAACTGATGCCCCAGAAATTGTTCGTGGAGTCCAGAAACGCGACGCCGTAAGTGTAGATGTCGGATTCCACACCGATCTGGCCGACGACGCGCACTTCCGTTTCTTTATTGGTATCCAGGCGGCGAAGGATTAATTCTTGCTCCGCGGAAAGTTTATAGTGAGAAACGATGCCCGCACCGTGCCGGCTGAGCAAGACTGTTTTCGTTTCTTCCGAGAAAACCTTCCCTTCGGTGTCGCTGCCAACCAAGAGGATACCGATCTCTTTCGGTAGTCGACTACTTCGACGCACACCTTCTGGCGACACCGGGATCACCCGCTGAGAGAGGAAGGCCTAAAGTGATGGTACTGGGACAGTTTCACGCCCGTCACCGTTTTTGTGTGGGAATGACACGCAAGCGGCAAGATTCATGGGCCAAGCTTCGCCCACAGTAGCTAGCGAGAGCCCAAGAGGATAGCTCTAGATTGGAGACGTCTGTGATTGGCAGACGCGCCATACGTGCTGCACGGAAAATCGGCAAAGGTGATTACCTTCGACGGCACAATGGAGTCGGGCAGCGTTCGTCAGTCTGAACAAATCAGTTACGACGGACTCTCCCTACATCTAGGCGGGAACAGGATTTTCGTGGTTCGTGGGGAAGATTAAATTTCAGCTAGCGCAAGAGGGCCAGTAGGGACTCGTTGATCTTATCGAGGTCCGAGTCGACCCGATAGTAGCCGGGGCGCCATCCCGCTGCGGTTTCATCGGGCCGGAAGCTGATTATCGCAAAATCGTTCGTGGCCTCTTGGCCAATGCCCAAGCGGGGAAAGTTTTCTCCAACATAAGTGGCCGGGTGCTGGAGGACGACTCGTTCACACTCATGCACGGAAAGAACTGCTCGCAGCATGCCTTGGTTTTTAGCGTGGGGTTGGCAAAAGTAGAGGTTTGGCATGGCGAGAAATCATCAATCATTCCTTGAGAAAGATATATAGTACTTTGGGACGGCTGGCCTGCGAATGTGACGAACAGGGGATGGAGGGTGCGGACATTTCACTAACCAATTTGGCGTCAACGACTTAGCGTGATTTCTGTTTTTCCGAAAACCTGTACTCTGACCTCCAACCCAAAGATGAATTGCGTTGCAGGATCAGAATTCTGGCGGTTCCGCCCGCCTCTCCCTTAGCAGAAATTCCGTTATCGTTGGGGTGGGTACGCCTCGCGCTTCAGCAGCCTCATCGCGGTCAATGCGTACGCGCCAGCGCACTCGATCACACGGCGAAGGTCGACGTATTCGTTGGGCCCGTGCGCGACCGAGAGGAGTCCAGGGCCGTATGCATAGCTCGGGACGCCCCTCGCGGCGTAGAAGCGCGTCTCGAGCAGGCCGGGGCACATTTCAAAATGAACTGGCGATCCCGTTATTTCATCAATCGCTTGAGCAAGGGCCTGGCCCACAGGTTCATCTTCGGAGAACGCTGCAGAGTGACCTTCCTGCAGGATCTCCCAATCGAGCGGTATCCCTTGGCGCTGGCACCCTTGAAGAACGCTGATCAGCCTTGCTTTTTCCTCAGATAGGCTTTCTTCCGGATTGATCCGACGGTCGATCGTGAACCAGCAGGTTTCCGGCACGACATTAAAGTTGGTCCCACCGCCGCTCTGTCCTCCGAGCATCAGGATCGAATTGCGCGCTTGCCCGGACCCGATGTTGAAGGTCGTCGAGCCGTCCTCCACTTCACGCTTCAACTCTTCAAGCCTCTCGGCCACGCGGTGCATCCGTTCGAATGCATTCTCACCCTGGTGCTGCAGACCCACATGCGCAGACTTCCCAAACACTCGCACGCGCAGGGAAAGAGCTCCGCGACTCGCGTTCCACACTACCCCGCCAGTCGGTTCCGCCAGCAGCATGCCGATACCGTCTTTGCCTAGCAATCCCTGCCTGGCCAGCCAGGCGGAGCCGCGCGCTCCGCCTGTCTCCTCGTCAGGAACCAAAATCAAGTTGACCTTGCCATCCAGCTCCGCGCCAAATTCCCTCAAGGCGAGAATCGCGAACAGCATGGCGACGATGCCGCTCTTCATGTCGCAAGCACCGCGTCCGAATAGAAAATGGTCCTTGCGCAGCGGTTGGAATTGTTGTTCGGATTGCGCCGGAACTACGTCGTAATGCCCATGAAAATAAAGCGTGTGTTTCCCTCTCCCATAGCCGACGGAAAGAGAAGGGGGATGGTCATCGGCGCGACCGTCATCTGGAAGTGGCACCAAGCGCTGGCATTCCAGGCCCAACTTGCCGGCCCGGCTCTGAAGCAGCTCAGCAAACTCACGATACTTTCTTCCCGGAGGATTTTCCGTCGGGACGGCAACAAGTTCGGCCAGCAGCGCGGCTAGCTCATCTTCACGCTGCCGCAGCCACCTGATCAACGGCTCCACATCCTCAACTGTACGCGTTCTCTCGCTCATTCTCCATCATGCTAGAGTCTTCCGAAGAACCATCC
>QHYN01000338.1 GCA_003224145.1 Acidobacteriota bacterium
TGGCAGGAAAGCCGGCGCCAGGAGACTCTTGCCGACCGGCTTTTGGGCATCTCTTTTGCTTGCTGGGGAGTTCTTTCGGTCTCTCTTCATTTGCTGGAGACCGCACCAGAACTCCAGGGCGCTAGCATGAGCGTGGTCGCCGCCGCTCCCTGCGCGTTTGTCGCCATGCTCATGGTGATGGCGCTATACGAAGAAGAAAAGCGCCGCATCGAGCGCAACATGCTGGCGCTTTCGAATCTTAACCTCGCAACTTCCAGTTTCGTCGGCGGCGAAATTCAACGCATGCTCTCGCAAGCCTTGGACCGCGTCCTCGGCGTGGTGCGCCTTCCAGCTGGAGCTCTCTTCCTGCATCATGGGGACCCGCAGGGGCCGACCTCCGTCGTGGCCGTGGGATTGAGCGATGAATTTTGCCGCGCCGCACAAAACGAAGGCCTGGACGATTATTTCGTCAACCTCGTGGCGCGTCTCGGAGGACTGCTGGGATTCCGCGATCTTCGCGACGACTCTCTTTCGGCTCTGGAAAAAGAGAAAGCCATCCGCCGTTTCCGTGAACTGGCACTGGCACAAGGACTGCGCAGCGTCGTGGCCATCAGCCTCCAGGCCAAAGAACAAGCTTTTGGCGTGCTGCTGCTCGGCACACCAGACAACCGCCGCTTTACTCCCGCCGAATTACGCCTGCTTCTTGCGCTCGGCCACCAGATCGGCATGGCGGTGGAGAACAGCTACTTGATTCAGCAGACCTCGCGCCGCTCCGAAGAACTTCATGTGCTGAATGAAATCGGCCGAGCGCTCAGTTCCACGCTGCACAAGGAAGACCTCACCAAGAAAGTCTGGGAGGAGCTGCGCCGGCTCTTCGACGTCGAGAATTTCTACATCGCCGAGTTCGATCGGTTTCGCGACGAAATCCATTTTGATCTCGAGATGATCGACGGCGCGCGCATGCCCGAGCGCTCCCGCCCCATCGGAAACCACATCACCGAGTACATCATTCGAACTCGCCAGCCCGTGCTCATCCGTGAAAATTACGTCGCCGAGACCAAAAAGCTCGGTGTCGAACCGCTTCGCACCAAAGGCTGTTTCTGCGGCGTTCCCCTTGTAGCCTACGACCACGCCATCGGGGCCATGGCCGTGTTTTCCGACCACGAGCGCACCTTTGACGAAGGCCATCTCGAACTGCTTCGTGTGCTCGCCAGCGAAGCGAGCATCGCCATCGAAAACGCCCGCCTTTTCAACGACGAGCGCACCAAGGCGCGGCACCTCTCCTTGCTCAATACCATTTCCCGCAACGCCATCGCCACGCTGAACCCGGATGAGATGCTCGCGAAGATCACCGAGCAGTTGGAAGCCGGCCTCACCTACGACCACATCGGCATCGGCGTGCTGGACTACGCCACGCGCGAAATTGTGATTCAAGCCGAAGCCGGCACGCGCCGCGGCACGCTCGGCCACCGCATTCCGCTGGGCGACGGCCTCATCGGCCACGTCGCCCGTAACGGCCAGATGGCGGCATTCCGGACCGGCTCTTCAGCGGACATCACCTTGAAGCCCCTCTTACCCAATTCTGTCGCAGCCATCGCGCTCCCGGTTTTCTACGCTGAGCAGCTCCACGGCATTCTGTACATCGAATCTTCCACCCCGGTGGACTTCTCCGAAGAAGAAGTTCTGCTCCTGCGCACCCTCGCAGACCTCATCGCTGGCGCTCTACACAATGCCCTCTCTTTCCAGAAGGCCCAGGAGCAGGCCATCACCGACGGTCTTACCGGCGTCAAGACCCATCGCTTCTTCATGGAAGCGCTCTCCGCCGAATGGAAGCGCTCCACTCGCGCAGGCCGCGCCTTTGCTCTAGTGCTCATGGATCTGGACCGCTTCAAATTCGTCAACGACTTCTACGGCCACCTCGAGGGCGACCTCGTTCTCCAGCGCGTGGGCCAGATCCTCGAGACCAATTGCCGCCGCTCGGATGTGGTGGCCCGCTACGGCGGCGACGAATTTGTCATCCTGATGCCGGAAACCAGTATGGAGCACGCCCGTCAACTTGCCAGCAAGCTGCGTGGCTGGGTCTCCGCCGATCCACTCCTGCGTGAGAAAAACATCAGCGCGAGCTTCGGAATCGCCTGCTACCCACTGCACGGCTCATCCCCACAGGAGCTGATTCAGGTTGCCGACGCTTCGATGTATCTTTCGAAACATCAGGGTGGTAACACGGTCTCCACTGCAGATCACTTCGATCCTAACGAGGCAAAAAAGTGGAAACGCGACGTCCTCGAAGCTTATTTGGGCGTGACCCTTAAGCGGCTCTTCTCCACCGGTCCCGAAGCCTTTGAGGAAATCTACCAACGCTTGCGGCAATTCACCGAATCTCTCACCACCACGCAAACAGATCACGACAAATCCCCGGCGGCACTGGCCCAGGGCCCCCAGGCATTGCCCCAAGCCGTTCTGGATACTGTTACTTCTTTAGCCTTTGCGATCGACGCTAAGGATCACTATACGCAGGGTCATTCGCAGAAAGTTGCCGCTTATGCCGCTCTCATCGCCGAAGCTCTGGGGATGGACGATGCCGAAGTCGAAGAAATTCGCCTCGGTGCCGTGCTTCACGACATTGGCAAGGTGGGTATTCCGGAGAATATTCTCAATAAGAACGGCCCGCTCAACCCGGAAGAGTGGGAA
>QHYN01000317.1 GCA_003224145.1 Acidobacteriota bacterium
GGTTTTGTCTTTCTTTTCGATGGTCTTGTCATCGGCGATGACGGTTATCGTGTATTTGGATTTCTTCGCATCGGTCCGGTTTAAAGACATCTGCACCGGCCCGACGCGCTGTGCCTTCTTGGATTTTTGCAGCGTGAACTCGTAATAATTGCGGTCACCGCGGCGCCTCAGGTCCTCCAGATCGTCGCGATTGCGCGCAATCAGGCCGCTCATGACGTTCATGTCGCCCATGCTTCGCTCGAGTTTGCCCTTGGTGGCTTCCAGGTCACTCTTGGTGGCTTCGATGTCTTTCTTGGCCCCGCCGACTTCCGTGGCCACCGCGCCAATCTTTTCCTCGCTCTCCTTCATCTGCGAAGTGAACTTTTGGTCGGCGGCCTGCTGTTCCTTACGAATGGCTTCGGCCCGGCTTTTGGCTTGCGCTATTTCCGATTGCGTCAAACCCATTCTTTGCGCAGTGATCTCCACCTGACTCTTCAAATCCGCAATCCGCGAATTCGCCTGATCCAACTGTGCGCTTAGAATCCTGTTCTGTTCCTGCTGCTTGGTAAGGTCCTGGCTCATGCGCGACTGCGTGGAATAATGGGCATAAGCGAGCACCGCCAGACCCGCAATCACCAAGCCGAACAGGACGGCGATCCACCGTGGTGTTCCCGTGGATTCGTAGTGATAGGACTCCTGCGGGCTGGGTATGTTTGGAGAAATGCTCATTCTCCCTCCTCAATGGTGGTTACCATCCTCAGCGATGGCTCCGAGTGAGAATTATGGCTTGCAAAACGCCGTCTGTCCATCGGGCGGTCAAGTACTTTTGCCTTTTCGCCGGAGATGCATTTTGGATGGCTTGCCTTCGTCTTGCAGCGCGGGCCACCGCGCGATGACCGATGTCGTCAATCCACCTCGGGGCGTGAATTCCCCCCGCACGACGCACCATTCGGGGCGAACCGCCGCGACGATATCGTGCAGAATCTTATTCACTGCGTTTTCGTAGAAGATCCCCAGGTCGCGGTAACTGAGCAGGTACATTTTCAGGGCCTTCAGCTCCAGGCACTCCTTCTTGGGCATGTATTGAATGGTGATCGTGCCGTAATCCGGCAAACCCGTTTTCGGGCACACCGAGGAGTACTCTGGAAACCGTGTAATGATGACGTAATCAGGGAATTGGTTCGGCCAGGTCTCGAGCGGCGGCAGTTTCGCGGTGATCCCCGCACGGGCGTGTTCCTCTGAATATTCCGGCATGTGCAATCCTCGGCGCTATTGTACCGTGTCGCAGGCAAGACTTCCTCTTGCCGCGGGCTGCACTCTTGGGCTACTCTTTTCGGGGAGACGGAGATCCACATCCAGCAGACTATCTGCCCCTCCTGTGGTGGTTCCAACTTCCGGCGATCCCGGCGCCGGTCGGTTACGGACTTTCTGCTCAGCTTTGCAGGCGTTTTGCCGTGGCGGTGCAAAGACTGCCAAACACGTTTTCGCGCGCGGTCCGTTCCGCTTCGCAACTTGTTTTATGCGCACTGCCAAATCTGTGGCAATCTCAACTTGCAGCGCATTTCCGCCGATCGCGTGCCCGGCGCGATGTCCTTCTTTGGGCGCATCCTGGATTTTCCTGCGCTGCGTTGCGTGTCATGCCGGCATAAGTTCTTTTCCGTGCGGCCATTGCGCCCTTCACAGAAGGGAGTCGCAGCGGCGCAAGCTGAGTAGAGGATACGTTCTTTGTGCTCGGGTACACCCGCCAATCCTTCAGTAAACAAAACACTTACAGGTAATCCTTGACATACGATACAGATATGGTATAATGTGTTCTCGTTGAGGCACCTTCTGTGCCTCGCCGCACATGACCGCCCGCCGGGAAGTCCTTCTAACTCTTCCCAAATCTTCCTACCTGCCTCGTTTACCTTCTTATCAACGGCCCCCATCTCCTGTAAGTCCTTTAGAATCCGCACTTCTACAAGTGTTGATTCTAAACAACTTAAAATCCTTTAGGATCAACACTTACAAAAAACATAGGGGGGAGGGTACCTCCCTCTTGTCCAATTTGCTATTTCCCTGGGCAGAGATTGCTCCATCTTTGTTCGGTTGCTTCCTTACGTCCTTACCCACTTTCTCCCAGCCTGCTAAACTCAGAAGCCGAGACTACCAAGGAGCCAACCATGTCGGAAGGCGCTAAAGCCACGGCCACCAACCGGACTCGCACCGAGTCCGACTCCATGGGCAAGATCGACGTCCCCGCCGACCGCTATTACGGCGCGCAG
>QHYN01000228.1 GCA_003224145.1 Acidobacteriota bacterium
TTGGGAAGCCTACAAGCTCGAGCATCCTGATCCCGCGCAAGGACTGGTGCTCGCCACGGCGCATCCCGCAAAGTTTGCCGACGTGGTGATGAAAGCCATCGGTTCTGCCCCGCCGCTGCCGGACCGGCTCGCGGCTTATCTGAAGCGCGAAAAATTATCGCTGCCAATATCCAGTGCGTACGACGACTTCAAGGAATTTCTGCTCGTCCATTAACGATTTCTTTTCGTTTAACTCCTTATCCCCCACTGATAAAGTATGATCCATGGCAAAACGGCTTCTGATTCCTGTGGTTGGTGTCCTCGCCTTCTCGAGTGTTTGCATCGCACAATACCAACCCGGGCAAGCGCTTTCCGACTACATTCACTCAAACGAGAAATTCGGGCGGAAGCTTCTCTTGGCAATGCATGAGACGGAGCAGCAGAAAAACATAGTTATATCCCCTCTACCGGTATCTCAAACATTCGGCGCGTTGAGCGAAGGGACTTTTGACAGCACTACCCTCCTTGAGCTTGGGAAAGTCTTCGAATGGAGGGACCAGCCGTTTAGGAATGTCGCTAGCCGGATGCTTTCTGCGCGAATCCCCAGTGAGAAGTTCCCTCCGCAAGAGGAGACCGAGACGCCCAAACCCAGCAAAGTATTGCCTATTGCCGTACCATCGAAGCCATTTGCCCCACTGTCTCAATCGACGATCTTGCTCTACCGAGGGAGAGGATTTCTTCGTGACAGATTTGTAGAATTGGCTAGCCGGGATTACGGCATCCAGTTTCAAGAGGCAAAGGCTGGAGAGCTTCCCGTGCCAAAGGATCCAGATGTACGCAAGCTTTACGAATTGAAGGGAGGGATTTTGGACTTTTCGATAATCACTTTTACGGATCTACGAACGCCTTGGCGGCATGAGCTGTTCAACGGTAGATCGCAAAAACTTCCATTCACGCTCCGTTCAGGCGCAAAAGTGGAGACAGACCAGATGGTGAGTGCGCTCCAACACTACAAGCATATTGCCGCAGATGGCTTTGAGGCAGTCGCACTCCCGGGTGGAGACGCATACCTGTTGGTCTTGCTCCCGGCTGTCGGCAAAGACATTATCGAACTTGAAGGCGAATTTGCCGTCGGCCAGATCGACTTGGATTCGGTAATGAAGAGCGAAGAGGGTGACGTGACCTTGCCTATCTCTCACATTCGGTTTTCGGCGGATTTGGAGCCGCCTCTAAGGAAGCTCGGACTAAACAGTCTTTTCACTGACTTTAGGTCGCTTGGGGCTATGGTTAGCACCAGCGAAGGAGCACACCTAACCGCCGCCGTGCAACGTGTAGATTTGGATGTAGACACGTGGGGAATCAAAGCCAGCGCAATAACATTCTTGGGTGGAGTTGCCGGCGGCGTAATGGGAGGAGTCATGCTTCCGCCTCCACAGCCTTTTCACATGATTGTAGATCGGCCATTCCTGTTCTTTATTCGTGATAATGTCACTGATGCATTGCTCTTTGCCGGCGTAGAAATGAATCCCACATTGAACTAACCTCAATCGTGACGGCAATGTTGGATTGAAGGATGGAATCCTATGACGGTCGGCGGAGGCGGTCGAGGAGAATAAAAACAAAAACAGCGACCAGCGCGTTGACCAGAGCGGCAACTAAGAGGTGCAAATTGAACCACGGTTCCGGCTGTCCCAGAAGAATGCGACGCGTGAGAAATACCAGCCCTTGATGGGCGATGAAAAAAACCGCCGTGAGTGCAAAACGCGCCGCGGGGTGCTCGGTATCCAGCCTCGCACCGATCGAGGAAGCGAGATAACCGATAATGGTTTTCGCGATCCCATAAAGCCCCAACGGAACGGTGGGCCCGCTGAGACTGTCCTGGAAGAGCCCGATGGCCATGCCCAGGAGAAGTCCCGTGGATGGATTGCGGCGGCTGAGACCGAAATAGATGGTCACGAGCAAAGGAAAGTCCAGAAGCGTAGCCCGTGCAAAACGGAGCGGAAACCAGGCCTGGATCACCAGCGCGAACAGTGTGGCAAAGAGAATCGCGCCGGTGCGAAACTTGTGCACCTCGATGTGCGATTCGCCGATGCGCAGATCAAAGGCGTCGTTCATCGGATTGCCCCCGGAGCAGGAGTGGCCGGCACGGCCGCCGAAGGCTGCGCTTCCGCCGGAGCGCTTTCGTTTTTCATTTGCAAAGGATGAAGCGTCAATAAAACGAGGACTTCCTCCAGGCGCTGAAGATTCGCGGCGGGCTTGATGCGGATCTGCTTGAAGGGATTGCCGGACTTGATTTCGGCGATTGTTCCCACGGGAAGATCGCGGGGGAAAATGCGGTCCATGCCGCTGGTGATCACGCGCTCGCCCATTCTCACGGTGTCGTCATTCGGGACGTATTTCATCGCTAGCAACGGTTCGCCCGTGCCGCCAACGGGGCTCTGGATGCGGGAATCGGCGAGCATGGCGCCGACGCCGCTGTCTTTGTCGGTCAACAGAAGCACCTGAGCAGTATTCGGGTAGGCTTCGACCACCTTTCCGACCACACCATCCGGCGTGATGACTCCCATATTTCTCCGGATGCCGTCCCGTTCGCCACGGTCCAATTCGATCGTCTGGCTCGCGGTCCCCGCGCTTCCGCCAATCACCCGCGCGGCAACCATAGGCACATCGGTGTGCGATTGCCGGAAATTGAGCAACAGGGCAAGCCGGTCGGCTTCCGCAGCCTTGCCTTGAAGCTGTGCGACCTGCAGTTTCAGTGCGTCGTTTTCGCGGCGAAGCTCTTCGTTGTCTTTCGTCGTGTTTCGCAACGCGAAGTAGTGGCGCCAGATATCGCGGAACCAGCCGAAGCCGTAAGAGCCTGCACGCTCAAACGGCGAAACAGCTCCGACGGTCCACGAGCGGATCAGGCGTCCTTGCGAGTCGCGCTTGATCTGTACGGCAAGAAGCAGCACCTGCAGCAGGATCACGCCGGCGAGCAGGACCAGCGATCTATGACGAGAAGGAATGGCGACCATAAAAAGTTGACGGTTATCAGCTCAAAGTTGATAGTTCAAAGGCAAAAACCGTGGCTTGCCCGGGAAGCAGTTGCTGGGCAGAAAAACGCTCCCGCCGCAGCACTCCAAAATCTTTCCGTGTCCGCTGACGACTGAAACCAGCTCCGGAAACTCGTCAGTCGATGCAAACCATTCGCAACAACTTGAAATCGCTCAGCATTTTTCCGGTGCCCAGCACAACCGACGCCAGTGGATCATCGGCGATCGAAACGGGCAAGCCGGTCTCTTCGCGGATGCGCTTGTCGAGATTCTTCAGCAGGGCGCCTCCGCCGGTAAGGACAATTCCGCGGTCGCTGATATCCGCGGAAAGCTCCGGCGGCGTGCGCTCGAGCGCCACGCGGACGGCGTTCACGATCGTGGCCACGCATTCGCTTAAGGCTTCGCGGATTTCGCTGTCATCAATGGTCACCGTGCGCGGCACACCTTCGATGAGATTGCGGCCCTTCACTTCCATCGTCAGCGGTTTCTCCAACGGATACGCCGAGCCAATCTCCATTTTGATCTGCTCCGCAGTGCGCTCGCCAACCAGCAGGTTGTACTTGCGCTTGAGATACTGCATGACGGCTTCGTCCATCTCATTGCCGGCTACGCGCACGGATCGCGAATACACAATGCCGCTCATGGAAATCACCGCAATGTCCGTCGTGCCGCCGCCGATATCCACGACCATATTGCCCGAGGGTTCTTCAATGGGAAGCCCTGCACCGATGGCCGCAGCCATGGCCTGCTCAACAAGAAAAACTTCGCTGGCGCGAGCGCGGTACGCGGAGTCCTGCACCGCGCGCTTTTCCACGGGAGTGATTTCGCTCGGAACCCCGATGACGATTCTCGGATGCACCAGCACGCGCCGGTTGTGCGCCTTCTGAATGAAATACGTGAGCATTTTTTCAGTGACTTTGAAGTCCGCGATGACGCCGTCTTTCATCGGTTTGATAGCCACGACGTTGCCCGGCGTGCGTCCCAGCATCTCTTTGGCTTCGCGGCCGACGGCCACCACTTCGCCGGTGGCCTTGTTGATGGCTACGATCGAAGGCTCGTTGACGACGATGCCTTTGCCGTGCGAAAACACGAGAGTGTTCGCGGTACCCAGATCGATGGCAAGGTCGGAAGAAAAAAGACTGAACACCGACCTCATGTTGTAACCGTTCTTGTTCATCCCCACTTCTCCCCGCGGAGAAAGACTTTCCGCTGCCCGGCGGGCGGTAGCAGGCAGCGCCGCGCAATCTCCCCGACTTGCTATTGTCTCCGGACACCACGACCAGCGCAAAGCGCTATGGTCTTTCGTTCGGAACTCTTACTTCGGAACCACGATGGACACCTGGCGCTGGGCCGTCCCGCCGCGGCGATTCTGTCCGATCACCACAATGGTATGCTGGCCCGGCTCGAGCGCCTCCGTGAAATGCCGAAATGTGCCGTCAGGCGCAATGTTGGGAACGGGCTGGCCGTTCACGATCAGAGCTGCGCCAGGTTCCGTGCGGCCCAAAATTTCTGCCACTCGTCCATGAAGCTGCGTGCCGGTGATCTCCAGGACCATTTCTTGCGACTTGCCCTGGGCCACCAGAGAAAACTTGAAGATTTCGCTCACTTCGCTGGACTGTTTCTTTGCATCCGTGGCCGTCACGTTCCAGAAGTAGTCGCCGGCATCCAGTCCGGAAAGATCCACACTCGTTCCGGTAACTTTCTTATCCAGGACAGTTTTCGTGAACATCGCTGTGGTGCTGACCCTCAGTGTGTAGGATACCGCGTCTGGCACGGACTTCCACTCGAAGTGCACCGTTGCGTTCTTTGGATTTTCTGCGATGATGGGCGCAAGGTTCAACGGTTCCGTAAGATCCGGGGGCGCCAGCACATTCGATTTCTGAATCGGGCCGCCGCTAGGGATTGTCAGTTTCTCATGTGGCGAGAGGTCGATCTTCTCTTGGCCGCGCTGCACTTGCGCGCTGCCGCTGGAAACCACGACCTCGCTTTCCTTTTTCTCCGGATCAAACTTCACCGCCGCGCGGCTGTTGGAATGCAATTGAGTCGTTGCGTCCTCCGAACGCACCGCGGCTTTGGAATCCGGAGAGCCCAAGGTCGACGTCGCCAGATCCACTGCACCTGTATTGATGCGCACGGCGACGCTGGTCGGCCGGTTGTTTTCGGTGTAGTTCTCTTCCACGGTAACGAGTGTGTAGGGCTTGACCAGGTAGATCGTACCATCCGCGAAAGTGATGCGCGCATCGCTGTCTGAGCCGGTCTGGACAAGATCCCCTTTGTCCAGCGACATGCTCAGGGTCGCTTCCACCCACTGCACGGAGTTTACTTTTTTCACTTGAACGCGGCCCTCGAGATTGACGAATTTTGCGCGCTTTTGATCCGCCCCGACTGGATCAACCTCGGGATTGCTCACGGCCGTATCAATTCTCTTGATGATGGTCGAGTAGAGGTCCGGTTTGGCCAGATAGATCCCCCCGCAAATAATGGCCACTGCCAGCATAATGTAGAGAATAACCGTCTTATAGGTGACTGCTGTCCAGTAGACTTCGACGCGCGGGACCCTTTGCTGGGAATGGCTATGCCTCGGGTCGATGGGGGTCTGTGTCGTCACGGGTGGAATCGCTCGTAAGGCTCCAATTTTTCAATCTAACACAGCGGCTCGCCGGGGAGCCGAACTTGCGGAACTCCGCGTAGTCAAATTGCAAATAGTAGACGGGAAAGAATGGGGCTGTACCTTTGCCGCAGCAGTCCTGTACCCGCGGGCAAGTCCCCGGCCGGCTATGCCTCAGTTCTTTGTTCGGATGAAAAAGTGTTGTTTGTCCAGCGATGTGGGTACGGCAACATCAAAAAAGCCCACCATCATCTCGTCATACGTTTGTTCTCCCCAGCGCACCGCTGCGCGAGGGTCGGGATTGTGGGGATTCTTCTCCGAATTGTCGTACCAGGCCACGGCTTGCAATTCCGTTCCGCCCTTCAGGAATCGCGGTTCCGCCAGCCGATAGCTCATCTGCCAGTGAAAATGATAGTGGACTCGAAGTAGCGGCTCGATTTCGTAAACCGGCTTTCCGGCTACATCCCCGTTCCTGCGGACGATGTTGTATTCGAATTGGATTCCCCGCAAGTGCATGTGCGGTAAGAAACTGAGTAAGGTAGCATCATTGGGCAGCGTGCCCCGCGCTTCGACGCGATAATTTTGATCGCCCGGGGGAATCAAGAAGTGATCATTCGTGAGCTGCAACGTCAGCACGCGCTGCTCGGGCACCTGCTTCGAGAAAATCAATCCGATGCTGGTTTGATCAGAGCCCGCGTGGCCGTTGGTCGTGTAGTGCATCTGAAAAACGAGGTCTGAGCCGGCGGGAATGAACTTGGCCATTTTCGCAGACCATTCGTCCGGCGAACTCCCCGGCGCGTAGACCAGCAAGACATCGCTGTCCGTCCAGTGTGCGCCGCGGCGGTCTTCCGGATCGCTCAGTGCGGAGGCCGTGAACGGAACCCCCACGGGTGCGTGCCGCAGCCAATGAGAATCTGGCGGGCGGATGTACACCACGCCATGATGCACATTCGAACGCAGCCCGGGTAAAACTTCCGCCATCTGCACCCAGCGATCCTCGGCAAAGTGCGTGGGCACAATCTCATAGGTGTACTCGATGTCTCCGCTCGCGGGCAGCAAAACAGGTTGTGGCATCTTTAAAATCAAGTCCGGTTTCGGGATGCTCCAGCCTTCCAACCAAAGCCGCCGTGGCGGGGCGTCTTTCTCCTCCCCTGCAGGTGATCCCGTTGCGTCCAGGCCACGAGCGCGACGATCTCCGCTGCGCTGAGCGAAGGATCGTTCGAAAAATGTCCAACGCTCGGATCGGCGAACCACGGTGGCATCGTTTTTTCCTCTGCCGCCTTGCTGATTGCCCTGGCGAAAAGCTGGGTCTGCCGATAGCTCTCGAAAGGCATGGGCGCAATGCCCCCGTTGCGGTGGCAGACCTGGCAATGCTGCTGGAGAATCGGCAACACCTCCCGATAAAAGGTAGCTGGAGCAGCGGCATGCTGTCGCGCACGGGAATACCCGATTGGCCGACTTGGGCCAACTCCGAGAAGCACCCCAATGGTGATCGCTGTCATTGTGAGATAACGTGACGGGGTCTTGAGCATTGCTTGTCTTCGATGGCTTGCGTTGGCTGGCGCGTTTTCTCGCGCGCTAACCCCAATTGTATTTGAGCCCCATCCCGCTATCTCTTATAATCTTAAGTTTGTCTACGGAACTGGGGGATTCATCGGATGAACGGCGCAAAAGATAAGAGCAAACTGGGGTACCGCATCCTCTTGGGAGCCGTCGTCTTGGTGCTCGGCGGGAGCATGTTGCTCTACCTGGTTCCCCAGGCGCCTACTTCCGGCGAAGTGTCCACGGATACCGTCGCTAAGGTGGGAGATGAATCGGTTTCCGTGCAAGACATCCGCAAACAGCTAGACCAGATCGAGCGCAACAATCAGGTACCCAGGCCCCTGGAAGGCCTCTATGCGCAGCAGATTTTGCAACAGCTTGTCTTTCAGAAAGAGATTGAATACGAAGCCAAGCGCCTGGGAATCACTGTTTCCGATCAGGAACGCGCCGACCGCATCCGCCAGTATCTGCCCACGGCCTTCAATGGCGGCTCTTTTGTCGGCATAGACCAGTACACCGCCCAGGTGCAGCAGCGCTTCCAGCTAACTGTTCCCGTTTTTGAAGAGCTCATCCGCCAAAGCCTTCTCGAAGAAAAATTCCGGAAACTGGTGACCGACGGCATCAGCGTCGGGCCCGCGGAGCTCCAGGATGAATTTCGCTTCAAAAACGAGAAGGTGAAGCTCGACTACGCGGTCATCAAGCCGGAAGAACTGGAAGCCAAAATCACGCCTTCCGACGCCGAGATCAAGGCGGCCTACGAAAAGAACAAGTCAAAGTATCAAGTTCCGGAGCGCCGGTCGGTGCGTTACGCGCTTCTGGACGTCAACCAGCTTCGCCAGGGCCTCCAGATTTCCGATGACATGCTCAAAGAGCAGTATCAGGCCAACATCCAACAATATCAGGTGCCCAACCAAGTTCACGTTCAGCACATTCTCTTCAGGACGGTCGGAAAAACGGATGCCGAAGTCGAAGAGGTCAGCAAGAAGGCCGAGGATGTCCTGAAGCAGGCCAAGGAGGGCGCCAAGTTCGACGAATTGGCCAAAAAGTACTCCGAGGATCCCGGTTCCAAGGACAAAGGTGGCGATTTGAGCTGGATCCACCAGGGTCAGACGGTCCCTGAATTCGAAAAAACGGCCTTCAGCCTCGCCCCCGGCCAGATTTCGGATCTGGTGAAGACCCAGTATGGCTTCCACATCATCAAAGTCCTGGAAAAGCAGACCGCCCACACCAAACCCTTCGAAGAGGTCAAGGACTCCATCCGCGCACCTCTTCTCCTCACCCAAGCGGACAAGCAGGCCAGCGACACGGCGGATCAACTCTCCGCGGCCATCCGCCGCTCCAACAAAGTCTCCTTAGACGATCTCGCGAAGCAGTATCATTTGACTCTCGGCGAGACGCGCCCCGTCAGCGCCGCCGATTCCCTCCTCGAACTCGGCAATTCCCAGGACATCAAGGACGCCATCTTCCGCTTGCGCCCGGCAGAGCTGAGCCTCCCGATTCGAACTGATCGCGGTTACGTGATTCTTTCTTTGAAGGCCGTCCAGCCCGCTCACCAGAGCACGCTCGAAGAGGTACGGGACAGAGTCATCAGCGACCTCAAGCGCGAGCAGTCCATCACACTGGCGAAAAGCAAGGCCGATGACTTGGTGCGGCGCGTTAAGGGGGGGAGGAAATTCGACGCCGCAGCCAAAGCACTCGGCCTGGAGCCGAAGACGAGCGATTCTTTCGCCCGCGATGGTTCCATCCCAGGCGCGGCCAGCGGCAAGCAGCTCGGCGCAGCCTTTAATCTAAAGCAAGGCGATGTCGGTGCCCCTCTAAACCTGGGGCAAAACTGGCTCGTCTACCGCATCGCGGAAAAGGTCGAGGCGAATCCCGCCAATTTTGAGGCTCAGAAGAAGCAGTTGACCGAAGAGGTCCTCCAATCGAAGCGCGATCTGGCCTACAAAGCCTTTCAGCTAGCCCTGAATGACCGACTGAAGAAAGAAGGAAAGCTCAAACTCATGCCTGAGAAACTAAAGAGCTTCGGCACCCTTGGCTAGCGTAACAGTAAGAAAATAAGCTACTTAGCTGTGCAGAAGTAGGCACTTGCCTTTCCTCCGGCACCTCATTACCCTATTAGGGTCTCCTTCAGGATCGGATCTCGGCGCGAACCAGTGTCACTGAACGCGCGTCGAGTCTGCGGCCCGCATTTGAATTTCAACTGGGCAATTAGGGGCACTCAGCTCTTTGACTCTTGGGATCGGTGAAGCCAACATGCCAACTCGAACGACTATCACTCGCAACGATTACCGCTGCAGCATCGAACGAAATCAGTCCGGAAAGTACTGCCTCCGTCTGCGCGTGAACTACCCGCGGCACGCCTGGACCCTGAGCGTCTATTTCCTGGCTTCGTCCTTTGACCGCGCCATGAAGAAGCTCGAAGAGGCTCTGGATTTCTTGCAGCGGCACGAAGAAAAACTGTGGTTCTGGGGCGTGGACCGTGCCGAGGATATGGGCTTCTCGGCGGAGTTCCTGAAAGAGGCCGGCATGAGGCTGGACCGCCGGGCGGAATTTCCCAAGAGAGCCACCAGCGTTTCTTTGGCTCCCGAGCGGGAAGTGCCTGCTTCCATTCTTGGTCCGATGCGACGGGGCCTGGCCGAATCCGTTGAAATGGTTCGCAGCGCCGCCGCTGGCGACTGAATTTCCTTCCAAGAATCCTCTTCTAAGCGATCGATGGTGCTATTCGGCTCCATCGAGCTGCTTGTTCCTTTCCACTTGGACGTCGCGACCCTTCCGGCCCTGAACTAGGCTTCGCGTTTTTTCTTCATATTTGGTAAAGTGCCTCGCTATTGGAATTCCTGCCCTATTGCTCAGGAGGTCCGCATGGCTAATCTTGACCTGCGCCCCTTGTCGCTCGGCGAAATCCTGGACCGGACATTTTCTCTCTATCGCCGGCATTTTGTACTCTTCCTGGGGATTACAGCCTTTCCTCATCTCTTGGTTCTTGCGCTGAATTTGGTGCAGACTATGATGACCCAAATTCCGGCCGTCCCGACTCCCTCCCCAGTGGAGCAATTGCAGGCACGGTCGGCAAGCGGTCTGATGGCTTTCGGCATTGTCGGTTTATTCGTGGGGCTGTTCGTCTACCTGGTGGCCTATCTTTTCGCACAGGGTGGGACTGTTTACGCGGTTTCCGAGCTCTACCTCGGACGCCAAACTTCAATTGGCGCGTCGCTTCGCCGAATGCGCGGCCAGCTTGGAAGCCTGTTCGGGGTTATCCTTTTGAACGGGCTGGCAGTGATGGGAGCAACTCTTTTCCTGATCATACCGGGTATCTACGTGGCCTGTCGGCTGATCACGTGCGTCCCCGCAGCTTTGCTGGAGGATCTCGGGCCCCGCGCCTCTTTGGAACGCAGTTTCAGGCTGACCAAAGGCAGCGCAGGTCGCGCCTTTGTCATTTTCCTCCTTTATTTCATCATGTTGTACGCAGCAGTTCTCCTCTTCATGTTCCCTTTTCTTTTTATGGCCGGTCTCTCTGCCAAGGAGCCAGGAACGATGCGCATGTGGCTGTCTCTAAGCCAAGTCGGAAATTTTGTCGCCGGCGTTCTGGTTAGTCCGTTCCTGACAATTGCCACCGCCGTCTTCTACTACGACTTGCGTGTTCGCAAGGAAGCCTTCGATCTGCAGGTGATGATGAATCCCAGCGGCACGATCCCGACTGGACCTGCCGGTGTTCCGACAATACTTTCCTGAATTCGCCCGGCGTAGCTTTCACTGCTGCAGTAGGTGCCAATGAACCGCTGTCTTTTCTGTGCTGTGATTGCACTGTCTAGTCTGTGGGGTTCCGCGGCTTTCGGGCGGGCTCAGAGGCCGCCATCAGACGCACCGCAATCTTCGGCTGGCCCTTACGACACTGCATCCTTCCTTGCGGAACTTCACCGTCTCGCAGCTGTTCTCAAGAAAAATCCTTCAACCAACGAAATGGTCGCTCTGCGCGACTCCCTTCCGCGCCGTTGGACCGTCTCCACTCCGGAATTCACCTGCTCCGTTTCCTCGGAGCCTTTGCGAAACCAGCTCACTTCGCTTTCTGCCTCGAAGGCGCTGGTTTGGGTGGACCACCTCGCCGCAGAAGTGCAAGCTTCCTCCTCGCCCCAGACGGCTTTGCCGCAAGCCCGCTCGGAGCTCAATCGCATTCTAGCCAGGGCGGAGTTCGCCGCTGTGCGTCCTCCGAGTGCATGGGACCTGCTGCGCGAACGTATTGCCGTCTGGGTGGGACGCATGCTGCTGTGGCTCTTCAGCGGCCTCGATCGTTATCCCATTGGCGGCAAGATTCTGTTCTGGCTCATTCTTCTTGGCGTGGCGGGGTGCATTGCGCTCGGGCTGTTCCGTTTCCTGGCAAGTAGGGATCGCATGGCCGCCTTGCCGCCAAGCGTGTCCCTCCCAGCATCCCGCACATGGCAAGAGTGGGTCCGCGCTGCCCGCGAAGCGGCCAGCCGCGGCGATTTTCGCGAGGCCGTTCACTCTGCCTATTGGGCAGGCATCGCGCGCCTCGAGGACGCAGGCGTCGTGCCCCAAGACCGCACTAAGACTCCACGGGAATACCTTCGCCTTGTGGCCGAGCCGGTTCCCGGCGAGCTCGCCCCAAAACTTGCTCCTCGCGAGCCGCTCGCGGGTCTAACCTCCCGCCTGGAGCGTGTCTGGTACGCCAATCGCGGCGCGGGCCCCGAGGATTTTCACGAATCCCTTCGCCAACTGGAGGCGCTCGGATGCCTCTTGGAATAGCCGCTTCCGACCGCAAGCTTCTGTTAATCGGTGGGAGTCTGCTCGTCCTCATGTTAGCGGCCAGCGTCATTCTTTCCCCGCCTGGTGACCAGTTGAATTCACCGGTTCCCTCCACCTATTCCACCGAGTCCGCTGGCGCACAAGCCGCTTACCTTTTGCTTTCGCAACTTCACTATCCGGTCCGTCGCTGGGAAGAGTCGCCCACTGAATTGCTCCCAACTTCTACCGGCATCCTGCTGATCCTCGCCGAACCAATGCAATTCCCCAGCGCCAAAGAGCGCAAAGCTCTTGCGGATTTTGTGCAAGGCGGCGGGCACGTCCTCTTCACTGGCCCAAGCATCGGCGCTTTTTTCTCGGATGTGGATGTTTCTCCAACTCCGCCGGATCCTGGCTGGAAGTCCTTCACGCCCAGCATTCCGAGCCATATCGCTCGAGGCGCCGCGCATGTCACCATCCAGCCGCAAGCCTATTGGGGCCGCCTCAACGAATCCCAGCTTGTACTCTATGGAGAGGGCGATTCAGCGGTGATTGTCACTTGGAACGTCGGTCATGGACAGGTGCTTTGGTGGGCAGGCTCGACGCCGCTGAGCAATGCGGGAATCACCCGCCAGCAAAATCTTGCCTTCTTCCTCAACTCCGTTGCGAGATGGTCTTCCGCGCACCCCTACCAAATCGATTGGGATGAGTATTTCCACGGCCAACGCAGCTCTTTGTGGAGTTACTTTGGGAAGACTTCGCTCGTCTGGGGTATCTTCCAATTAGGCGTGCTGGCGGCCGCTGTTTTGTTTAGCTTCAGCCGCCGCAGTGGTCCGGTTTATCTTCCCGCCGGCGATACGCGCTTGTCTCCGCTCGAGTTCGTCGATACATTGGGCGGCTTGTACGAGCGCGCGGGGGCGGCGTCCTCGGCGGTCTCCATTTCCTACTTGCGCCTTCGCTCTTTGCTGATCCGGCAACTCGGCTTGCCGTCGAAGACGCCTGATGCCGAACTAGGCCAGGCCGCCGAGCAACGCCTCGGTTGGAAGAACCAGGGAATCGCTGATCTGCTCCAGCGGGCCGAGGCTTGCAGCCGCATGGATAAGCTCTCACCTCGCGAAGCTTTGAGTCTTGTTCAGAAGCTGGAGCAGCTGACAGCGCGCTTGAGCCCTCGCGCGCCATCCGGTCGGGAGAAAAACTAACCATGCAATATCTTTCTGCCTTAGCGACGCAAGTCCGCGCCGAACTTTCCAAAGTCATCGTCGGTCAGCGAGAGGTCGTCGACCAGCTCCTGCTTGTCCTCGTCTGCGGCGGTCACGCCGTGATGGAAGGCGTTCCTGGTCTCGCCAAGACGCTCGCCGTTAAAGCGCTGGCTCGTATTTGTGGTCTCGGCTTCCAGCGCGTCCAGTGCACCGCGGACTTGATGCCCGCTGACGTCACGGGAACCAACGTCTTCAATCTCAGCAACAGCACATTTTCTTTGCATCGCGGTCCCGTGTTCACGGATTTGCTGCTGGTTGACGAAATCAATCGCACCTCACCGCGAACCCAGGCGGCGCTCCTCGAGGCCATGGAAGAGCACCAGGTCACCATCGACGGCGTGCGCTATCCCTTGTCCGAAAACTTTACCGTTCTCGCCACGCAAAATCCCGTCGAGTTCGAGGGCACCTATCCCCTTCCCGAGGCCCAGCTCGACCGCTTCCTCCTCAAGATTCGCTTCGGCTATCCTTCGGCTCAGGAAGAGATGCAAATTCTCTCGCAGTATGAAAAAGGATTCGACCCCAGGCGGCTCTCCGAAATCCCCATGACGTCGCTGGATTCCGGGCTGCTTCCTGCGGCCCGCCGCGAAAGCGAAAGCGTGCGTGTCGAGCCCGCGCTTCATTCCTACGTGGTGTCGCTCGTGCGCCGCACGCGCGATTGGCCGGCCATTTCTCTCGGTGCCAGTCCGCGTGCTGCCGTCGGTCTATTTTTTGTGGCCCGCGCTCTCGCCGGAATGGATGGGCGGGATTACCTTCTGCCGGACGATGTGAAAGCCGCGGCGCTCCCTGTTCTGCGACATCGCCTCCTGCTCAAACCTGAAGCTGACCTCGAAGGTCTGACTACCGATCAGGTCATCACTCAGGTGATAGCCGCCGTGGAAGTGCCGAAGTGAAGTGCGAGATGAAGGTAGCCTCATGAATTCCCCACTCCCACTCGTCCCCCCTGGAATGGCGGCGCGGGCGGGGCCTCTGGGTCGCCTGCCGTTCGGCATGGGCCCGCGCTTCTTTGTTGCGCTTCTGTCGGGTTTCCTCTGGCTTGTCCCCGCATGGTGGATACCGCAACTGATCGCCGCGATGTTGTTGTGGGATCTTCTTGCCGTTGTGGCCTTCGTCTCGGATCTGCTCCGCATGCCCAAGCCGCAACAGATCGAGGCGATGCGTTCGTGGGAACACGCCCCTTTGCTAGCCACGCCTTGTGAAGTTACCCTTTCGATTCGAAACTTCGGGAATGGCACCATCCGCTGCCATCTCGTCGACGAAACGCCTGCCTCCTTTCGCCATGCTCCCCCATCCCTTGAGCTGATCGTCCCCGCCGGAGTTCAGGCGCACACGCATTACCAAATTCTCCCTCGCGAACGCGGTGATATACGCCTGGGCCGTTTGTTTCTCCGGTATCAATCCGAGCTTGGCTTTGCCGAGCGTTGGGCCGCTGCGGACATCTCGCAGGTGGTGCGCGTCCTGCCGGACCTCCAGCAGGCGCGTCAGCACGCGCTCTACTTGATCCGCAGCCGCCAGGTCGAAATGGAAAAGCGCCGGCACCGCCAGCGTGGACATGGCCGCGAATTCGAGAGTCTCCGTGACTATCGCCAGGGCGACGACGTGCGCGACATCTGCTGGACCGCCACCGCACGTCGCCACCAGCTCACTACGCGGGTTTTCGAAATCGAGCGCAGCCAGGCCGTATGGATCGTGCTCGACGCCGGCCGTCTTCTTCGCGCGGAAATTCAGCAGGAACAGAGCAGCCTGCGTCTTTCCAAATTGGACTATGCCGTCAACGCCGCGCTCTCGCTCGCCCAGGTCGCCACGCAATGCGGCGACCGCGTCGGCCTGCTCGCCTACGGCCATTCCATTCAACACCACGTTGCCGCCGCCCGCGGCGCGCTTCATCTCCGCACCATCGTGGACTGCCTTGCGCAGGTTCGTGCGGAAGCTTCCGAAGCGAACCACTCGCGTGCAGCGCGCGTCTTGCTCACCGAGCAGAGCCGCCGCAGCCTTGTTGTCTGGATCACCGACTTTGCGGAAACGCCCACCACACCCGAAGTGATTGAATACGCCATGCAGATGACGCAGCGGCATCTGGTTGTTTTCTGCGCCATCAATCAGCCGGATCTGACCGCACTCGCCGAAAGCACCCCCAGCACTCCCGAGGAAATGTACCGCCACGCCGCGGCGCTCGAAATCGCCCACCGCCGCGATTTGCTCCTTCGCGGCCTTCGCCAGCGCGGCGTTTTCGCCTTCGAGCTCGTTCCCGGCTTGCTGGCATCTTCTCTTGTGAATCAGTATCTGGACATCAAGGAGCGGAATCTGCTTTAGCCGTCTTGGTTTTCGGCCGCCCGAATAGGAACAGGTAGGTCAACAACGCCGTGAACAGCGCACCCGCGAGAGCGAACTTCACTGCTACTGGCGCCTTGCTCGGTGAAAAAAATCCTTCGATCACCCCTGCGACCACCAGCATCGGAATCGTACCCAGCAGCAGCCGAGCTCCGCGGCCCCCTGCCCTCGCCAGCGACGCCCGCCGCGGCAACAGCCCGGGAAACAGCAGCCCGCGCGCGATTTCCAGTCCGGCGCCTCCCGCGATGAAAATCGCGGGCAGCTCCAGCACTCCGTGCGGTGCGACAAAGCTCCATAGTTGTAATGCCATTCCCGCCCGCCACGTCGCTGCCCCGATTACCCCGATCAATAATCCGTTCATCGTCATCATCCAGATCGTTCCGAGTCCCGCGGTAATTCCCATCGCGAAGGTGGCGAAAGCTACGGCGAGATTGTTGGTCATGATGCCGGAGGAGGCGACTGGTTTGATGGTGACAATGGAATCCGTCCACATCTTCCGCTGTTCGATCGTCTCCATCATGTGCGGGCCCAGCAATCGATGAGCAAATCCGGGATCGTGAATCGTGATGATGCACGCCGTCAGTCCCGCGGCCGCGAAGATCGCCAGGGCCAGCAGTGTCTGTAGCAGCGTGTCGCGAAACACTTCGGGATACGTTTCTGTATAAAAGCGTACGATCCCGCTGACCTTGGGCTTGTGCCCCATGTAAATTAAATTGTGGCTGCGGCCAAGCAATTGGTTCAGATAGGCTGCGAGCTGCTGATTCGCTGCGTCCTCGCGCACGGTCGCGAGGTCGGATGCCGTTTGGCGATATAATAGGCCTAGCTCCTGTAATTCACTGTGGCTGAGCGCGGCCACGCCGCGGCTCGATCTCTGCACGAGCTGTTCGAGCCGCGCCCAGTAAGGTTTTCGCTTCTCCAGCCACCGAATGGATATCATGTCTTCGGATCAGCCTGATTCCGGCAGCCCTCTCGGTTCATTCGCCGACAAGCTTACCATTGAAACTCCGGAGCAAACTGCGCTGGAGTTTGCCGTCGCAGGCATTGGCAGCCGCTTTCTCGCCCTCGCACTCGACACCCTGATTCAAATGCTGGTTGGCTTCGTCGCCTTGTTTGGGGGGATCTTCGTGATCAGCCTCATTTCTGCTGCCATGCCGAAGGCCGGAATGTGGGGCGCCGCGATTCTTATCCTGTTCTTCTTCCTCCTTTATTTCGGCTATTTTGCTCTCTTCGAGATTATCTGGAATGGCCAGACCCCCGGCAAACGCAAAGCGGGCATTCGCGTGATCAAGGATTCCGGCCGCCCGCTCACTCCGGCGGAATCCATCGGGCGAAATCTCATGCGCATTGTCGATTGGCTGCCGGCGTTTTATGCGGTGGGCATGGTCAGTGCGATTCTGACCAAAGAAAACAAGCGTCTTGGCGACCTCGTCGCCGGATCCCTTGTGGTTCGCGAATCCTCTTTCAGTACTTTGAAGCCCGCCTGGCAAACCGCTGAGATGCCCGCTGCTCCTGGGTTTTCTCCCGTGGGCGCCGATCGCCTCTCACCCGAGGAATGCGCGCTCATCGATTCCTATCTCAATCGCCGCCTCGACCTCGAGCCCAGCGTGCGATTCCGCATGGCCGACGAAATCTTGGGCCGCCTCAAATCAAAACTTACGCTGCCCGCGGAAGGCATGCTCTCATCCGACAGGATTCTTGAGGCGCTTGCGTACGAGCGCCGCGCTAGTGGCCGCTACAGCTGAAACACGCGTCCCCGTGTCCTCCCATTCCATTTTCTCCCCGCGAGTTGCGCAACTTCCCCCGCTACTTTTCGCGGAGAATCACTTCGCCCTGCCCCACGAGCTGGTCGTTAAGCCAGAGGCGGTATTTGTACGTGGCGGCTTTGCTGCCGGGCCGCGGCGGGCCGCTCAGCAGGCGCATGCCGGTGGGCGCCTGAAAAACATTTGATGAAAAAGGACAGCGGTTGACGTCAAACTCGACGCGCAAATTGCCCGCGTCGGAAATCCAGGAAACCTGATCACCGGGGTCAATGACCACAGCTTGCGGAATCAGTCCAACGAGTACGGGGCGTTCAGCCATTTTGTTTTCTCGACCGTAGACAACTGTGCAGTTCGTTGCTTCTCCAGGATCCCATGCGGTAGCGACGATAGCACATTCCGCAGACGCATTCCGCTGAGGCTGGTCATCGTGATTCTCAGGAGCCTCCCAAAGGGATTTCGCTTTTCCACCACCGACCTGTACCTTCAGCCATCCCACGTTGCGTAACCTGTACCTCGTTGTGCTTGACCACCGCAAGGCGCAGCCGTAGACTGAGGACGTTGATTCGTGGCGCGAAGCTCCGGCTGGATCTCCTGCGCTCGCGGAATGACGCATTTCAACAGCGTCTGAGAAATTGACGCGAAGGATTTGCCGGATGGCTGCTGTTCCACGATATTTATCTATCCCGCTGCCGAATGGCTCGCGGATTTCCATTCTTCACTCCCTGCCTTTTGCCCTCGTTCATATCGCATCGCTGTTGATCTTCTTCATTCCGTTTCACTGGTATTACCCGGTGGCCTGCGCGGGCCTTCTGGCGGTGCGCATGTTTTTTGTAACCGCGGGATATCATCGCTATTTTTCGCACCGCGCGTTCAAGACCAGCCGCGCGTTCCAGTTTGTCATCGCGTTCATGGCCATGTCTTCTTCGCAGAAGGGCGTGCTGTGGTGGGCGGCGCATCACCGGCACCATCACCGCTACTCCGACCAGGAACTTGATCTCCATTCGCCGACGCTCTTCGGCTTTTTCTGGTCGCACATCGGCTGGATCCTTTCGGACAAATACAATGACACGCGGATGGACTACATCGGCGACTTTGCAAAATTTCCGGAGCTGCGCTGGCTGAACAAGTACCACCTGGTGCCGCCGGTCGCCCTGGCCGCGGTGCTGTGGCTGATTGGCGGATGGCATCTGTTCATCTGGGGCTTCTGCCTGAGCACGGTTTTCCTCTGGCATGACACGTTCACCATCAATTCGCTCTCGCACCTCTTTGGCTCGCGGCGCTATAAGACCAGCGACACCAGCCGCAACAACTGGCTGCTGGCGCTGCTGACGCTCGGCGAAGGCTGGCACAACAACCATCACCATTTCATGGCTTCGGCGCGCCAGGGCTTCTACTGGTGGGAGATTGACATCACGTATTACACGCTGAAAGTGATGTCCTGGCTGGGAATCGTGTGGGACTTGCGCAAAGTGCCCGCACACATCCTCACCGACCAACTCGCCGCCGCGTAACGACGCGATTTCTTGGGGTTGCCATTCCCGCCTGTCCCCATTTATTTTTCCTTTCAAGAGTAGCGCCTCCCTCTCCCAAAACCCCCACGCGCTGAACCCTCGTATGGGGCACGCGGCGTCCAGGATCTGGGATAACTTCCGCGTTGCCGACCACCTCCACCGATCAGCACTTTGCCAGCGCTCATGCTTTCCTTGGCAGGAGCAGCGCGAGCGTGGCTGAGACGAGCAACGACACCCCGCCGAAAGCCATACCTCCACTGAGGCTTCTTGTTTTGCCGGTGATCGTACCGATGGCGTAAGGCCCAACAAAAGCGCCGATGTTCGCGACGGAGTTGATGAGGGCAATGCCGGAAGCTGCTGAATATCCCGAAAGGAATTCACTGGGAATAGTGAAGAAGGGAGCAATGAAGCTGTAGATCCCCGCAGCCATCAGTGACAAAAGAGCGATCGAGGCAATAGAAGAGCGAGTCATGGTCAGCAACAGCAGAGCGGTTCCCCCAACAATGGCAGGAATCGCCGTGTGAAATCGCCGTTCCAGGCGGCGATCGGAGCTGCGAGAAACAAGCACCATCCCCACCAAGCCCACAAGCTGGGGAATGACCACAAGAAAACCCACCAGCGTGTTGGAATACAAGCTCGAAAGCGATCTCAGCATTTGCGGCATCCAGAAGCTCATCCAATAAAGCCCGATGTCCCAAGCAAGAGCAGTCAAGCCTAGTAGCCACACGCGTCTGTTCATCAGCGCCTGTGCCGCCGACATGTGGTGGCTTTGCAATTTCTGCAGTTCTTCGCGCCTCAACTCGGTCGTGATCCACTCCTTTTCGTTCTGCGTTAGAAATCTAGCGTCCGCAGGACGGTCGGGAAGTAGGAAGTAGGTGAGAACTGCGCAACTGATCGCTGGAAGTCCCTCCAAAATCAGTAGCCACCGCCAACTGCTGACACCTAACCAATGTGCGTGGTCCAAAATCACACCTGAAACCGGAGCGCCCAGGATACTGGCAACCGGCAAAGCGGTCATGAAAAGGGCAATGGCGTGCGCTTGCTCTCGTTGACGAAACCAATAGGTCAAGTACAGAACGATTCCAGGAAAAAAGCCGGCTTCGGCCGCTCCGAGCAGAAAACGAACAACGTAAAACTGGGGGACGCTTTGCACGAAGCCGGTTAGCATGGCCACAAGGCCCCAGCTAAGCAAAATGCGGGCGATCCAGATGCGTGCCCCGATCCTGTGCAGCAACAGATTGCTGGGGACTTCAAAGAGGACATAGCCGATGAAGAAAATCCCGGCTATGAGCCCAAACTGCTGGCTGGTGATAGCCAGTTCGTTGTTCATCGTCAAGGCGGCAAACCCAATGTTGATGCGGTCGAGAAAGGCCACGACGTAAAGAAGGAAGAGAAAGGGAAGAAGCCTGATCCTCAGTTTCTGAATGGTTCTGGTGTCGATAGGCACGGCACCAGTGTCTGTTTCGATGGCCAATCTTCACCTCGGTGTTAGACCGCCCCGGCCGGAAGGTTTTATGACCGATCGTGGCTGGCAGAAGCTATGCAAAGGTTTGGGAAACTCTATGCCTCGAAAGGACATCGGTCAAGCGACTCGCCCATTTGCGAGATCCCAGAGCGCCCTCCACTACGGTCGGATGACAGAAGGCGGGGCGAGCCGAGAGAAGTTACCAGAGGAGGGGGAGGAGGCGGGAGCGGGTGCGGAGGCAATAGTCGGAATAGCCGGGGAGGTCGTGGCAGAGCATTTTTTCCTCGTGGAGGAGGCGGAGGACGATCAACGGGATGACGAGGAGGAAGCCCGGCTCGGCCCGCCAGGAGCCAAGTGCGAGGGGCGTGAAGAGCAGCATGAGAACAGCGCCGAAATACATGGGATGACGGACGAGGCAATAGGGTCCCGTGGAGATGACTTTGTGCCCTTCTTCGACCTGGACGGTGCGAGAGGCGAAACTGTTCTCTTTCATGACCCACAGGGTGATGAGATAACCGGCGAAGACCAAGAGTTGGGAAAGAATCGTCAGCCAAAGCGGGACACGAGACCAGCCGAAACGGTAATCCAATCCAGGGAGCAGCAAGGACCCAAAGAAAACCACCTGAGCCCATCGAACGATGGTTTTCTGCTCGCTGCTCTTTTCCTGTGTGCGCAAGCGGCGCTCCACCAGTTGGGGATCGCGCTTCAGGAAATAAACTGAGGTGACCGGCATGGGGACGAACAAGATGGCCATGAAGACCCATCCCTGCCAATAGCGGAACGAACCGGCGGGAATGAAAAGAAGCGCAGCAACGAAAATGACGGCGATGAGGCTGCGAAGAACGAGCCGTGTCTTGAGACTGCGTGGGGTGGCCATAGGTATCGTCGTAATTATGAGCAACAACGAGAGAGTAGCAGAAAACAGTTCATCCAATTCGCGGCGGGGAGCAAAAGCCTACTTGCCGATGGCGTCGGGGAGGCCGTGATAATAGCGAAAGCCTTCGACAGGCTTGCCATCTTTCTTTTGGAGGCGACTGCGGACGCCATCTTTCATTTCTTTCCATTCGGCTTCTGAGAGGCTGGGTTTGTAATTTTTCCAGCCCGGCCCAAACTGGCTGGTGTACTTCGCCCCGGCATTGACTTTCTTTTCGACGAAGTCGCTGATGTCCACCCAGAGATTTTCGTCCTCGTGATCGTAGTCGTTGTAGAAGAGATATTCGGGGATCATGTATTCCTTGAGGCCTTCCTGAATAATCTGGCCTTCAAAGAGAAGGCGCCACATGGCCGCGCGCGCCGCATCCGCGGCCAGATAGGCGGCCGCCCGGTGATCTGACTTGTGCCAGCGTTGATAATTTTTGCCGGGATCCCAGGCGAAGAGCACATCGGGACGAAGCTTGCGAATCAGGCGCACTAGATTCTCCACTATGGCCTTGCGATCCTCAAATTCGAGCAGCCCGTCGTCATATCCGAGATTGATGTAGTGCTCTCCGGGAATGCCCAGTTCGGCCAGCGCAGCCAACTCTTCCTGGCGGCGAATCTGTGCGAGCTGCGTTCGCGATAGATTGGGGTCCTGGGTGCCGACATTTCCGGTCGTGAGAGTCACGACGTAAACCTGATTCCCATGTGCCTGAAGCATGGCTAGAGTGCCATGCGAGAGGGCGTCATCGTCCGCATGTGCCCCGATGAGCATGACTGTTTTTCCGGTCCACTTCTCGACAGGGGTATCGGGTTTTTGCTCTTTGACCTGGGCGAGCACGGCGAACGAGCCCAACAGCAAGAAGAGTAAGGTGGCAAGAAATTTGGATTTCATAAACCTCTCCGCACCATTCGATTCTTTATTTCCGCTTGTGCTGACGGCGCTTCGACTGGTTGTGAGAAACAGACGAAGGACGGGAAATTTCATTGGCAACCTCCCAAACATTGAGATGAGTGTCTGGCTGATGGATTGGGCCTTCGTGCGGGACCATACCGTAATGGAACCGTCAGTGCAACGCATTCGGGAGAGGCACCGCATGCGACTAGGGGAGCTGGAGGTCGAGGGCGTAGATTTCCTGGGTGCTGATGTCGCGAACGAGGAGCGGGGTCTCGCCGGGACCGAGGCCGGTCCAGGAGCCTGCGCCCCACTGGGAAGGAAAAGCACGAAAGTCTTTTAGATCGGCGATCCGTTCGAGCTTGGCATCCTTGATTCGCAAACGAAAGAATCCCGGCTCTTTCGTGGCCACCAAGTTGTCGAAATAGACGTACGCGCTGTCCGGGGACCAGGCGATATAGCCAAGTTGGCCGAGGCCGGTGAGCAATTGCCGCCACTGTAGGGTCTGAACATCAAACAGCATCCATTTTGTCATGTCACTCGACTCGCCAACAATGTAGTGGCCGTCCGGCGACCACCGCGGACCGAAAATTCCCTGGGAACCCGGGAGATGAGAAACCTGGTGAGTCTTCAATTCGAAAACGTCAACAAACATCCCCGGGTTGGCTGTGTCGACGTAGCCGAACGCGAGCTTATTGCCGTCCGGTGACCAGGTGGGATCCGACTGGCTCTGATCCTTCGACGGGATTTGCTGGGGGCTTCCACCATCCTTGGAGATCAAAGAAATTTGCCAAGGCTTGCCGGGGGAGAATCCAGTAAAGGCAATCTGTTGCCCGTCAGGCGACCAGTGCGGCACAGCTGCTTGCATCGGGGGATAAGTAAGCTGGAGACGCTCGCTGCCGTCGAGCTTGCTGCGCCAGAGGGTGCCTTCCGGATAGGCCACGTAGGTAACCCACTTGCCGTCGCGAGAGAAATCGACATCGCCTGCAGAGATTCCGCCGAGATAAGGGACAAACTCGCGGGATTTCACGTCATAACGGCCTAATTCCGCGCGTGGCTGGACACCAACAACAAAAAGTTTCTTGCCATCTTTGCTGAGAATAAGTTCGGGAAACCACAAGGGTCCTGTTGTGAGTTGCAAGGGTTGACGGGAGGAACCGCGCCAAATGGAAGCCGCTTCCGGCAAAACCCAGAGGTTGGTTGTGCCATCCCGAAAGCTCGGGAAGATAAAATATCTCCCGTCCGGAGTCCAAGCACCGCCCCATTCATAGGGAGGATTATTCCATCCCGGAAGCAGCGGATGCATTCCGCTGCCGTCGGAGCGTGCTTCCCAGATGGCGCGCGTGCTGTTCGTAACATTATTGACGGTGAATCGAAAGCGAGTCCCGTCGGGAGAGAACCTGAGGAGAATAGGAAAGTCGGGCGCCGTAGCGAGCTTCCTCGCTCCCGTGCCGTCGTGTCCGGCGATATAGAAATCGTCTCCCTGTGTGAACATCAGGCGCCCATCCGGAGCCCAAGTAGCGTCATCCCCCGTGAAGTCGCCTAACCGACGAGGAGAGCCCGCGGGCAACGGCAAGGACCAAATCTGCCTCGAGGCAGGCTCGCCGAAATTGACTCCGCCCAGTAATTCGGAACCGTCGGGAGAGACGGCCGTGATGTAAGGGCCGGTGTATGGCAAGTCGATATGCGCGACCTCGCCCCCGGCCGTTGAGACTTGAGAGAGGACGCTGCGTGTCCCCGGGCTTTCTAGGAAATAGATGCGATTGCCATCCGTGACCAGCCCAAATTTTTGCAGGCCATCATGGGTGAGCTGCTTGGAGGCGAGGATCCTAGGCGGGGGAAGCGGCGAGCGCAACAAAACGATGAGGGTCACAGAGACCGCGAGCACAGCGAGGATGGCCGTATAGACCACCCACTGTAACCGCGCCGGACGAGCGGGCGTTGCGACCGCGGTGGAGTGCTCCGCGAGGGTTTTGCCCGAATCGGTGTCGCGCTTGAGGCGTTTCAAGTCGGCGCGCAGTTCAGCGGGGCTTTGATAGCGAACTTCGCGATCCTTTTCGAGCGCTTTGCGGATGATGCGATCGAGTTCGACCGGGAGGGCGGGATTCAGGCGAGCCGCAGGGGCGGGCTGCTTGTGCAAGATGGAATCGAAGACGGCGGCGGAGGTGTCGCCGGCGAAGGGCAGCAAGCCGGTGGCCATTTCGTAGAGAACTGCACCAAAGGAAAAGAGATCGCTGCGGGCGTCGAGTTCTTTGCCAAGAGCTTGCTCCGGAGACATGTAGGCGACAGTGCCGAGAGCGGAGCCGGGGGTGGTGAGGAGATCCTGGGTAAGAGTGGCGCCGCCAGCTTGAGAGGCCGAGCCTCGTTGCAGAGCTGCGCCGGTGTTTTTGGCGAGGCCGAAATCGAGGAGCTTGGCGTGGCCGCGTGTGGTGATGAAGATGTTGGCGGGCTTGATGTCGCGGTGGACGATGCCTTTGGAGTGGGCAGCGTCGAGGGCGTCGGCAATTTGAATGGCGGTGTCGAGAAGCAAGTCCAGCTCGAAAGGACGGCCGGCAATGCGCTCGCGGAGCGTCTGGCCCTCGAGAAATTGCATAGCGATGAAGGTGCGATGATCGTGCTCGCCGATTTCATAGATGGTGCAGATGTTGGGATGGTCGAGGGAGGAAGCGGAGCGGGCTTCGCGCTGGAAGCGCTCGAGGGCCTGGCGATCGTTGGCGAAGGCTTCGGGAAGAAACTTCAGAGCGACGTGGCGGCCTAGACTGAGGTCTTCGGCTTCGTAGACTTCGCCCATGCCTCCGGCGCCGAGCTTGCGGAGAATGCAGTAATGGGAGACGGATTCGCCAAACAAGATGCACCTGCTGTGGAGGGTATCTTATTTGGCCGCGAGGAACGGGTCAACGAAGTTGCGGTCGCGGGTCAAGGGTCGAAGAACGGGCGCTCTGCCCACAGGCTTTCCTTTTTGCGCTGTTTCGTTAGTGAGTTTTAGACTATAGTGGCATTAATTTTTCGGCCAAGTATTCTCCGGAGACAGCCATGACAGTTCGACTTGGGAAAGGCCTGCTCTTCAAGGCTGTGAGTATCGACTGTTCCGTCCAGCGCCGTTTGGGTGGCCCGCTTCCACCGGTGGGGCCCGCTTTCGCTTCCCTAGTAACCCTTCTTCCCGCAGCGGTACTCCTTCTTGTCGCCATCCCGACCGCCAGAGCGCAGTCCGGTCCCAACTCCGATCCCAACTACGTCGCACTTCGCAACCTCACCTTGGGAAGCGAATCGGTCAGTGTCACGAACTTTGACCTGAAGCGGGACGCGGGCAAGTTTCGTCTGAATTCAGGCACGGTTTGTTTTGTTCCTGCGGTGAACGGCAAGGTAACCGGCGCTGTCTTTGGCGGCGATGGCAGCTTCACTCTCGAGCCTCCCACGGAAAGCGAGCGCAAGAGCCTGAAGTATCTGAGCAAGGAAGACGAATTCAGCGAAAAATTCGACCATCTGGTGCTACGCTTTAGCGATTCCACTTACGAGGAGATCAAGAAAGCGGGCACGGCCGCCTCGGGAGTCTGCGACGCGGGCCTGCTCAAAGACAGCCAAAATACGACGCGGCACAGGTTAAAGCACAACCTGGAAGCCGAACTGCTTGCGGAAGTACTCAGTCCCGAGCCCCGGGGGTTGTTCATCGCGTTCATTCACGGCAAGCGCTATGACGGCAAGGAGATTTATTCGCTCGATCCTAATCGAGCCTCGGAACATGTGGAGTTCTGGACCTACGACGAGAACAAGTGGGGCGACTGGGCCTCCTTCAACTTCACCGAGCCCCATCCCAAAGGCGCGGTGGGCAACAACATCCGGATTGAACACCATCAGCTCGAGACCACGCTGGAAAAGAGCGGGGCTCTTGCGGGCAAAGCGACGACTACGTTTGTCTCGCTGCGCAACGGGCTACGCGTCGTGCCGTTCTCCCTGTTCCACACTCTCCGCGTTCAGTCCGTTGCCGCCGACGGCCAGACGCTTTCTTTCATTCAGGAGGACAAGAACGACGACGCCGATTTCGCGGTCATATTGCCGAAGCCACTGGCAGCCGGGGAGAAGTACAGCGTGACCACGACCTATAGCGGCAAAGAAGCGGTCATGAACGAGGGCGGCGGCAACTATTTCCCCGTCGCGCGTGACGATTGGTATCCCAATAACGCGAACTCCGGGCTGGGTGAGTATGCCTCTTATGACATGAGCTTTCGCATACCCAAAGGCATGAAGATCGCCGCTACCGGCGCTCTGGTCAGCGAATCGAACGAGGGCGGGCAAAACGTCAGCGTGTGGAAGAGCGAAACTCCGCAAACGGTTGCCGGGTTCAATTTTGGCAAATTCAAAGTAGAGGAAGCGAAGCTTACCAAGCCCGAGGTTTTCATCCAGTCCTTTGCCAACGAAGAATCTCCGAATTGGGTGCAGTCGCTGCAGCAGGTCGCCAGCGGCGATTTGCCGGGGCAAAGTCCGAACAGCGGAGTGGCCTTAGGTACGATGAGCACGACGAGCCTTAACAAGAAAGCGCTTGCCGAGGGCGAGCTTGCCGTCCAACTGTACACAGATTACTTCGGTCCGTCGCTGTTTACACACTTGCAGATTACCCAGCAAACGGCCTGCAACTTCGGCCAATCCTGGCCCGAACTGGTGTGGATTCCCATCTGCTATTACTTCGACACCACCGTGCGACACCAGCTAGGCATGGACTGGGGTGACCGCGGCTACTGGAAGGTCGTTACGCCACACGAAGTCGCTCATCAATGGTGGGGCCATACGGTGGGCTTTAGCTCCGGCCGCGATCAGTGGATGAGCGAAGGATTCGCGGACATGTCCGCGTCCCTGTACCTCAGCATGATTGAGAAGAATCCCAAGAAGTTCATCACTTTCTGGAACGACGAACGTGAGTTGCTTGTCGAACGCGACGCTCAGGGCTTCCGTGCCATCGACGTGGGCCCGTTGACCATGGGCTACCGCGCCAGCAATTCCCGCACCGGTGCGGGCATCACCCGCCGACTCATTTACCCCAAGGGCGCTTACGTGCTGCACATGATTCGCATGATGATGCACGACAACCGCGACGGCGATAAGCAGTTCAAGGAGACCATGCAGGATTTCGTCAACACCTACCGTGGAAAACCCGCCACGACCGAAGACTTCAAGGCCATCGTCGAAAAACATATGACCCCGGATATGGACGCCGAAGGAAATCACAAAATGGATTGGTTCTTCAATGAATATGTCTACGGGACGCAACTACCGAGCTACAAGGTGGACTATTCCTTTGATACCGGGGCCGACGGCACGAACATGCTGAGCATGAACATCACACAATCGAGTGTGAACGACAAATTCCGCATGGTGGTTCCCGTTTACCTGGAATTGGACGATGGGAAAATTTTCTTCCTTGGGAGGGCACGCCTGGTGGGAAACAGTTCCGTGGCGCCAAAAGTCCCGCTCAAAGGTTTGAAGGCGAAGCCGCGCCGCGCGCTCATCAACTATTACGACGACGTTCTCGCCTCACCCAACTAGGGCAAAGTGGAAGGTCCGAGCGCGGCCCGTGCGGTGTATCCCTTATTTAGCTTGAGCCCCGTCTTGTTTTGCCGAATCACGGGCGCCATTGGCTCTTGTCGAGCAGCAGGTGCAGTAGGAAAAGCATAAGGACGCCGTTAGAAGAGGCGGGAGTGGAATTGGAGCGAGGCGGGGAGGTGCGCGGCGAAGTAGGAGGGGTCGTGGCGGCCGGGATAGAGATGGAATTCGTGGGGGATTTTGCGCGCGGTGAGGATTTTGCCGAGCGCCGCGGCGCCGGCTTCGAAACCGAAATCGTCCTGGTCGCCGCAATCGAAATAGATTTTCAGACCGGCGAGATTTGCGGAACGCGCTAAGTTGAGCGGGCTGTTGGCATTCCAGAAGGCGATATCCGGAGGAATGCCGAAAACGCTGCCGAGGACGCGGGCGCGCGGAGATTGCGGAGCGTCGAGGAGAAAGGCGGGGAGTTTTTCGATGAGCGCGGCGCTGTGAGCGCTGACGGAATTGAAAAGCTGCGGATGACGGAAAGCGAGATGGAGCGCACCGTAACCACCCATGGAAACGCCGGAAATGGCGCGGTTGGCGCGGCCCGGTGAGGCACGATAGTGCTTTTCGATGAAAGGGAAAAATTCCTGCAAAAGAAAATCCTCGTAACGAACCTTTCCGTCTTTTGAATTGATGTAGAAAGTGGCGCCGCCGGCCGGAGTAGCGATGAGAAAATCTCTCAGCTCGCCGCGGTCGCGCAGATCTTCGACCAAATTCCACAAACCGGAATGCACGAAAAACTGTTCGTTGTCGCCCAGGCCGTGCAGCGCGTACAGGATGGGAAAGTGTTTTGTCTTGTCGGCATCGAACGAAGCGGGAAGCACAATGCAATAGGAAAGGTTTCGGGAGAGGATCTTGCTGGGCACGGCATTGCATTCGACGCGGCCGGAGGCGAAGGAAGAGGGGAGGTAAAGGAAGTAGAGGAAGTAGAGGAAGTAGAGGAAGCAACGGAAAAGAGGACGCGAGCAACGGGTGTATGAGGAATGATGAGTGCCGAGCACGATGAGGTGAGACCCTTCGGACATCCTGGCGAGATGCCCTCAGGATGACCACTCCATCTTATGCCAGTTCCTTTTGCAGCAGCCACGCGAAACAGCCGGCTGGAAGCGCTCGCGCTGAGACTATTCATAGCGGAGAGCCTGGACGGGATCGAGGCGAGCGGCACGGGAAGCGGGATAAAGACCTGCGGCGAGGCTCACGAGAATGGCGAAGGCGATGGCACCGAGGCCGAGCCACCAGGGAACAGAAGAAATATCCACACCGGGAAGGTTCTGGCGGTGGAGGTAGAGATTGGTGCCGAATGTGAGAGCCCGGCCGATGAGCCAGCCAAGAAAGGCGCCTAGAATGCCGCCGAGAAGGCCCATGATGCCGGCTTCGATGAAGAAAAGCTGCTTGACGTCGCGGTCGGCAGCGCCGAGGGCTTTCAGGACGCCGATTTCGCGGCGGCGTTCGAGGATGGCCATGACGAGCGTGTTGATGATGCCGAGCGTGGCGACGGCAAGCGCGAGGCTGCCGAAGATGCCAAGAAGAAGATCGAACACGGAGAAAAAGATGCGCAGGCTCTTGGAAGCATCGAGAAGAGAGAACGCGCCGAAGCCCATGTTTTTGATGGAGGCTTCGAGGGCTTCGACGTTGGAAGGGCCCTTGGCGCGGACGGTGAGGCTGGCGTACGTGGGTTTGGCGGAGGCGGCGCCGCGAACGATGTCGCGAAGATCGTTGACCTGCGCGGCGCGAAGAGTCACGGCAACTTGAAGGGGAATGAGCAGGCGGCCGTTGCCGTAGCCGCCGAAACCGGAGGCGGGCTCGGTGTCCACAACACCGACGATGCGCAGGCCCATATCCTTGGGCACGACGGAGAAGCCGCCGGGCAAGGAATCGGGACTGGAGGAGGGGGAGGCGTGAGAATCCGCGGGATTTGGCGGGAGCCCCTGGCGCTCGGCGTAACGGAGGACGATTTCTTTGCCAATGAGTGAAGCGGGCTGTGGGTTGAGCTCCTTGGCGAATTCGCTTTGGAGAATGGCTTCGTTAGCAGCGGGACTGGAGAAGAACGAGCCCTGCATGGCATCGAAGGCGCCGCTGGCTTTGGAGGATTCGGGCATGCCCGCGACCATGGTGGCAAAGGGCTTGCCGTCGTAGCGAACTTCTGTATAGAAGCGTACCTGGGGATAGACTTCGACGACATTGGGGAGGCGGGAGATTTCCTGCCGCGCGTCGTCGTCGAGGAGACGCGGCGGCTTGTCGGAAGGGGCGGGTGCAGTCTCGCGGCCCATGCCGCGAAGATTCATTTTCGGGGTGACAAAGACGGAATCGAACAAGCCACTTTGTGAAAGGCGTTTGGAGGCGAGTTGCTGGAGGCCGACGCCGAGAGAAAGCATGGCCACGAGCGAGGCCACGCCAACGGCGATGCCGAGAGTCGTCAGCGAATTGCGAAGGATGGCTTCGCGGAGATTGCGAAGGGCAAGGTCGCTCAGGTCGCGCGGCTTCATCGCCCGGCTCCGTTCGAAAGGAGTTTGCCGTCGCCCATGACGGCAAGGCGATCGGCGAAGCGCTCGGCGAGCGGGCGCTCGTGTGTGACCATGACAATGGTCATGCCGGGATTTTTCTGGATTTCGCGAAGCAGCGTGAGGATGGATTCGCCGGTGGTGCTGTCGAGATTGCCGGTGGGTTCATCGGCGAGGAGAATTTTGGGACGATTGACGAGCGCGCGGGCAATGGCGGCGCGTTGTTGCTCGCCGCCGGAAAGCTCGCTGGGGCGATGACCGCTGCGCTTGTCGAGGCCGACGCGCGCGAGGGCTTCACGAACGCGCGCGGCCCGGTCACCGCGGTCGACTTCGGCGAGGCGGAGCGGGAGCTCGACATTTTCCTCGAGAGTCATGCGCGGAAGGAGATTGAAGGATTGAAAAACCATGCCGACAGTTTGGCGGCGATGGCGCGCGAGTTCGAGCGAGGACATTTTGGAGAGATCGTGCCCGCGAGCGATGACCGAGCCGGAAGTGGGGCGATCGAGTCCGGCAATGAGATTCAAAAGCGTGGATTTTCCGGAGCCGGAGCTGCCGAGAAGGGCCAGGAATTCGCCGGGCGGGACGGTGAGAGAGACGTCGTTCACAGCACGGATGGTGGAGTTGCCAAGAGTGTAGTGGCGGGCGACGTGGTCGAGCTGGATGGCTGGTTGGTGATCGGCCATGGGGTTCGGTTTGGACCCACAGAATACTACGCTACAGAGCTCTCCTAGATTTCGAGTTGCGGGGAGCCGGAGCGCAGCCTGTTGCGCCTCTACAGGGAATGGGCAAATCTGGATAGAATGCGCAAGGAGTTGGGAGGGTACGGTGAAGAGACGCGGAGTGGTTGCGTTGATGGGATGCCTGGCGGCGAGTGCTGGGGCATGGGGTCAGAAGCCGCCGCTGCTGCCGGAAAAAGACGTGGCGGCGCTGGCGAATGAGCTGAGCGGGGAGAGCGCGAAAAGAAACTTGGAGGGGATTGCGCGCTTTCACCGGCAGCGCGGGTCGCAGGGATTTCATGCGGCGGCGGAACTGGTGGCGGAGCGTTTGCGGGCGTACGGTTTGAACGACGTGGCGATTCTGCAGTTTCCAGCGGATGGGAAGATTCTTTATGGGACACAGCGGTCGCGGCCGGCGTGGGACGCAGAAAAAGGTGAATTAGAGGAGGTAGAGGATGGAAAGGAAGTAAAGGAAAAGATCGCCAGTTATGAGGCGGAACCGATTGTGCTGACGGAGGACAGCGAGAGCGCCGATATCACGGCGGACTTGGTGGAAGTGGGTGAGGGGACGAAGGAGAGTGATTACGCGGGGAAAGATGTGAAGGGGAAGATTGTTCTAGCGAGCGCGCAGCCAGGAGCGGTGCAGGACTTGGCCGTGGGGAAATTCGGCGCGGTGGGGATTGTGAGTTATGCGCAGAACCAGAAGACGGCGTGGTGGGGAGAAGATGAGAATTTGATTCGCTGGGGACACCTGGAGACGTTTTCGGCGAACAAGACGTTTGCGTTCATGGTGTCGCTGAAGAGAGCGAGGGTATTTCGAGAGCGATTGACTCGCGGAGAAAGAATCGCGCTGTATGCGAGTGTTAAGGCAGGACAGCATCCGGGGAATTATGAAGTGGTGACGGCGACGATTCCGGGAGCGGATGCGAAGTTGAAGGAGGAGGAGATTGCGTTCTCGTGTCACCTGGATCATCAACGGCCGGGAGCGAATGACAATGCCAGCGGGTGCGCGACGATTCTGGAGGTGGCGCGGACCCTGCAGAAACTGATCAGCGAGGGGAAGCTGGCGCGGCCGGCACGGACAATCCGGTTTATCTGGCCGCCTGAAATTGAAGGGACGATGGCGTTTCTAACGGGAAGTGCGGTAGAGGAGAGACAGCCTAAGGCCGCAGGAAAGACAGGCGAAGAACACACAGCTTCATTTTGGCTAACCTCACATATCGCACCGCGGATTAAGGCAGTGATTCACATGGACATGGTGGGCGGCGGGCCGGAGACGAAAGCAGTGTTCCACGTGACACGCGGGCCAATGAGCTTGCCGAGTTTTGTGCACGACGTCACTTGGGCGTTCGCCGAATGGGTCAACGAGGAATCGTATAAATTTGCGGCAACGGGGAAGGCGGAGTATCCGCTGGTGGCCCCCGAGGGCGGGAAGGAGCCCCTCCGCGCGGAGTATTCGGCGTACACCACGGGGAGCGATCACGACGTCTATCAGGATTCGTCGTTCGGGATACCGGCGATTTACTTGAATGACTGGCCGGACCGGTACATTCACACGAATTTCGATACAGCGGCGAATATCGATACGACGAAGCTGAAGAGGGCTGCGTTTATTGGGTCGGCGAGCGGCTATTTTTTGGCGCTTGATAAGCCACAAAGCTATGCAGCCATCGGGAGCACCGCTCGTGACTTGAGTACGGCGATGTCGCGCAGGCGTGTTCGTTCGGTCTCAGCGGCGGAAGCACAGCAACTATATTGGCGCCATGCCCAGTATGAGATTTCTTCGTCGGAGTCTGAATTCTTGTGGCGTGGCGAGAACCCGTTCGACGTCTCGGGCAATGCGATGATGATGTTCAAATATGGTGTTCGGCGGCCGGAAGAGCCGAAGGCGACGGGTGAAGGATTATTGACATTCGCACGGAAACCGAGGCCGAAGGGGCCGCTGGCGGTGTTTGGGTATGACTATTTTGCGGAGCACGCGAAAGCTGCGGGGGTGGCAACGCCGAAGTTGCTGAGTTATGAGGGATTGTGGGGAGCGGGGGAAGAGTACGCCTACGAAGTGCTGAATTTCGCGAACGGGAAGCGGAATGCGCAGGGGATTCGTGATGCGGTGTCGGCAGAGTATGGGCCGGTGCCGCTGGAGATGGTGGTGGAGTATTTGAGGGCGCTGGAGAAGATTGGGGTGGTGGAGCAGGTGAAGTGAAGCTACACACTTGAAAAGACAAGAGATTTCATCCCGCCAACCCCGCGGGATGGCGCAGAGTTCTCGCTCCGCTCGAAATGACGGAGTGGCGGATAGCGTTGCACTGGGCGAAACGTGATGTGCTAGCATCGTGGACTTGCGTGTTGAACGGGAGAAACGAGCGTAGATGGCAGCGACGATGAAAGCGTTGCGGAAGCTGCAGCCCGCGCGGGGCTTGCAGATGGATACGGTCGCGGTGCCGGCAATCGGGCCAACCGACGCGCTCGTCCGCGTGAAGACGGCTTCGATTTGCGGGACGGACCTGCACATTTATGGGTGGGACCGGTGGTCGCAAGGGCGCATCAAGCCGCCACTGACGCTGGGGCACGAATTTTGCGGGGTTGTCGAGCGCGTAGGGGACGAAGTCAAGGCGGTCAAGCCGGGCGATTTTGTCAGTGCAGAAATGCATGTGAACTGCGGGCACTGCCACCAGTGCCGGTTGGGGCAGGGCCACATCTGCCAAAACCTGCGCATTATCGGGATCGATCAGGACGGGGCGTTTGCGGAATTCGTGAGGATCCCGGCGGCGAATATCTGGAAGCTCGATCCGGCGATTCCCGAGCATTACGGGGCGATTCTCGATCCGCTCGGGAACGCGGTGCACACGGTGCTGGCCGGTCCTGTTGCGGGACAAACGGTATTGGTGACGGGTTGCGGGCCGATTGGCTTGATGTCCATCGCGGTGGCGAAGGCTTGCGGGAGCTCCAGAGTTTTTGCAACGGAGACGAACGAGGGTCGCCGGGCGATGGCGAAGAAGATGGGCGCGGACGTGGTCATCAATCCCGCGGCAGAAGATGCGGTGGAGCGCATCCTGAGCGAAACGGGCGGCACGGGAGTGGACGCGCTGTTGGAGATGAGCGGGAATCCCACGGCGATTCAGCAAGGATTCAAGGCGCTGCGAGCGGGCGGGCGCGCATCGCTGCTGGGAATTCCTACGGAAAATGTGCCGCTCGATCTGGTGAATGATGTGATTTTCAAAGGCGCGACGGTACAGGGGATTTATGGGCGGCGCATGTACGAAACCTGGGTGCAGATGACGGCGCTGCTGAAAGCAGGGCGGCTAAATCTCGAGCCTCTGTTTGGGGAGCGCGCGCCGCTGGATAAGTTCGAAAACGCGTTCGCACTGCTGCAGCGAGGGTCGGCAGGAAAAATTTTGCTATATCCAAACGGC
>QHYN01000318.1 GCA_003224145.1 Acidobacteriota bacterium
AAGATCTGGCACGTGCGATTCTCGCAGGACCCGTGGCCATTGGGGAGGACGCGGAGCCTGATTCCGCATTGCGCGCGGCAGTTACCGTGCAAAAGCTGCATCGCGAAGCCGCGGATGCGGGAGTTTTTTCGGCGGAAACGCTTATCGACGTGCTGCGCTATCGCGCCACGCACAACGCGGAGCAAACGCACCTCTTCATCACCGAGGACGGTGAAGCCGGCGAACGCAGCGTCACGATGACGTTCGGCGAATTATATGCGGCGGGACAACGCTGCGCGGCGGAGCTCGCGCGGCGCGGTGTGCCGGCGGGCGGCCGCCTCGCGTTGATGCTGCCGACGTCGCGGGCGTTCTTCGTTTCTTACGCCGGAATTCTCCTCGCGGGAGCGATTCCGGTGCCGATCTATCCGCCCTTTCGCGCCGACCGCATTGAAGAATATGCGGCGCGGCAATCGGCGATCCTCAACAATGCAGAAGTTTGTCTGCTGCTGACGTTCCGCCGGGCGGAATCCGTGGCGAACTTGTTGAGGCCCAGGGTGCGCTCGCTGACCGGCGTCGCCGATGCGGAGAAGGTGATCGAAGCGGCCGACAAGGCTCCGCCACTCGCGCCGGGAGCGCGGTCGCCGCACCTGACGGGCAGCCGCGTGCGCAAAGGCAGCGACCTTGCGTTGCTGCAATACACTTCGGGCTCCACCGGCGATCCCAAAGGCGTCATGCTGACGCACGCGAACCTGCTGGCGAACATCCGGGCGATTGGCGAAGCCGTGCAAATCCGTCCGGAGGACGTGGGGGTGAGCTGGCTTCCGCTGTATCACGACATGGGCTTGATTGGCGCGTGGTTTACGACGCTGCATTTCGGAATCCCCCTCGTGGTACTGTCGCCGCTGGCCTTTTTGACGCGCCCGGAACGCTGGCTGCAGGCCTTTCATAAACATCGCGGAACCATCACGGCGGCGCCGAATTTCGCGTACGAGCTTTGTGTGCGCAAGATCGCTGACAAAGACATTCAAGGCGTGGATCTCAGCTCCTGGCGCGCGGCTCTGAATGGAGCGGAACCGGTGAATCCGGAAACACTGGAGCGCTTCGCGGAGCGGTTCGCAAAATACGGCTTTCGCCGGGAAGCGCAGCTTCCCGTTTACGGGTTGGCGGAGGCCGCGCTGGCAGTCACCGTTCCACAGCTACATCGCGGCCCGCTCATTGATCGCGTGGAACGCGAGACGTTCACGGCACAGGGACGCGCCGTGCCTGCGGCGCCGGACGACGAGACAGCCATTGCCTTTGTTTCTTCGGGAAGACCCGTGCCGCGGCACGAAGTGCGCATTGTGGACAAAAACGGCAACGACGTTCCAGACCGAACGGAAGGCTTCCTATGGTTCCGTGGCCCTTCGGCGACCAGCGGCTACTACCGGAATCCCAAAGCGACGCAAGAACTGCTGCCGCTCGGCGCTGCCCCGAGCGATGGAGGATACGCTTGGGTGGACTCGGGCGACCGCGCCTATCGCGCGGATGAGGAAATCTATGTCACCGGACGCGTCAAGGACATCATCATCAAGGGCGGACGCAATTTATATCCTCACGAAGTCGAGGAACTCGCATCGCGGGCCGAGGGGATTCGCAAAGGCTGCATCGTTGCGTTCGGATTGAATGATGAAGCCAGCGGCACGGAGAAGTTGGTGGTGGTTGCGGAAACTCGGGAACGCGACGCGGTCCGCCTCGGGGCTATGGTGGCAAAGGTCACAGAACTGGTCTCGCAGGGCCTGGGACTTCCGCCGGATCGCGTGGAATTGATTCCCCCGGGAAGCATCCCTAAAACATCCAGCGGAAAACTGCGGCGCGAAGAAACAAAGCAGCTTTACCTGGCGGGCACTCTTTCCGCTTCCCGTGCTCCCGCCTGGCTGCAGATCGCCCGGCTGGGCACGGCAAGCGGGCTGCGTAATCTTGGCCGGGAAACTCTTGCTGGAGTGAAGCGCGGCCTGGAGATGTTGTACGGCGTTTACTTCATGGTGGTGTTTATCTTATGGATCGTGCCCACATGTGCGATCGTGTATTTCATCAGGGATCATCGCGCGGCGGGGCGATACACATCTGCAGCCCTCAAAATTTTATTCGCGCTGATCGGATGCAGGGTGCGTGTGGTCGGCAAAGAATATATGGACACTCCCGGCGCAAAGATTTATGCGGCAAATCACACCAGCTATTTCGATGTGCTGCCGCTGATGCTGGGCCTGGGTGTGCCCTATCGGTTCGTTTCGAAAATGGAAGTCAGGGCGATGCCCTTCGTCGGCACGTTTCTGGACCGGATGGGACATCTGAAATTTGAGCGAACGGATCCGGAGTCGCGTTTGCGACAGGCGCGGGAGCTGGGAGAACTGCTGCGCAACGGCGAATCCATTTTCATTTTTCCGGAAGGCACATTCAGCGAAGAAGACGGAGTGCGGCCGTTCCAGCTTGGTGCATTCAAAGCAGCTGTGGCTTCGGGTGCGCCCATCATTCCCATTTCGCTTGCGGGCACGCGCAAAGTTTTGCCCGACGGCGCCTACCTGCCTCGCCCGAGCAGCGTGACCGTTACGCTGCACCCGCCGATTTTCCCGACGCCCCACAGCCCCGCAGACGCCGCTCAGTATTCCG
>QHYN01000320.1 GCA_003224145.1 Acidobacteriota bacterium
CACAGGCAGGTTGCGGGCTAGTTAACCTGAGCCAAGGGACAGGGGGAATTGCTGGTAATTGCTGAAATTCAGGCTTTTTTCAAATAGAGAGAGTCGTAGAGCAAGCCGGCAAGAAAGCCGCCAGCGAGCGGCCCAATCCAGTACACTCCGTGATGGGCCCAGTGGGTTGCCGCCAGGGCGGGTCCAAACGCCCGGGCAGGGTTCAACGCTGCGCCGGTGAAGGGGCCTGCCACAAGAATTCCCAGCGTGATGGTCAGGCCGATGCCGAATCCCGCGATCGAACGGAACGCGCCCTTTTCATCCACGGCGGTAGCAAAAACCACTAGCACCAGGAAAAACGTGGTGACGGCTTCCAACGACATGCCCGCCCACACCGGAAAATCTCGAGCGAGTTCAGGCGTGCCCAGAGCGACGGCGCGCCAGGTGTCTTCCGGAACGACGGTCTTGAGCAGGAATGCCGCAGCCGTTGCGCCCGCAAGCTGAGCCGCCCAATATAAAAGGGCATCGATGGTGTTTAGACGCTTGGTGACCCAAATGCCGATGGTCACCGCGGGATTGAAATGTCCGCCGGAAATGTGGCCGAGCGCGGAGACCATGATGCCGATGGCGAGGCCGTGAGCCAGGGCAATGCCAAGGAGGCCGAGACCTCCGGCGCCGTGTAAATATTGGTCCGTGCAGATGGAGCCGGCGCCGAAAAAAATCAGGGCAAACGTGCCGATAAATTCCGCGACCAGTTTTTGCGAGATGTTGTACATGGAGATTTCCTCCGTCAGGGGAAAGGAAGATGGGAACGATTCGAACGGCTGCATTCTAGCCGCAATGCGGCGCGAAACGCCAGCCCGGTGCAGGCGGGCGGCGAGAGCGGGCGCCAATCGAATGACCCGCCGAGAGTGAAGAGAATTCACGTGACCAAAAAACACGTTTGGAATCAAACTTAGAGGGAGTGGTCAGGGAGGTGAACGATCATGGCGCGCATTGAAGGGGCGGACCCCGGCAAACAAGGGTTTTTCCGGGGCATGTTTACGCGAATCATTTATTCGATGACGAAACGCAAAGTAGGGCGCGTGGTGATGCCAGTTCGCATTGCCGCGCACCATTCGAAACTGCTCTGGGGCTACGGCCAAATGGAGCAATCGCTCTTCGCCAGCCGGCAGGTGGAAGGGGCGTTGAAGAATTTGGCGCAACTGCGTGTGGCCACGCTGGTGGGGTGCCCGTTTTGAATGGATATCGGTTCTGCGGTCAGCAGAACCAACGGGATTTCGGTGGAAAAGCTCGAAGCGCTTGGGGAGTACCGCAAGAGTCTGTTGTTCTCGGAGACAGAGAGATTGCTGCTGGAGTATGCCGACGGCATGACGCAGACTCCCGTGGAAGTGAGCGAGGCGCTGTTCGCGAAGCTTCGCGAAAAGTTCACGGACGCCCAACTGGTGGAACTGACCGCCACACTGGCGTGGGAGAACTACCGGGCACGATTCGACCATGCGTTCGGAGTGGAGGCGGAGGGATTCACGAAGGGAAGTTATTGCGCGATGCCCGCGCGCGCGGCGAGTGCCGGCGGATGAGTTGGCCGTTGACGGTCGAGCAGAGGCACAGAATCCCGACAAGGTCGGGACAGGTGCTGGGCACCTGCAAAGTGGGGTCGCGCCTGAAGGAACTAGCGCGAGGCGGCGCCGACGGGAGCACTGACCGACGTGAGCCAGTTGTGACGGTCAGGCTTTGTGCCGCTGGTGATGGCGAAGAATTCTTCCTGTAGCTTTCGCGTGATGGGCCCGGCCACGCCTTTGCCCACCTGGATGTGATCCACCGAGCGGATGGGAGTGACTTCCACGGCCGTGCCCACAAAGAAAACCTCGTCGACGATGTACAGCATTTCGCGCGGGACGACTTGTTCTTTGCAGGGAATGTGAAGATCTTCCGCGAGCTTGACGATGGTGTCGCGCGTGATGCCCGGGAGAATGCTAGTGGCGAGCGGTGGAGTGAAGAGCGTGCCGTCGTGAACCAGAAAGATGTTCATGCCGGAACCTTCGCTGACATGGCCTGCGGAATCCAGAGCAACGCCCTCCGCGAAGCCGTTGAAGGACGCTTCCATGCGAATGAGTTGGGAGTTCATGTAGTTGGCGGCGGCTTTGGACATGGCGGGCAGCGTGTTGGGGGCAATGCGCGTCCAGGAGCTGACGCCTACATCCACGCCTTTCGAAAGGGCATCTGCGCCGAGATACGCGCCCCAGTTCCAGCAAGCCATGTACAGGTCGATCGGAGAATTCAAGGGATTGACGCCGACCTCGCCGTAGCCGCGGAGAACGATGGGTTTGACATAGCCGGAGTTCAATTTGTTGAGGCGCACGAGCTCACAGGCGATACTCGCGAAGTCGTCGACCGAGTAGGGAAGCTCCATGCGGTAAATCTTGGCGGAATTGATGAGGCGTTGCATGTGTTCGCGGAGGCGGAAAATGGCCGGACCCTGCTTGGTTTCGTAGCAGCGGATGCCTTCGAACACCGCGGACCCGTAGCTGACGACGTGAGAAAGAACGTGCAGCTTGGCGTCATCCCAATTGATCCATTTTCCGTTGTGCCAGATTTTCTCGGT
>QHYN01000321.1 GCA_003224145.1 Acidobacteriota bacterium
CAAGCAAGCCGCACAGGCAGGTTGCGGGCTAGTTAACCTGAGCCAAGGGACAGGGGGAATTGCTGGTAATTGCTGAAATTCAGGCTTTTTTCAAATAGAGAGAGTCGTACAGCAAGCCGGCCAGAAAGCCGCCGGCGAGCGGCCCAATCCAGTACACACCGTGATGAGCCCAGTGGTTTGCCGCCAGGGCGGGTCCGAAGGCGCGAGCAGGGTTCAACGCTGCCCCGGTGAAGGGGCCGGCCACAAGAATTCCCAGCGTGATGGTCAGGCCGATGCCGAATCCCGCGATCGAACGGAACGCGCCCTTTTCATCCACGGCGGTAGCAAAAACCACCAACACCAGGAAGAATGTGGTGACGGCTTCCAGCGACATGCCCGCCCACACCGGGAAATCCCGGGCGAGTTCGGGCGTGCCGAGAGCGACGGCGCGCCAAGTGTCTTCGGGAACGACGGTCTTGAGCAGGAATGCCGCAGCCGTCGCACCCGCGAGCTGAGCCGCCCAATATAAAAGCGCATCGATGGTGTTTAGACGCTTGGTGACCCAGATGCCGATGGTCACCGCGGGATTGAAATGTCCGCCGGAGATATGGCCGAGCGCGGAGACCATGATGCCGATGGCGAGGCCGTGAGCCAGGGCAATGCCAAGGAGGCCGAGACCTCCGGCGCCGTGTAAATATTGGTCCGTGCAGATGGAGCCGGCGCCGAAAAAAATCAAGGCAAATGTGCCGATAAATTCCGCGACCAGTTTTTGCGAGATGTTGTACATGGAGATTTCCTCCGTCAGGGGAAAGGAAGATGGGAACGATTCGAACGGCTGCATTCTAGCTGCAATGCGGCGCGAAACGCCAGCCCGGCGCAGGCGGGTGGAGAGAGCGGGTGCTAGTCAGATAACACTCCGGCTGTAAAGAGAATTCATGTGACCACGAAACACGTTTGGAATCAAACTTAGAGTGAGTGGTCGAGGAGGAGAACGATGGCGCGCATTGAGGGGGCGGACCCGGGCAAACAAGGGTTTTTCCGAGGCATGTTTACGCGAATCATTTATTCGATGACGAAGCGCAAGGTGGGGCGCGTGGTGATGCCCGTTCGAATCGCCGCGCACCATACGAAGCTGCTCTGGGGCTACGGACAGATGGAGCAATCACTCTTCGGCAGCCGGCTGGTGGACGAGCGGTTGAAGAATCTGGCGGAGGTGCGCGTGGCGACGCTGGTGGGATGCCCGTTTTGAATGGACATCGGTTCTGCGGTCAGCAGAACCAATGGCGTCTCGATGGAGAAGCTCGAAGCGCTGGGGGAGTACCGCAAGAGTCCGCTGTTTTCGGAGACAGAGAGATTGGTGCTGGAGTATGCCGACGGCATGACGCAGACTCCCGTGGAAGTGAGCGAGGCGCTGTTCGCGAAGCTTCGAGAAAAGTTCACGGACGCCCAACTGGTGGAACTGACCGCCACACTGGCGTGGGAGAACTACCGGGCACGATTCGACCATGCGTTGGGAGTGGAGGCGGAGGGATTCACGAAGGGAAGTTATTGCGCGATGCCAGCGCGCGCGGCGAGTGCCGGCGGATGAGTTGGCCGTTGGCCGCTAGGCAGGGGCGCACCATCCCAACAAGATCGGGACAGGTGCTGGGCACCTGCAAAGTGGGGTCGCGCCTGAAGGAACTAGCGCGTGGCGGCGCCGACGGGAGCACTGACCGGCGTGAGCCAGTTGTGACGGTCAGGCTTTGTGCCGCTGGTAATGGCGAAGAATTCTTCCTGTAGCTTTCGCGTGATGGGCCCGGCCACGCCTTTGCCCACCTGGATGTGATCCACCGAGCGGATGGGAGTGACTTCCACGGCCGTGCCCACGAAGAAAACCTCGTCGACGATGTACAGCATTTCGCGCGGGACGACTTGTTCTTTGCAGGGAATGTGAAGATCTTCCGCGAGCTTCATGACGGCATCGCGGGTGATGCCGGGAAGGATGCTGGTCGCAAGCGGCGGCGTGTAGAGCGTGCCATCGTGGACCAGGAAAATGTTCATGCCGGAACCTTCGCTGACGTGGCCTTCGGAATCCAGAGCGACGCCCTCGGCGAAGCCATTGAAGGACGCTTCCATGCGAATGAGTTGCGAGTTCATGTAGTTGGCGGCGGCTTTGGACATGGCGGGCAGCGTATTAGGGGCGATGCGGGTCCAGGAGCTGACCCCGACATCGACGCCTTTTGAAAGAGCATCCGCGCCGAGATACGCGCCCCAGCTCCAACAGGCCATGTACAGGTCGATCGGAGAATTCAAGGGATTGACGCCGGCTTCGCCGTAGCCGCGGAGAACAATAGGCTTCACATAGCAGGAATTCAGTTTGTTGAGGCGCACGAGTTCACAGGCGATACTCGCGAAGTC
>QHYN01000322.1 GCA_003224145.1 Acidobacteriota bacterium
GGTAAATCTTGGCGGAATTGATGAGGCGTTGCATGTGTTGGCGGAGGCGGAAAATGGCCGGACCCTGCTTGGTTTCGTAGCAGCGGATGCCTTCGAACACCGCGGACCCGTAGCTGACGACGTGAGAAAGAACGTGCAGCTTGGCGTCATCCCAATTGATCCATTTTCCGTTGTGCCAGATTTTCTCGGTTTTCTGAATCGGCATGATGGCTCCCTGTTCGATAGCCCCGTCCG
>QHYN01000229.1 GCA_003224145.1 Acidobacteriota bacterium
GCTTTTTCCCTTCCGCCTGAAGGATCTGGCTCTGCTTGATGCCTTCCGCTTCGAGAATTGCGGCGCGCTTTTCGCGTTCCGCTTTCATCTGGCGCGACATGGCGTCGGTGATATCCCGCGGCGGCTCGATTTTCTGCACCTCGACCCGCGTGACCTTCACGCCCCAATTGTTGGTGGCCTCGTCGAGGACTTCACGCAAGTTGGTATTGATCATGTCGCGGGCAACGAGGGTTTCGTCGAGGGTGCGGTCGCCGATCAGGTTACGCAAGTTCGTCTGTGCCAGTGTCGTGCACGCATATCCGAAATCCTGCACCTCATACTGCGACTTCACCGGATCGATCACTTTGTAATAAACCACGGCGTCGACTTCCACGGTCACGTTGTCTTTGGTGATGAGTTTCTGCGGCGGGACAGTGATAACCTGCTCGCGCATGTCCACGCGCACAATGTCGTCCACGAACGGCACGATGAAGGTTAGGCCGGACGGAGCCATGCCGTGATACTTCCCCAGCCGCGTGATCAGACCCTTTTCGTACTGCTCGACGGTGCGCGCACCTTTGGCCAGCGCCGTCAGAGCGAGGACCAGAAACGCAAAGATCGCCACCATCACCAATCCACCAAAGACGTCCATAGCCTTTCACCTCACCTTGATTGTTACGCCTTCGACCGCTTCGATTTTGACCGTGGCGCCGACATCGCGCGCCGTGCCATCCGCTTGCGCCAGTTCCGCACGCCAAACTTCGGAACCCACCTTGACGAGGCCGGCTTCGGCAAGAGCAATTTTCTTGGTGACAATGCCCGTCTTTCCGACCAGGGCATCCACGTTCGTCGGCTGGTCCTTGACAGTGAGTTTGGCGCGCAGCCACCTGCGGAAAAGGGCCAGATAAACCAACGCGAGGATGCCTCCGGAAAGCAGGCCGATCTTCGCCAAGCCGGTGAACAAGCCGATGGCTCCCCCGACCGTCAGCGATCCGCCAACGAGCGCGAGGTCGAAGCCCGTAAACGCTCCGAGTGCCAGCTCGATAATCACGCAGACGATGCCGACAATGACCAGCAGCCAGTTGACCCAGTTACCCACGAGGAACTCCTCCCTTTGACGTACCGCGGACGATAACACTCGCGGACTTGGGATTCAATGATTCAGGTGAAAAGACGCAGCGGCGACGAGAATCGGCGCGCGGAAATAGCACTAGAGTCGGGAGCGGGCCGTTTGCAGATATGGTTGCTACTTGCCTCTTCTTACGCTGCGATGGGATTTTTTCCTGGTTTTGCGCCGGGAAGATTTTTTCGGTTTTTCAGCGGCAGCGAGTTCGCGGCGTTTTCTCGCGGCCCACCTGGGCTTGTTGACCTGGCGGCCGCGGGCAATTCCCAAGCTATGCGCAGGAACGTTTTCCGTGATCGTCGAACCGGCGGCAACGTATGCGCCATCGCCGATACGGACAGGAGCAACGAGAACAGAATCGCTGCCGATGAAAACGCCTTTGCCAATATGGGTGGGATGCTTCTGGAAGCCGTCATAGTTGCAGGTGATCGTGCCGGCCCCGATGTTGGTTTTGGGGCCGACCTTGGCATCTCCAAGATAGGTCAGATGCGGCACTTTTGCGCCTTCGCTTATAGTGGACTTTTTTGTCTCCACAAAGTTGCCAATGCGCGCACCGCTTTTCACGTGAGTACCGATACGCAAGCGTGCAAAGGGGCCGATGGTCACGCTGTTTTCCAGGCGGCTCTGTGCCACCAAGGAATGCGCCTCAACCGTCACGTCGTCGCCGAGTGTCGCGTCGGTCAGGACGCTTCCAGTCCGAATGGTGCAGCGAGCACCCATTTTCGTTTTGCCCAGCAATTGCACGCCCGGCTCGATGACCGTGTCCACGCCGGCGGTGACCTCCGGATCGATAAGCACGGTCTCCGGCAACTGGATGGTCACGCCGGCTTCCAGAAGAGTGCTGCGCTTCCACTCGCGAAAGACGCGATCCACCTCGGCAAGGTCGGCGCGGGTGTTGCAGCCGAGAACTTCGCGGGCATCGGCGACCACGTGAGCCAGGATCGTTTCGCCTTTGGAGCTCAGGCAAGCGATGGCATCGGTAAGGTAAAGTTCGCGATGCTTGTTGTTGGGTCGCACTTGAGCGAGAGCGGGCCAGAGCTTTTCCAAAGTGAAGCAATAGATCGCAGAATTAATCTCGTTGATTTCACGCTGGTCACCCGTAAGCTGGGATTCTTCGACGATGGCAGCGACGGCAGTCTCCGATTTGCGAAGGATGCGGCCGTAACCGGAGGGATCGGCCACCACCGCGGAAAGAATGGTTGCGGCGGCATTGCCGTTGCGATGGGCGGAGATCATCGTTTTTAGAGTTTCCGTGCGGATAAGTGGGGCGTCACCCGGGAGCACGACCGCGAATTTCGCGCGCCCAACGGCGCGTTTGGCAACCTGCATGGCGTGGCCTGTGCCATTTTGCGGCTGCTGGAGAACGGTGACCGCCCCGAGTGGTTCAACCAAGGCTGAAACCTGCTCGGCTTGGTGGCCGACGACGACCACGGTCTCGCGCGCTTTTAATGGCTCGCAAGCCCGAACGATTTGTTCGACGAGAGTGCGACCGCCAGCGCGGTGCAATACCTTGGCGAGTCTGGACTTGAGCCGCGTGCCCTTTCCTGCGGCGAGAATGATAATGGCTAGGTCGTGGTTGGACATGGTTTGCAGCCATTCTGCGGGAGGATCGGACTTTTCGCAATTAGGGGATACTCCGGAAGCGGCGAAACCTTAATCCGCAGCGGATGCGGGGGCTTGGGAAAGGGCAGTAAGGTAGGCATCAGTTTGGGTCCGTCGGGCCTCCCCGGTCGTGACAGTCCAAAGCGAGGGATCGGCCAATAGGCGGCTGACCAGCTGTGTGTGCAGGGAATGGCCAGCCTTATGCGCCTCAACGCGCGCCAGGAGCGGCAGCCCGGCCAGAGCAAGGTCGCCTATCAGGTCCAGTGCTTTGTGGCGGCCAAACTCGTCGGGGAAGCGCAGAGGGCCATTCATCACGCCATCCTGGGTCAGGACGATGGCGTTATCAAGCGAGCCACCACGAATGAGGCCCATGGCGCGTAAGGGTTCGATGTCACGTTCGAAACAAAAGGTGCGTGCGCGCGCGAGCAGGTGGCGGAATGTGTCCGGGCTGACAAGCATCTCCACTTCTTGCTGGCCAACGAGCGGATGTGGGAAATCGACGTAGCAGCGCACGCGAAACTCGTCAGCAGGGTAGATACCGATGCGGCGGTCACCTTCGCTGACTTGCAGCGGCCTCAGAACTTTCAAATAGCGGCGTTTGCGCCGCAGCCTGCGGATCCCGGAGTGTTCGAGCATCTGCATAAAAGGCTCGGCCGAACCATCGAGGATGGGTACCTCGATGGAATCGATATCGATGTAGATGTTATCGATGCCACAAGAATAGATGGCTGCAAGGAGGTGCTCCGTCGTGGAAAGGAGTACCCCCTGCTTCATCAAGCTGGTAGCGTAACTGACGCGGGCAACGTTGTGTCCTTGGGCTTCGATGGGAAAGTTCTCGAGATCAACGCGGCGAAAAACAATGCCTGTTTCAGCCGGGGCCGGGACCAAGCGAACGCGCCCACACACACCAGTGTGGAGGCCCACACCTTCAACAGAAGATTCTCTCGCAATAGTAGTTTGGAACATGCCCCAGCGTTCCATTATAGCATTTTGTTGACCACATACTCTTAGTTTTATGCTTTATTATCAATAGTTTACAAGGTTCTAAACAAACTGAATGCGGATGAGTGTGGTAAACAAACAACAATTAGGGGATCCACTGTGGTTCTGTGCGCAAAGAGGCATATGTTCCTTGCTCCGTCAGGCTTCCATTTTCTTTAGTGCCGCGTCCCAATGTTCGGCGGTGCTATACTTAGGTTTTGTAGTCTGGACAAAGAAGGGTGGGGCATGAATCGAGCGGCTCGCATTGTCATCTTTTCCGTATCGGCATTGATTCTTTCTTACGCGGGGATAGGCCACGTCCGGGCCCGCACTTCAGACGAGAAGGCTTACAAGTCGCTGACGGTTTACTCGGAAGTCTTGCAAAAGATCCAGCAGGATTATGTTGATGACCCAAACATGCGCACGGTGACAGCCGGCGCGCTTCACGGGTTGCTGGAATCGCTGGACCCGCAGTCAAGCTACTTCACGCCGCGCGAGTACGACGAATATAAAAAGAAGCTTGCCAATGCGGGCACGGGAGAGTCCGGGCTGACGCTCAGCAAGCGCTTCGGCTACATCATTGTCCTGTCCGTTCTGCCAGACAGCCCGGGCACAAAGGCGGGCATTCGCAGCGGGGACATTTTCGAATCCATTGGCGGATTTACGACCCGTGACATGTCCGTGGGCCAGGCGATGAATCTTCTCAATGGCCAGGCGGGCACGGGGATCAAGGTCTCGGTGATTCGCCGCGGCAAAGCCACGCCGGAGGAAGTCGACCTGGTGCGCGAGAAGCTAACGAATCCGAAACTGATCGTCCAAAAGGTGGACCCGGATATTCTGGTTTTGCGCTTCCCGTCGTTGGATGTGGGCCGTGCCGAAGAAGTGCACACCCGGCTGCTGGAAGCAGAAAAGCAGGGGATTCACAAGGTGATCCTCGACGTGCGCGAGTGCGGCCGCGGGCCGGTTTCCGAAGCAATTTCGATCGCGCGCTTATTTGTTTCCTCTGGAACGCTGGCGACGTTGCGCGGGCAGACGGTTTCTGCGCAAGTCGTTTCCGCGGAGCCGAAGCAGGTGATCTGGAAAAACCCGGTTTCGGTGCTGGTGGACGCCACAACGTCGGGGGCTGCGGAAATTCTTGCGTCCGCGATGCTAGCGAACCATCGTGGCGATGTAGTAGGGGAGCGAACGTTTGGCCTGGCTTCGGAACAGAAGCTGATTACTCTGGACGATGGCGCGGCGCTCATTCTAACGGTGGCGAACTATTACAATCCGGAGGGCAAACCCATCCTGGAGGAAGGTGTGACGCCCACGGAGATTGTCCGCGCTGCTGCTGAAGATGACTCCGATTCAGGCGACGAAGATGCAGCACCGGCTCCCGAAACGCAGAAAGAACCGGGGTTGGGACCGCGTCCGCTCTCTCCGGAAGATCCAATCTTTCACCGTGCCCTGGACCTGCTGAGAGCCCCAGCGAAAAAGGCTGCTTAGTTTTACGTGAGCGAAGCTCGACCTTCCGCTGAAACAGCGTCTTCCCTTAGATCCAACGAAGAGAAACGAGCACTTTGCGTCGCTTTCCTGATTGTTCTTCTGGCCTTTTTCTGGGCGATCGCCGGTTGCAAGAAGTCGGAACCAGGGCGTCTGACTCCCGCCAGAATCCATTCCATTACGCGAGAGTTCGCCGAAGCCGCTCATTCTGCCGCACCGGCGGGAACGCAAATCCGCATCGGACTGCAAGCGTCGGAGAAGAGCCAGGAAACCATCGATCATCTGGACATCACTGTTCTCGAGGCCGGGCCAGATTCTGCGGCGCGGTCCGACATCGCGAAAATCCAGCAAGCTCTAGGAGCAGTTGCAACACGCCATGGGCTGACCGAGGAGCCGTCGGAGAGTCGTGAAGGAATTCTCCTTTTTTACTTGAAGGGCGGCGCACGAACGCACGGCGTGCACATCCATGTGGGCGTGAAAGGCGCAGACCAAACCGGAAACGCTCCTCCGGGACAGAATGGCGCGAAACTGGCCATTATTCTGGATGACCTGGGAAGCGACCGCGCCGCAGCGGCGGCGATTTTTGAGCTGCCGTACCCGCTTACGATCTCTGTGCTACCGAATCACGAGCACTCGACGGAGATTGCCCACGAGGCGCTGCGCCGCGGCTACCAAGTGATGCTGCACCTTCCCATGCAAGCTGTTGCCAGCGAAAAGCCGGAAGCACAAGAACTGCGCGCTGGCATGCCCGCGGCGGAAGTGTCGACGCTCGTTGATCAATTCCTCCAAAACGTCCCGGGTGCTATTGGTGTCAACAACCATCAGGGCTCGCAAGCCACCTCGGACCCTGCGCTCATGGAAGAGTTGATGCCCGTTTTGCGCGAGCACCAACTCTTTTACATTGACAGCCGGACAACCGCGGCGACGGTGGCCTACGATACTGCGGAGAGTTCCGGAGTGCGGTCTGCTTTCCGTAATGTTCCGTTTCTCGACGATGTCGCGGAGATAGGGGCAGTGCGAAAGCAACTGGCATTGGCTCTGCGAGGAGCCCGAGAAAAAGGGGAAGCGGTCGCGATCGGCCATCCGCATGCCGCGACGCTTCAGGCACTGCGCGAAGTTCTGCCAAGGGCGCAGTCAGAAGGAGTGCGGCTGACCTTTGCCTCCGAGCTCGTCCACTGAATCCACCTCGCCGCTTAAAGCTCGGGCCGAGGTCTCCTTCTTCGCGGGAAAGAAAAGATGAATCAACAGGGAAGAAATCCCTAAAGTCAAGAAGCTGAACACACTTCCCTCTGGCCCGACGGTTCCGCCCGTCAGCCATGTGGCCCCGTGCAGAGCTGCCGTTGAGAGATGCTGGGCATAGACGACGGCGCTGTTGGGGACAGAGAAGAGAAAGGTCTCGCCGAAGTCGAAGCTCGCATGCCATCCCACCGCCAGCCAAAGATTTCCAGTTCGGCGTAATGCAAAAGCAAAAACCAGCCCGGTAACGGCGACATTGGCCTCTCCAACGATTCCTTCGCCCGGGTTCCCCCGGTGGACGAACCCAAAAAGGAAAGAGAGCAAGACAGCAGCGGGCCAGAATCCAATGCCCCTCGCCAGGGTGTACTGGACATATCCCCGAAACAAAAATTCTTCCGAGAGCCCCACAAAGACGAAGACTACAGCCCAAAACACTCCCCAGCCCAATAGGCTAGCTCCGTGCATCGCGAGTCTGCCGAACGAATATCCGCCAAATGCCGCAATCAGGGCCATGAGGACCGTCACTTCCCCTAGCCCGAGGAGAACACCCTGCCAGAATTTCCCGAAGGCATGCTGCATGGGCAAACCATAGACGCTCGTGGGCCGCCGCTCCAGCCGCGTCATCAGCAGCGCGGCGCCGTACGCAGACGCAAAGCTGGCGATCTCCTCAAGAAACAGGTATTGCGGCGAAAGTGAATCAATTTTAGTTCCGATGAATTGCTGCATGACGACCTGAGCCACAAAATCGATCAGCAGCCAGAATGCCGCATAGATGAGCAGGCTCCAGCCGCTACGCAATCCCTCGTCGTTCAGAAATATCTTGCCGGGAAGCCCCTCTGGCAGGGGCAATTGAGAGCCCGGAGTGGAAGACGAATCAGGGAAAGATTCCGTGGCCAATCTTCACCTCATGAGAAACGGCATGCCCTGTGAGGGACAAATGGGAGTGTCGGCCTGCCCTAGTCCAACTCGGTATCAAACGCAGTCCAATATTATCCTAGACGAGAGACTCGGCAGGGATTTACTGCAACTGGGACTCTTCCAGCGCCGATCGAGAATCACCTCTCGCCCGCGGGAAGGACCCATCAACAAAATGCCACGTCATTTTCGGGATCGCGTTACGAGTGAAGGGAAATTTCTGCTGCGCCGAGAATCCGAAGACTCTTTTTCTCCTGAACGAAAACGACGGCCTTCAGATTCTCTCGTTTCCATTCCGTGCGAAGAGGAACCGTCGCGTTTCCTGAAAAGCTCGTATCAGTATCCGCTCTCGCTTCGCCGATCTTGCGCATGGAGCGAACGATGGCGGCGTGCTTCAACTCGTGTCCGGCGTTCTCCCCGCGGGTCACCGAAGAGTGCAGACCCGTTTCCGTGATTGCCAGCCACACTTCCACAGGGCCACCCTTTGCCGATGGAGAGAGCCTCCCGACCTGTACCGAAAAAGTTTCCGCGCCGGGCTTGCCTGAAGTTCCTTGCGACAGCATTACCGCAGCCTTTGTCCGCGTCGCCGCCTCGGCAATGGACTTCTGCGCCTGTTGTGCACGGCCGCCCGAAAACTCCACGCTCCCATCCACGACCATTTGCGGCGTGTAGGGGTTACCGTTCCCAAGCGCGCCCGCGTAGGCATACTGTCGTGCAGTCCAATCGTGGGAGGAGAACGGGTCTTTCCAGCCGAGCTCATCCCAATAGTCGACGTGCTCTTCCAAGGCAATCACTTGCGCATTCCCCGGAGTCAGTTGCTCAGACAATCTCGCCAGCAGTGCGTCCGCGGGTGGACAACTCGAGCATCCCTCAGAGGTAAAGAGTTCGACCACGACCTCTGAGCCATTTGCTGCTGACGTGTTCTTGACAACCTGAGCGCGAAACCCCACCAGCGCGGAACCAGCCAGAATCACAAAGAGAGAAGCCAGGGTCACACGAATATAGGAATGTTTCATCGCTTACCTCAGCACACACCCTTTTCGATCCAAGTTTTGCGAAAAGGTTACGGCCGGAACGGGATGAGCGCCGCTATGCATCGCGTAACCATTATGCTAGTTTTTACGGGTTATGGGTACCCGTTCGCTCCGGCCCGTTCAACTGTGGAGGTCGCTGGTGTGACCGGCCCTGAGCCATCCATCAAATTGCTCGGAGGACGTCTCTCCGTCGACTTTGTCAACAGCACCGCATCACATCCCGAGATGTCCTGGGAGCGGCTCATTCGCTTTCTCGAGGCCGCGCAAATCGTCACCACGGAGCGCGGTGCCCAACTACTCGTCCTGCCCCGTTCGGACCCCCGAGCTACGGAGACCCTGCTTCTGAAGGCGGCACGGCTTAGCTCAGCCCTGCGCAAGGCATTCGCCGCCCAGCTTCGTAAGCAAAAAGTAGCCACGGAGTGGATTGAGTCGGTCAACGAGATTTTGCGCATCACCGAGGGTCACGACGAACTTGTCTCCGAGGATAGTGGCTGGAAGATTGAGTTCATCGCGCGGGAGGGCGGCCTGGACTGGCTGCTCGCGGCCGTGGCCCGCTCCGGTGCAGAGATTATCGCCGAAGGCACCCATGCCCGGCTTCGACTTTGCGCCAATCCACAGTGTGGACTTTTCTTCTACGACATGTCCAGGACGCGCCGCCGCCGATGGTGCTCGATGGCCGTCTGCGGCAACCGGAGCAAAGTGGCTGCCTTTGCTCGCAAGCACCCTTCGGCGCGCCACGCCAGCCCTTGAATGCGGTCTCGCCAGGTTATTTCACGTACTTCGGCGGCTCTCCTTTAGACCACGGATCGTAGCTGTGAGCGAATATCAGGCGGTCCGACACGGGGGGATGCGAGTAGAGCCAGAAAGTGATAAACGGCGGCGGATTCGGATCCGACAAATCCAGTTCCCCAATGACCTGAAACGCGTGCGCAGCAACCTCTTCCGAATTCGGAATGAGGCCGTGAATCACTTCCAGGCCGTACACATCCGCGGCGTGCTCCTCCATGCGGCTGATCCAGTTGATTGCCGGTGAAGAGACAAACAACAAGACTTGCAGCAGCAGGAGCAACACGGCGAGCGAAGCCCAATCTTCCGCTCCGAGTACCTTCCAGTCTCGGCCCCATCGGTCGAGCGTCCAATGCAATCCCCGAAAGAGCAGATAGAGCGCCACTAGAAGCCCGGCGGCTCCCAATAAAAAGCCCTTCAAAACGTGCCCGAGAACGTAGTGTCCAAGTTCGTGACCAATGATAAAGAGCGCTTCATCATTCGAGGTCTTCTGAATCGTGGTATCCCAAATGACCACCCGCTTTGAGGCACCCAAGCCAGTCACATAGGCATTAATCGTGTTGGTTTTTTGGCTCGCCACCATCAGGAACATGCGATCCGGCGGAATGGGCACTCCGGCGTGATTCGTCAATTTCGCAATGGAGGCAACCAGCTCCGGGTGTTGTTTGTTGAGCGGCTCGAACTTGTGGAACAGCGGATCGATCACCAGGGGCGTGATCACCATCAGCCCGAGCAAAATCAGCACCGCCGGAAACCAGAAATACAACCACCACCGGCGCGGGCTGAACCGCATGACGGCAAACAAAATCAGGGCCAGCACGATTCCGAACCCCACCGTGAGGCATTCCCCCTTGGTCCAATCCCAGAACCACGAGCCCCAGCCCTGAACGGATTGTTCATAATGCAACGAAAGCCGATGCCAATACATCTCCACCGGCAGGTCCAGCACGTCGACAAGAACCAGCAGGAGCGGAACGAACACCAATCCCTGCACCCATCGCTTTTCGCTGGCATTTTCCGCGATGTCTCGAAGGCGCGCGGCGATCCCCCGCCGAAGAATCAAGAAGAGGAACAACCCGCCCAGAATATAGTAAAGAAAATAGAGCGTGTAACCTGCGCGGGAATAAGCGACGGCCTTCTCATATCGATCGTGTGAGAGCGTGTATTGTTCGGTCTTCGTTTGCTCGGGAGACTTAGCAGTTGCCGACGAGGCTGGCTCGGAAACCGTCTGCAGCGCGGAGGCTTGCGCCAAAATGGCATCCGCCTGTTCGGAAGGCCGCGGGTTCGCAAATCCTTGGGGGACCGAGACAAAAAGAATGAGAGCAGAAAGAAATTGCACGAAACGGTGACGGGAAACCCACCGTCCCATGAGACCTCCTCGCGTTTTCCTGAAATGAAGATCCGGCGCATCGGCTGCTACAGCCGGCACGCGGCGCGAGTATGCAGCACCGTATTTCCATGCGCAAGACTTCATCTCTCGATTGGACGGCCAGAGGTGGGAGAACGTTTCTTGCCTCTGAGAGGGTCTAAGCTATGGCGTGGTCTTCGGGTGGGCCGTCTTCAGGCAGTAATTCCGTACCGCGCCCGTGGTCGTTAGGCCGATATGCACGAAAGAAGTCCAACGCTCCAATTTGTGATGTCCGTAGCGGTGAAAGAGATAGGAAGCCCCGATGGAAGCGCCGGTGCCGGCTGCTTCAATGACGCCAAAAGCCGCGTGATTGTCCACGACATCATTCGGAAGAAGGATTTCCTGCCGGCCGCGCCGCCGCATGTTCAAAGTCGAAAAATAATCCAGCGTGCGTGTCGCTCCAGCCCCCGCGAACAACCAGCGATTCTCTTTGTCCCAGAAGCGGTGTTCCGCTATGCGATCGCTGGCTGGAGACTTGGACACAGGATAAACGATATCGGGATCTCGCGGCGGTGCTTGCGCCGCGCGTTCCTGCGCGTCGATCTTGCTCGCGCCGAGAAGGACGACAAGGAATAGCTGTCTGAGCAAACCGGATTCCCGCAAGTTCATCTCCCCCGGGGTGGCGGTCCTCTTTCTTTGTACAATGGCGTATTATTGCAGCCCGGCGACTTTTTCCCTACTGGAAAGCGCCTGCGGCCTTTCTATTGTCGAGTTCGCCGCCCAAGCCTGCTGGGGATTGTCATTCCCCCTACGCGGGGGTATCTTGAAATTTAGCCCGGCGGAATTCTGAGAGGAGTAGCCCCCATGTCGCGCTACATGCTATTGAGGTTTGTGCTGGCTTTGCTGAGTGCCACGTTGCTTCCGGCTGCGGCTTTTTCCCAATCGCAGGATTCACAATCCGTGGCGGACGCCGCTCGCCGCGCTCGCGAAAAGAAAAAGACGCAGGACAAGCCCGTAAAAGTGATCACCGACGAAACTTTGGACGTTAAAAAAGGCGATGTGCAGAGCGCTGTTGCCGAAGAACCCAAAATGCCGGGCGCTCCGGAAGCAAATGCCCAATCCGCCAACAACACGCCGGGCGCGAATGCCGGCGGTTCTTCCACCGCAACGAAAGACTCTGAGGATGAAAAGCTAAAAAAGGAACTGGCGGCCTTGAAGGAGCAGCTCAAGCAAGCGCTAAGCGATCTGGACCTTCTTCAGCGCGAGTATCGCCTGGATCAGGACACCTTCTATTCGAATACCAACAACGCCAGCGACACTGCGGGAAAACAAAAACTGGATGACGAAAAGCAGCAGATTAGCGACAAGCGGGAGGAAGTCGAGCGCTTGAAAGCCAAGCTCGCCGATTTGCAGCAGGCCCTGGGCATCACGGAATCCACTGCCCCCAAACCTTAGTTTGTTCCTTACGAATCTGATGTTTTCTTGGTGGGGTGGGAGAGGCCACATCCCGCCTTAGCATACCAGTCTTCAGTCTGTGCGGAAGAAAATTCCCGTACAAAAGAATTAATCGATCCCGTGAATCCGCAAGCTCACCAGCTTATCGATGCTCAGATCCTTCATGCCGCGTGACTGCAGCTTGCTAATGAAGTCCGGGGTGACGCCATGAATGCGCATGGCGATCAATTGGTCCGGTTCCGGATGGGAGTAGCCGAGCTTTTGCACCTGGCTGATGAAGTCCGGGGAGACGCCATGAATCCGGAAGGCAATCAACTTGTCCAGGTCCACATGATCGTAGCCGCATTTCTTCAATTGCTCCATCCACTCCGGCGACGCACCGTGAATACGCATCGCGATGAGCTTGTCCGGGTCGGGGTCGTAGCCGGCCTGGTGGACGCTGCGCACCATTTCCGGCGAAACGCCATGAATGCGAAACGCAATCAGTTTGTCGCTGTCCGTGACATTAAGTCCCGCCGACCGAATGTCAGAGACGAACGCCGGAGAAACCCCGTGAATCCGGAAGGCGATGAATTTGTCGCTGTCCGAAACATTGACGCCGGAAGATCGAATACCGTCGATGAATTCCGGAGTCACGCCATGAATCCGGAAAGCGATCAGCTTGTCCGTATCCAGTCCCTGCAAATTCCGGGCTTTGATTTCCCGGACGAACTTCAGGCTCACGTCGTGAATGGCCATGGCCCACTGCTTTTGTGCGTCAATTCCCTCGAAGCCGAGTGATTTCATCTCTTGCATGTATTTCGGATCAGGCACGAAATGGAAAAGTCCCGCACCCTCGCCATCGTTCACGAACCCTTCGCAGTCGAATTTTCCGGCATCCCTCGCGATCGTGAAATGCACTTCCTGCCGGCCCGCTTTGGAGAGATCCAATCCAGAAAACTCGCTCACCGCCCATTCCGAACTAGAATGAAAATGATGCCCGCCGCGCGAATCCATCAGGGAAAACTCTACTTTCCCCGGTTCGTCGGAATGGCGAATTGTCCAATCGCCGCTCTGCGTCTGCCCGCGAAGGGCGCTCGCGAGTCCAAACGCGGCGCCGGCAGCGGCAAGAGTCAGACCCATCACTCGATTCGAATTCATGGTGCGTTTCTCCTCTGTTTGTTTCTCTTGGCCCTTAGAAAATATCCGCGTGTTTCAGCGCAATCAGCTTTTCGAGGGTCAGGTTCTGGAAGCCGTGCTTGCGCGCCTTGTCGATGAACTCCGGGGTGATCCCTCGCACTTTCGCGCCGATGATTTCATCGCTGTCCAGATCCTTGAATCCCGCCGCTTGCAGAGCTTTCACGTATTCCGGCGTCACGCCTTGCACTTTCATCCCGATGATTTCGTCTACATCCGGCTTCAGACCAATGGTCTGCATCGCCCGAATGTATCCCGGAGTGACTCCCTGCACCTTCATCCCGATCAGTTCATCCGAATCGGGTCTAAGACCGATCGCTTGTATCCCTCGAACGTAATCGGGAGTAATGCCTTGTACTTTCATGCCGATGAGGTTATCGGGGTCGGCCTTAAGACCCAGCTCGCGCAGTTCGCTGGCATATTGGGGAGTAATTCCCTGCACCTTCATCCCGATCAATTCATCCACGCTGAGGTTGGGCGCAATCTTGCGCGTCCCGCGAATATATTCCGGCGTGATGCCTTGCACGCGCATCCCCACGAATTCATCCGCACTGGGCTGCAATCCCAGGTCGTGGATTTCTTTCACATAACTGGGTATGACGCCTTGGATTTTCATGGCGATGAGTTCGTCGGCGGTCAGGTTCTTGAACCCTGCCGCCTCCATCGCGTCCATATACGATTCCTTCTTATTCGGTTCGTCGCTGGCCTTCTGCTGTTCTTTGGCTCTGTCCCTATCCTTGTCTTTGTCCTTGTCTTTGTCCTTGCTGGCCTGTGCCGTTTCCCCCGCACGCTTTGCCGGGGCGGGTGCATCCGTCGGCCGGACAACAATCACGCTGCTACTTCCTTGTTCCTGCGGCGCTGGCCTTCCGGTTCCCAGCGCCGCGTGTGCCACGCCCAAGAACGCATTGCCCGCCAGCAATGCTCCTACCAGGCAAGCTACGCCGGCCGCCAGCCCCGCCACGCGGAGTCTGCCGGCAGGCCCGTCCAGTCCAAGCACACGCAGGACGCGCTGCGAAAGCGGGCTACGATTGGCAGCCATCATCAAAGAAGGAGTGGCGCGCCATTCTTCCATCAGCGTGAGCGCGCGCGCGTAATTGACGGCGTTGCCGCAAACAGCAATCGCTTCGTCGTCGCAGCAGTTCTCGCGTTCGGTGCGAATGCGCTGGCTCACCCACCAAACCGCGGGGTGATAGAACAGCAGCGTCTCCACGCCAATCTGGAAAAGATTCACAAAGCAATCCAGCCGGCGAATGTGCGCAAGCTCATGCGCGATGACCGCTTCGATCTGTTCTTCGCTCAGTCCGGTTAGCGCCCTCGCCGGCAACAACATCACTGGACGGAACCATCCGAGCACTGCCGGTGCATCCAGCCGCAAACACTCGCAATACCGGACCATCCGCTGGAGGCCCATCTTTCGTTGCAGCACCAGGCATTTTTCGTAAAGCTCTCGCGCTACAGGCTTGATCTCTTTGCGCCGCATCCTCTCAATCAAGAACAGCCCTCCGGCAGTTCGCAAACTCAGCAAAAGCACTCCCAGGAACCACACCTCCACAAACCACACTATCCCCGTCGGCTGCGCCGCTAGCGTTCCGGCGGCCGGGGCGCCGGACCGAAGCCCGCGCGCGGCGATTTGCACCGGTATCACCGCGCTGGCCGAAGTCTTTTGCGCCCCGTACCTAACGGCCGAATCCGATTGCCGCAGCATCCCCGTGAAGGTGATCACCGGGGCCGTCATCATCAACACCAGCGTGACCGCCGCCAGCGCGTAGCGCGTCGTCGCCCGCCGACAAACCGTGTTCGCCACGGCAAATAGCGCCGCGAGCCCCGCCCCTTCCCATACGAAATGGAGCAGTGTCCAGCCAAGGGCCTGAAGCAGTTCCGGCGAAATACCGGTCGCAAGGTTTCTCATCGGGCGCTCCTCTCGTACTCATCCAGAAGGCGGCGCAACTCTTCTAACTCTTTCTTGGACGTTCGCCGGCCCTCCAGCGCGTGAATCATCAATTCGCTCGCAGACCCTTCAAAGACTCGCTGCAGGACGTCACTCACCAGTTGGCGCTTGGTTTCCGTCGCCGGCTGGCATGCTTCATAGACGTGCGCGCGCTGCCCTTCGTCTCGGCGCACCGTTCCCTTGGCGGTCATGATCTGCAGGAGTTTAAGTACCGTGGTGTAGCCCATGGCTTTCTTTTCGTTGAGCGCTTCGTGGACTTCGCGCACGGTCGAAGGCCCGCGCATCCACAAGACGCGAAGAATTTCCAGCTCGGAGGCCGTGGGCTTTTGCAGAGGTTCCTTGGTCATGGGGTGAAGACTAATACGAAGACTTTCGTATTGTCAACGAAAATCTTCGTAGTTCCCCTGCCGGCCTCTTTTCGCACTTTCGGGGAGATCTGCGCTATTTCGCTGCGGCTTCTGCGAAAATCTTTTGGAGAATCTCTGCCTGAACTAAATCCGGGAGTTTCGAGGTTCCAAACCGCGCTTTGGCGTCCTCAAGGAGCATCTCGCGGTACTCCATCTTTGCCTCGTCATCCACCCAGCGATACACGTACAGGACATCCTTCGGCCCGGAAGGCTTTTGCACGTCACCTTGAACAAGCTGAATTTGCTCATAGGATATCAGAAATGCGATGGCCCCTTCCGCTTCGTTGGTGGCCACTTCCCCTTGCAGCGCGTAATCGAAATTCTCCGGATCGCAAGGATCGTCGTTCTTGTTGCACCACCCTTTATTCACCTTGTAGAACTCAGCCAACTGGGCTGTTCGCGCGCGCCGGATGGCCGAGTCTGGCTTCGTCGGGAAAAAAGTCACGTCGCGCCTGGTCCGCAGGTCGTACAACGCGATTTCCGCCGGGTGCACCGGCGCAAAATGAATCTGGCTACGGTGGTACACCAACAGGTCGGTTCCCAGTTGTCCCAGTAGCCAGCCGTAAAGGCTTGCTTCCAATTTCAAGTCCGGTGAAAGCACCAGCAGGCAACCGGCCGACGGATTGATATGGGTGTCGAGAAAAAGCCGGCTCCCTAACGCTGCCACTCTCAAGATGGAGCCGTAACAGTTACCGTCCGGCTGAGCCGAATTTGTGTGCGCGTCCGGGAAGCTCGCGCTTTTCCATTCCGCTTGCTTCCGGTCGTAGCGATCAAGAAAAAGGGGCGGATTCAGCTCGTTGGTTCCGTCGTCCACGTAATAGCTGATTACGTATTGATTGGCATCGTCGAGTTCTGCCCAGCTCGTAATGCTCTTGTCAAAGTTGGCTAGCTTCCCGGCATCCGTTGGCAAATGCTTTGCCGCAAGAGCCTGCCGCAGCGTTTCATTTGTCGGGCGCGCAACGCGCCCATCGATCGAGATAGCGGCAAAGAGGAGAAAGGAAAGAATTGCCCTTCGAAACATGCCGCCTTACCTCTTATGTTTTTGCCAACATACACGATTGGATGGGCGCCATTCTCCATTCACCAATCACAAGTCGCTATCACTTCGGCTCCAACACCAGCGGCAGCCCGTTCTTCGGATTCCCGATAATCACCACCTTGGCATTCGCGCTGGTCGCCAGCTTCTCCGTCGCCTCGATGCCTTTCCATTCGAGCAATTGCGGACTGATGCCTGTCGCCACGATCTTCTGAAAATCCGCGATGCCCTGCGCTTCGATGCGCTTCCGCTCGGCTTCCTGCTTCTCCTTCTGTAGGATGAAGCTCATGCGCAGCGCGTCCTGCTCGGCCTGCTGTTTCGCTTCGATGGAACCCTTCAGCATGGCTGGCAATTGCACGTCGCGCAGCAGCACGTTTTCCACGATCACCCCGCGCGGCGCGAGTTGCTTCGTCAACTCATCTTGAATCTGCTGCTGCACCAGTTCCCGTGCATTCGTATACAAAGCATTCGCCGTGTGCGCCGAAGTGGACGCGCGAATCGCCGCCCGAAGCGTGGGCTCCACGATCTTTTCCGCATAATCCGCGCCAACGGTCTGATACACCTGCGCCGCCATCGTTTTGTCCAGCCGGAATAGCAGCGATGTGTCCAGCGCCAGGATCAGCCCCTCATTCGACGGCACATTGGCGCTCTCTTTCACCGATTGTGTCTGGATGGAGAGTTTTTGTACCGATTTCAGTGGATTAACCAGATGAATCCCCTCTGGAAGCGTTTCACCCGTGACCCGGCCGAAGAGCGTCAGCACGCCCACATTCCCCGTCGGAATTGACGTCGTGCTGGCCATCAGAAGAATGATCACCAGCAACAGGATCCCAAGCTGCAGGATTCTCTTTCCCACGCCTCCCAAATTGGGCAACGGCGGCAACCCTCCACCGCCCAATTCAAACCTCGTTGGATTTGGCATTTCCCCCTCCGTCTTGCGTGCGCAACTCCCAGGCGTCGAAGCTGCGAAGCACTCACAGCTCGATACCCGCTAAACAAAACGATGAATCCCTATGCTCCGCGGGAACCCGGTCTCCATACCGCACTGCAACCTTACCACAATAGCTTGTAGTCTTTTCACTTGACACCACAGGCCGCTCGCGGCAGAATCCCCGCCATCATGAACGTTGTTCCCGCGCAGCCCCATTCCGTGGCCTAGCCACGGCGCTTTAAGGCCACGGATTTGTTTTGGATGAAGCGCGGCAAATAGATGGGCCGCCAGGGGGCTTGATCGATTTCGGATGGTTGCCGTGTCGTCCGGCAGGAATCGATCTGGGCGTAGCGGCCACTGAGGGAGAACAAATGCAATATCTGCCCGGCTTCACCGTGCAATGCATCAATCCGCTCTGCGAAGCTCGCGGCCAGTGGTTGCGCGCCGACGCTACCAATCCCATCGGCAACGATGGCCGCTGCCCTTGCTGCGGTGACTTCCTCCGCAACGTTCCCCCGCCGCTTGGCCCACGCTTCCGCATGCGCCCTCGCCCGCTCACCGCGCGCCCTCCTCTCCGCCCCCGCCCACGCTAATTCGTCGGCAATGTGCTATCTGGGGGCATATCCCCGTGGCGACAGAAAGAGTCCGGAAGCAATCGATTTCACAAGGAGTTGTCTGTGCGCCGTGGCGGCAAAGAGTGAGAAATACGTTGAAAAGAAACAGGTTAGATGCGGCCGCTGGTCAGCTCCAGACTAACTTTCGACGAGGCCTTTTTCGATCATCTCCTCATCGCTGAGCCACAGGTCGGGGATATTGGCTGAGCCGAGCCGAAGAATGTCTTCGAGTGCACCGCGCACTTCGCGAAGGTGAAAATCGACGCCGATGCGTTCGAGCAACTCGATGAGCGCTTGCGCGCCCTCCGCCAGCGCCGGCTTGGGACGCGCGCCCGGCCGGGGCGAATCAGAAGAGCTTCCGCGGCCCGGCACCACTTCAAGCCGGTGATACGTCACCACATAGATTGCACTGGGTCCCGCGCCATGTCTCACGATGTGCAGGAAGCCGCGGGCCTTTGGTTTCTGTTGAGCGAGCCGTGCTGCCGCACCGGAACCGGATGGGAGGGCGCTCATCGCGTTTCTGGTCTCGCGTGTCCCTTGCGGCTCAACTGCAGCCGCTCGTGCTGCCGCAGTTTTCGCACTTGTAGCAGGCGCCATTCGGCACCATTAGCATGCCGCACTCGCTGCAGGTGGGCGCACCCTCCCACGCATAGTGGCGTCCGTCCTTCAGGGTCACCTTCCCGCTAAGGATGTCCTCATCCGTGGTCCGATCGTAGTCTATTTGACCTGGATCCGGCGCCGACAGTACTCCCTTTGGAGAAGCGGTGGGCGCCGACACCGCGACCGCTCCGCTTTCCGCCACAGCTGCGCCATTCAGCTTCAGATAATCCGCGGAGATGAACTTCCCGCCCATCCAACGCGCGATGTAATCCAACACCGAGGATACAAACCGGATGTTGGGATTGGAGGTGATGCCCGACGGCTCGAACCGGGTATTGAGCAGTTTGTCCACGAATACTTTCAGCGGCACGCCATATTGCAAGCCGAGCGAAATGGTCAGCGCCAATCCGTCCATGATGCCCGAGAGCGTCGAGCCCTCCTTGGCCATCTTGATGAATACTTCACCGGGACGTCCGTCCTCGTACATGCCCACGGTGATGTAGCCCTCGTGCCCGCTCACGCTGAACTTGTGCGTTACCGAAGCGCGTTCATACGGCATCTTCTCACGCGCTGCCCGAGGGAAGAGTTCCCGCTGCACCGGCTCGGCGAGGCCCATCCTTTCCGCTTTCTTGTCGTCCTTTTTCTTTCCCGCTGCCGAAAGCGGCTGCGAGCGCTTGGAATTGTCGCGGTAAATGGCCACGGCCTTCAGCCCCAGCTTCCACGATTCGATATACGAATTCATGATGTCTTCGACGGTCGATTCCTCAGGCATGTTGATGGTCTTCGAAATCGCCCCGGAGAGGAACGGCTGTGCCGCGGCCATCATTTTCACGTGCCCGGTCCAACTGATCGAGCGCCCGCCGCCCTGCGGCGCCAGCGAGCAGTCGAACACCGGCAAATGCTCTTCCTTCAGGTATGGCCCACCTTCGATTTTTCCGTTCTTGTCGATGTGCGAAACGATTTCGCTGGTCTGCTCCGGTGTGTAGCCCAGCTTCATCAGCGCTTGCGGCACGGTGTTGTTGACTATCTTGATCAACCCGCCGCCCACAAGCTTTTTGTATTTCACGAGCGCCAGGTCCGGCTCGATTCCCGTGGTGTCGCAATCCATCATGAATCCGATCGTGCCCGTCGGTGCCAGCACAGTGACCTGCGAATTCTTGAAGCCAAAACTCTCGCCGTGCTTGAGCGCCGTGTCCCAAGACTCTTGTGCCGCCAGGAACAATTCCGTCTGCACGTGCTCGGGCTGGATTCCGCGCATCGCGTCACGATGCATGCGAATCACGTCCAGCATCGGCTCGCGGTTTTCTTCGTAACCCGGAAACGGCCCTAGGCGCTCCGCCATCCGCGCCGACTGTGCGTACGCTTCACCGCACATCAGTGCCGTGACTGCGCCGGCCATATCCCGCCCTTCCGCTGAGTCATACGGCAGCGCCATGGACATCAGCAGCGCGCCCAGATTGGCGTAGCCCAGCCCGAGCGGGCGGAAATGATGCGAATTCTCTGCAATCTTCGTCGTCGGGTAGCTCGCATTGTCCACCAGGATTTCCTGCGCCGTGATGGTCACGTCCACGGCATGCTTGAACGCCGGCACATCAAACTGCCCGCTCGGCGCCACAAACTTCATCAGATTCAGCGAAGCCAGATTGCATGCCGTGTCATCCAGGAACATGTATTCCGAGCAAGGGTTGCTCGCATTGATCCGTGCCGTGCTCTTGCAGGTGTGCCAGCGGTTCACCGTGGTGTCGTATTGCATCCCCGGATCGCCGCAATGCCACGCCGAGTCTGCAATCTTCATCATCAGATCGCGGGCCCGCAATTTATCCACCGGCTGCCCATCGGCGACGTTCTTCGTCCACCAATCCTTGTCCTCGATCACCGCGCGCATGAATTCGTCCGTCACGCGCACCGAGTGGTTGGCGTTCTGGAAGAAGATCGAGCTGTACGCATCGCCGTCGATCGAGCTGTCATAACCCTGTTCGATCAGCACGTGCGCCTTGCGCTCTTCTTTCAATTTGGATTCGATGAATCCTACGATGTCCGGATGATCAATGTTCAGGATCACCATCTTGGCCGCGCGCCGCGTCTTCCCACCGCTCTTGATCACCCCCGCGAACGCATCGAAGCCTTTCATGAAGCTCACCGGGCCCGAAGCGATTCCGCCGCCGCTCAATGTCTCTTTGCTTCCGCGCAACGTCGAAAAATTCGTGCCTGTGCCCGAGCCCCACTTGAACAACATCCCCTCGGTCTTCGCCAAATCCATGATCGAGCCCATGTCGTCCCGTACCGAATTGATGAAGCACGCCGAGCATTGGGGCTTCGGTTGCACGCCGACGTTGAACCACACCGGCGAGTTGAATGCCATTTTCTGTTCGACCAGCAAGTGCGTCAGTTCATCGCGAAACGCATCGCGCGCAGCCGTATCGGCGAAATATCCGCCTTCTTCACCCCAGCGCACGATGGTGTTCACCACGCGGCCAATCAGTTGCCGCGCCGACCCTTCGCGTTTCGGCGTTCCCGGTTTTCCATGGAAATACTTGCTAGCGACAATGTTCGTCGCGGTCTGCGACCAACTCTTGGGCACTTCCACGTCTTCCTGGCGGAAGATGGTCGCGCCCTTCTCGTTCGCAATCAGGGCCGTGCGTTTCTCCCACTCCACCGCGTCAAACGGAGACCTCTCCCCATCGGTAAAATACCGCCGGAAGACCAGACCTTTCCCCAGGCTGCTCGCTGTCTTCTCTGCAGCCGTATCGGTCGCCGAGGATTTTCCGCTCAATGCCTGCTTCACGGTTGCCATCTGTCCCTCGCGCTTTCGGGGGTCCCCTCCCAAGCGCGGGGAACCCTATTATTTTACTCCTCTGCGCTCGGCAGAGGTGCCGCGCTTTCGCTTCAGGGTCTGGGCTGAATCAGCGCAACTCGATTCTTGGGTCGTGGAAGGGTACAGCGAAAAAAAAACCGACTGCCAGGCAGTCGCACTCAAAATGCAGCGCGAATCGCCCATGCACCGCCGCCGGCCGGTGATTGGTACTCACTCAGCCTGACAGCAGGTGCTCCGCCAAAAGTATGGGCGCGGAGCAGGTACTTCGCGCTCGGTTTTATTCGCTTAGAACCCGGGCCGCTTAGCGGATGCACACGGACCTTTGTTTCTCCCCGACTCGGTCCGTGTGGCGCGTCCACGTTCCCCCGAATCTGGAGTGGCAGTATCAACGGATGTTGATTTCGTGTCAAGAGAAAAACGCAAAATGTGGTTAACATTTTCGCCTCATGTCTATTTGTAGTGGTGCACTTTCTGCTCAACTGCAGCGCCGTCAACGGTTTTCGCGGCTTCCCATCCCGCGCTACACTGGTTATGCAGAACTCATGATGAAACGCACTTTATTCTTCCTGGGCTTCTTCTTTCTCTCCTCTTCGCGTCTGCTCGCGCAAGATCATGCTCGGGCCTCGGTGCAGGCACCGGCTCCGGATGTCGTGCAGCCCGCTTACGGAGCCAAACTGCATATCGACGGAATTCCCAACGCGGGAAAAATCAACGATGTTCTTTACCGCGGCGCCCAACCCAAAGAGCGAGGTCTCGCCGAGCTGAAAAAGCTGGGCATTTCCACGATCGTCGATCTTCGCGGCGAAGGCCCTGACAAAATCACCTGGGAACGCCGTCAGGCCGAATCGCTGGGTATGCGCTTCGTTCACATCCCTGTCAGCGGCTGGTCACCTCCGACCGATGAACAAGTGGGGCAATTTCTCTCCTTGTTTCGCGACAATCCGCCGCAAAAGATTTTCGTGCACTGCCGCTTCGGCGACGATCGCACCGGCGTGTTCGTCGCCACCTACCGCATGGCCATGGAAAAATGGACCTCGGAGCAAGCCATGAAAGAAATGTATTTTTTCGGTTTCAGCGGCTTCTGGCACCCCTCGATGAAAACATTTATAAGAGAGTTTCCCGCCCGCCTCAAGTCCTCGCCGTCTCTAGCTTCCCTTCAGGCGCAAGCCTTACCTCGCTGACCGGGGATGAACCGTTTTCGACCGACGGCAGCACCCTGTACCAAATCATTTGTGGTTTATAACTACTGTATTGTGAACACGTTACAAGCTGCACCTTCCGTTTTCTCCTAGTACCACCGTACCTCGCCAAAACGTTACCCTTGCTTCATTTCACGACGCGGCTTACCTCATTATTCTTGCACTTCGATTGCAAAAATCCTTCTGAGGGAGGGATAGCCGTGCAAGTCGGGCGTTACGAAATTCTCGAAATCATCGGCACCGGAGCTCATGGCCGCGTCGCACGCGCCCATGACCCGCTGATCGGCCGCCTCGTGGCCATCAAGATTTTCCCCAAAGAACTGGCCAGCGGAGAAGCCCGGCAGCGATTCATTCAAGAGGCTCGCGTAGTCGGCCAGCTTTCCCATCCTTCCATTATCACGCTGCATGACATGGGCATCGACGAGGCCACGCAGACACCCTATCTCGTGATGGAGTATCTTGAAGGCCAGCCGCTCGATCGCATTCTGGAAAAGGGCAGCATTCCTCTCCCACGCGCTTGCGCCTGGGCCGCGGAAGTCGCCAGCGCACTTGGTGTCGCGCACCGCAAGGGCGTGATTCACGGCGACGTCAAGCCTGCGAATATGCTTATCACCAACGACGGCCGCTTGAAGCTGATGGACTTTGGCATGGCCCGGCTGGCCAGCCGTGATTCGGCCGCCACTCCTCTCGCCGGCACGCCCGCCTACTGGTGTCCCGAACAGATCATCGGCAAACCGCAGGACGCGCGCTCGGATCTTTTTTCTCTGGGCATCGTTCTCTATGAAATGGTGACCGGGCAGCGCCCCTTCGACGCCGAATCTTTGCAGGGTATCTGCGCGCGCGTTCTTTCTTCGACGCCGCTTCCGCCGTCTCACGCGAATGCTTCCGTACCCGCCTCGTTCGATGACCTGGTGGCTCGCTGTCTCGCCAAGGATCCTGCGGCGCGTTATGCCGCCGCCGACGCTCTTGCACAAGAGCTTTATCCTCTCGCGCGGCGTGCTCCGCTCCCGGCGCCGATGCCGCAATCGAATGCCAATGGGAACGGCTTGCGCGACCGCGCGTCGCGCCTCTTGCGCTCCGCCTGATGATTACACTGCAAAAAGGCCGCTACCAAGCCCTGGAATTGATCGGCTCCGGTACTACGAGCCGCGTCGAAATGGCGCGGGACAACGTCATTGGCCGCACCGTCGCCCTGAAGACCTTTATCCGCAGCTTCGGCGACGATCTGGAAGGCCAATTCCTACGCGAAGCCCAGCTCGTCGGCCAGCTGTCACATCCAGCCATCGTGCAGCTCTATGACGTGGGCATCAACGAACAAGGCACGCCATTCCTCGTCATGGAATACATTGCGGGAAAGACTTTGGAACAGCGCCTCGGTCCCTTTGCGCTGACCGTCCAGCGCGCCTGTACCTGGGCCGCGGATCTAGCGCGCGCCCTCACACTGGCGCATCGCGCGGGAATCATCCACGGGGACATTAAACCGGGAAACATTTTCGTTACGCCGGAGGAGAAGGTAAAGCTCGGCGACTTCGGCATCGCGCGCCTGGCTACACAAGTTTCCGGCTCCGACCCCCTGATCGGGACCCCTGCTTACCTGGCCCCGGAACAAATTCGAGGTGAACCGCAGGATCAGCGCTCGGATCAATTCTCGTTCGGGATCGTGTTTTATCAGATGCTGACGGGCGTGCGGCCGTTCGAAGGTGATTCTGTCGGTGCGATTTGCTCGGAAATATTGAATGCCGAACCCTTGCCGCCCTCAGAGCACAATCCGGCGGTGCCGCCGGCCCTCGATCGGGTCATCGCGCGTTGCCTGGCAAAAAATCCGAACGACCGCTTTGCATCCTTCCAAGAGCTAGTGCAGTCTCTTTACCCGTTTACGCGCTCGCGGCCTCGGCCCGCCAAACCCTCGGAGGGGAAGCATTCGTGGTTGACGCAGCCGGCCAGACATCGCGACGTGTGGATGGTCACGGCCGCCTGCTTGTTCTTAGTGGCCTCTTTTCAGATCCCGCACATACTGCGCTCCCGGTACGGCGTTCCTCCGGCCCCCGCACGTCAATACTACCGTCCCGGCGTGCCCTACGAAGCGTTCTGCTATACGAAGCAAACAGTCGCGGTGCAGCAATCCGACTCTTCCGCCGACACCCCTGGGCCAGGGGAAAAGAATGAAATTCCGCCACGCATGATCCGCCTGGGAAAAGTTGCCCTGGCTTCGCTGAATCGTCCGGCCAACTCACAAGGATCTCGTTCGAATCAATCCGCGAGCCTGGTGCACTTGAACCCGTCACCCACTCCGAACGATTGAACGAGCCTCTGCGTAGAACCTTCAGAATTGCGAATCATTTGGCTGGAATTACAGAGAGAAAATGCGTTTGCGCTACTCGTAGCGTAATGCTTCCACCGGATCGAGTCTTGCCGCTTTCATGGCCGGCCACACACCGAAGACCAACCCAACGCTGACGCTCACGGCAATTCCCGTGACTGCGGCCCATACGGGTACGCTGCCGGGCCAGTTCAGCACGACCTTGATTAGCCAGACCAAACCATTCGTGAGGATCAGCGCAATCACGCCGCCCGCTCCGGTCAGCGTCATGGCTTCCAGGAGGAATTGCCAGGTGATGTCGCCCCTTCTCGCTCCGATGGCCTTACGCACGCCGATTTCCCGCGTCCGTTCCGTGACGCTGACGAGCATGATGTTCATCACCCCGACGCCGCCAATCAGCAATCCAATCGCGCTCAGCACGATCATCACGACGTAGGTCATTAACATGATGTTGTGAAATTCCTGGACTTGCTGCTCGGCCGTCTCGATGGAAAAATTGTCCTTTCCGCCGTAAGGTATCCTGCGCCTGCGTTCTAGCACTTCGCGCGCCTGATCCACCGCCTGGTCCAGCATTTTCGGACGCGCCTGCATGCGGAAATTGATTTCATCCGCCATCGGATAGGTTTTCCGGAAGGTGCTGAAAGGAATGAGCACGCGGCGGTCTTCATCGCCCATGCCGAAGCCGCCTTTGGGTTTCTCCACGACGCCGATCACCATAAAAGCCGAGCCATCGATCATCACGTCTTGTCCGACAGCGTGGCCACCGGGAAAAAGCACCGGAGCGACGTTTTCTCCGAGCATCACCACCTTCTCTTTGTGGAGATCGTCGCCTTCGCTGATGAATCGGCCCTCGAGTGTCGCCGCGTTCGCGTACACCTGTCCAAAATTGGGCTGTACGCCGCGGAAATCAATGCCCGTCACTTCTCCGGCCTTCGTGCGCACCGAATGCCCCTGGTCCCAGCGCGTCATCAGAAATGCCGTGACATTCTTGACCGCCGGACAGCTCTCTTGCAGCGCCCGAGCGTCCTCCAGCGTGAGGGGTTTGCGCTGCCGTTCCTCGAGCGGTGGAGGCCCGCCGTGGCGGCCCTGGTCCCACTTGCTGATGAACGCGGTATCCGCGCCGAACTGCTTGATGTTTTCCTGAATTTTCTGGTCAAAGCCGGATAGCAGCCCGGCTACCAACATGATGACGCTCACGCCCAGCACCACGCCAAAGACCGTCAGCGCGCTGCGCATCTTGTGTGCGCGCAAGGTGTCCATAGCTTGTTTCAGATTTTCGCCGTATGCCTGCGCCATCTCCGCCCCTTATCCATCCGCCCGCAACGCTTCGATCGGATCCAGCTTCGCTGCTCGCGTCGCCGGATAGATGCCGAAGAAAAGCCCCACGGCCGTCGAAACGCACAGCGACAAGATCACGGAGCCAATAGGAGTGTTCATCGGGAAGGAGAACAGTGCCTGCACAGTGTAGACCACCAAGTAGGCGGAGCCAATCCCGATCAATCCCCCCGCTGCCGCGAGTACCGCCGATTCGGTCATGAATTGCAGAAGGATATGACGCTTGCGTGCGCCGAGGGAACGGCGCAAGCCGATCTCGCGCGTGCGCTCGGTAACGCTCGCGAGCATGATGTTCATGATCACGATGCCGCCGACCACGAGGAACACACTCACCAGCGCCATGGCCACAAACGCCAGATTTCCCGTCAGGTCATGCCACAGGGCCATGATCGAATCCGAGCCCAGAATGGCGAAGTTGTCTTTGGCGTCGTAAGGCACCTTGCGCCAAGCACGAAGAAGCATGCGCGCTTCATCTTCGCTGGTTTGCATCATCTCCAAATTGGGAGCCTGCACGAAAATGGTGAGCCAGTCCTTCTGGCGGTGCCATTCCTTCATATAGGTATTCAGCGGGATGATCATGTAATTGTCTTGGGATTGTCCAAAGGCACTGCCGAACGGCTCGGCGACGCCGATGACTTCGTAGCTGTGCGTTTCCGCCCGGATGGTCTTGCCGATGGGATCCACGTTGGGGAAAAACTTCTTTGCCAGGTCGGTTCCAATGAAGACCACTTCCGACCGATGCTCATCGTCCGCGGGGGTGAGGAATCTTCCCTCTGCCACGTTGATGTTACGCACGTCGGCAAAATTCGGGGCGGCGCCCATCACGTCGGTGTTTTCCATTTTGATGTCCCCGCTGCGCGTCTGCACGTTGCGGTCATCGATGGCCGACACGGCGCTGGCGGTCTTCATGGTGTCGCGCAGCCGTTCGTAATCCTCGAAAGTGATCAGTGGGCGTTTTTGCGCTTTCTGGAAGTCGTCCATGCTGGTGATGATTCCAAAGCGATCGACAATGAAGACATTCGCACCCAGATTCGCCACACGGTCGGCTACATATAGGTTCAGCCCGGCGATGGCGCTCATCACCGTTACCAGCGTGGTGACCGCCATAATGACACCCAGCAGCGTGAGGAAGCTGCGCAGCTTGTGCGCCCGAAGGGAATCAATGGCCAGGCGCAGAGTCTCCCCAGTGGTCACCGCCGCGCTGCGGATCCTGCCAAGTTTCTGGGCAGTGTCCACCCTGCGAGAACTCCCTCGCGGAATCGCTCCGAACCTCTCCATGGGGGTTACGCCCAAACAGACCTCCATCGCTCTCTAATTAAGACGGATATCCCCGGGCATTCGTTCCTTGGATATCCTTAAAACTATGATTTATAGACGGTTGAAAACGCTCTTTTCTTGCAGGTGTGCCTGAAGTACCCTAAGGTCCGGCGTACGAGGGTATCGGCCGCCCCGCGACCATCATTCAATTGTACCCTTTCTGGCGGTCGAAGCGGGAAGATGAGGCTCAACAAGCACGGTTCGCACGCGTAGAGGAGGTCTGCATGCGTCGTATCTCTCTTTGTTTTCTGCTATTTACGGCTTTTCTTTTAGGTGCAGCGCGTTCCGTGCCGATTCAGGAGAAAACACCCGGCAAGGCTCCCACGGCGAGCGCTCCCACATCCGGGTTTCGAGCTGAGTTCTTGGAGGATGTCGCGTACTACGAGCAACGCTATACCAGGTTAGCGGAGGCTATGCCTGCCGAGAAATACACCTGGAGGCCTGGTGAGGGAGTTCGGTCCGTCGGCGAAGTCTACACGCACATCATCAGCGCCAATTACGGAGTTGCCAGCGCCCTGGGAACCCCGCCCCCAGCCGGATTTGATTTCAAGGCTGTCGCGCCGCTTTCGGGAGACAAGGCGAAGGTCTTGCCGGTGCTGAAGGAATCTTTTGCGCATTTTCGCGGGGCGATTCTCGCCTTGAGCGATGCGGACGGGGATAAGCCGCAAAAAATGTTCAACCGGCAAACCACCCTGCGCGGCGCCTTGATGATGATTGACAGGCACTGGGGCGAGCATCTGGGCCAGTCGATTGCCTACGCGCGCGTCAATGGTGTTGTTCCACCCTGGACGCAAGAGTTTCAACAACAACTGCAAAAGCCCGCCGATAAGCCGAAGCCGTAACTTTTCTCGAGCGAATTCGGGTGCATCACGCCCAGCGCCAGTTATGGATGCGCAGCAGTCACTGCCGCTTGGGCCGTACATGGTGTACAACAATTGGGTGCGCCGGCGAATCCAACTAATTTAGTCTCTGGCGGCTTTTTCGCCGTGCCGAACCATGTCCGCGCGAAACCATTTTTCTTTGATCCTGTTGTCCCAGGTGCTTGCCGCCTCAGGAGCAGCACAATCGGTGGTGCCCGATTCCGCGCCCACGATTGGCCACGCGAAACCAGAACTCGTTGACCGCGTTATCGCCAACCAAAAAAAAAACGAAGAGGCTTTGGACCTCTACGAGCGCATCGAGAGGCTGGAGACAAGCAAAAATCCCAACAGTCCTGTCCCGACGGCCGTGAAGATTTCGCGCGTCGTTCCCAATGGCACGGGCATGGACAGAATTCCGATGGGGCCGGACGGGCATCCTGCGGATCCCGTTGCCTACCGCGCTGAACTGGAAGGACTGGAAAAAGCACTGGCTTTGATTGTGGAAGGCCGCTCGCAACGCGGCGCCGTGGAAAAATACGCCAAGCGCCGCAAAGACCGCAATGATCTCATCGACGCCACGCGCAACGCATTCCTTTACACATTTGTCGCGAACGAGCAGCGCGGGGACCGCACGCTCTCCAAATATCAGATGTCGCCGAATCCCGCGTTCAAACCCATGTCGCGCTTCACCTCCATTTTCCCCAAGGTGCATGGAAATGTGTGGATCGACGAGGATGCCGCCGAGCTGGCGCGCATCGAAGGGGACGTCACCGAGGACATTTCCATCGGGCTTTTTCTGGGAAAGATCTATAGGGGCAGCCACTTCATGCAAGAGCGCTACCAAATTGCGCCCGGCCTCTGGCTCCCCAGCTTTACGCAGTACGATTTCGATGGCCGCAAA
>QHYN01000336.1 GCA_003224145.1 Acidobacteriota bacterium
TACACGGCGCTGCACGGTGTTGCCTGGCCGGTGGTGATCAAGGCCGACGGCTTGTGCGCCGGCAAGGGCGTTTTCCTGGCACACGATTTCGAAGCGGCGCACGATTTTGTCGAGCGCGTGATGGAGAAAAACGAACTGGGCGCGGGAGGAAAGCGCATTCTTCTGGAGGAAACGCTCGAAGGGGATGAGTTGTCGTTCATCTTGGTTACCGATGGAAAGACCTATGCGCCGCTGGTGCCCACGCGGGACCACAAGCGCGTTTTCGACGGGAACAAAGGCCCCAACACGGGCGGGATGGGTGCGTACTCGACCGATGAACTCCTGCCCGAACAACTTCGTAGCACCATTCTTGCGACCATCGTGGAGCCGACTCTGCGAGGGCTGGCGTCCGACGCAATCCCGTACCAGGGATTCCTGTACATTGGACTTATGCTGACCAAGTCCGGGCCGAAAGTGCTGGAATTCAATTGCCGCCTGGGTGATCCGGAGGCTCAAGCCATCGCGGCGCGGATGGATTTCGATGTGGCGGAAGTGCTGCGGGATGTGGCTGCAGGCACTCTTCAACCGTCGAAGCTAGGGTGGAAGAGCGGCGCGAGTGTGTGCGTGGTGCTGGCGTCGGGCGGGTATCCGGGAAAATTTGAAGTGGGGAAGCGCATTGAGGGACTAACCTCTACGGAGCAGATAACCGGTGTGAAGGTTTTACATGCGGGAACAAAGCGCGTTGGCGAGGCCATCGTCACAAGCGGCGGAAGAGTGCTCGGTGTAACTGCGGCGGGTCCTTCACTCGATGCTGCTTTGTCATCCGCATACAAAGCCGCAGCAAGAATCCATTTCGACGGCATGCACTACCGCAAAGATATCGGGGCGCACGCAAACTACAGGAAGGCTACAGGAACATAAAGAGTCCCCTCTAAGGAGGTCGAACCGGAGACCTCAGCGGCTAAAGCCGCTTTGATTTTGATGCAGTTGCGGCACGGCTGAAGCCGTGGCCTCCCGAAGAATCGGGGTTGCTACGGGGAACTGAAGAATATGGCGAGCGTACAGAATCTATTTCGTGCGCTGAAGAAGCGTTTGCCAATGGAAGAGCTTCGGGAAGCGCGAGTTGTGGCCGACTTTGGCTTAGAGAGATGCGCACACGCACAGCCAGAGGGAAAGCGGCAGGTTCTGCTGGTGGATCGCGAAACCCTGGAAGCGATGGAGCACCGGCCCGGGATTCTGTGGGAAAACATCACTACCGATGGGCTGAATGTGAATAGCCTGGAGATTGGACAGGTGCTGCGCATCGGCGAGGTGCGGCTCGAAGTCAGTGCCGTGTGCACTCCCTGCGATCAGATGGAGCGAATCCGCCGGGGACTTCGCCGGGAACTCTGGGGACGGCGCGGAATGTTGTGCCGCGTGCTGGATGGTGGGATCATCCGCGTGGGCGATCCCATCGAAAAGATTGCCTGACCCGATGAGCGTAACACCTGCTAGGTGGTTGATTCGTGTTGCTTGTTCTGGGGTGCTGTCTCAAGCTCTGAGTCCATCGAAATGGGGGAAATGATGTAGGAGGCTGTCTCGAAGGGTGCTCGGACTCCTGATATCGTTGAGAGCGGCGGGAACAGAATCAAATGAAACGCAGGCAGTTCATCACGTTGGCGGGTGCCGCAGCAATGGGAACACCGGCTCGTGGTGTAGTTTTTCGCAACCTGTTAGGGCTTGGGCTTGCTACGCAAGGTGGGGGCCTCGGGAGGGCGGTTTTTGTCCTCTTCCGCTTTTTCGACCGGCTCGGAGGGCGGGACGATCCACGCCAAGCCACGCCGCTCATCTACCGTGCCCAGGACGAAGGGAGCATCCCCAGCGATCAGAGGCAGCAGCGCGCGCATAAAATCAGTGGAATCGACGGCGACCGCTTTCTGGCCCTGACCGGCATGAAGGTTTTCGATGACCTTTTCGAAGCGCGGCTCCCGAGCAGCGAGGGGCGTGATGCGCGGGTCATTGCCTTGAATCAGTTCGGCCAGGGTGGGGCCCTTCATCCCCGGTGGATACCGGCTCTCGACTACCGTGCGCGGGGCATGTTTTTCAGGCGGGTAGAGCTGCGTGAAGCGCGGGCGCAAGAGTCGCGTTTGCCAGTATTCTCCGCGCGTGGCGATTTGCTCCTGCTCCATGCGATATTCCACAACCCACACCTCGGGGCCGTAGTCGGCCGGAGCATAGCCAATGATGACCAGTTGGAAGATGGGATCGTCGGGAGAAAAATCGAGCTTGTGATGCAACTGGGCGACCAGCGGGCGGAGCTTCTCGAGAAAGGCAGTGCCGATGGTTTCGAGATCGGTCTCTGCCTCGCCGGGGGTCCATTGGTAGCGTGTATCCCTCGCGCCAGCGCGCTGAAAATTGCGGTCCATCCGAATGGGTTTGG
>QHYN01000230.1 GCA_003224145.1 Acidobacteriota bacterium
AGCACATAGTAGCCTTTGAAAAAGTCGATGTCGTCAAGCATGACATCCGCGCGCTGCGGAATGACTTCCTGCCAGTTCTTTTTTCCGGGATCGGAGATAGGTGCTTTCACAAGGCGAAAATTGCGGCCTGTGTCGTTTACGCGGATGTAGATGAAATCGCCGCTGTGATCGGGATAGTATTCGACGTCTTGTTTGCGCGGTTCGAGGACTTTCCATTCGGCCAGTGGTTGGTCCGCGGGAATGTAACGGACTTCCGTGGTGGTATGGCTGGCGCTGAAAAGGTAGACGTACGCCTTGCTGCGTGTTTTGCCCGCAAAGACGTCAAAGCGCTCGTCTTTCTCTTCATAGACGAGAGGGTCGTTTCCTGACGTGCCTACCGTGCGTCGATACAGGCGGTATTGCCGCTTTGTTGTTTCATCTTCGATGGTATAGAAGATGGTCTTGTTGTCGTTGGCCCAAGCGACAGAGCCGACTCTCTCCGCATGGTCGGGTAGGACTTTTCCTGTACGCAAATCCTTCACGGCCAGCGTGAATTGGCGGAATCCTGTGTTGTCCGTGGTGTAAGCCAGCAGATTCCCGTCGTCGCTCACGCTGAAGGCCCCTAGGGACATGAAGGCCTGGCCTTTGGCGAGTTCGTTCACGTCCAGAACCACTTCTTCCGGGGCGTCCATGCTGCCCTTTTTGCGGCAGCGAATCGGGTACTGCTTGCCGGCCTCCGTGCGCACGTAATAGAAATAGCCCCCTTCCTTGTACGGAACTTCCACGTCCGTTTCCTTGATGCGGCTCAGCATTTCGTCATAAAGCTTTTTCTGCAAGGGCTCGGTGGGTTTCATGACCGCGTCGGTGTAGGTGTTCTCGGCCTCCAGATACGCTTTCACTTCCGGATTCTTTTTGTCTCGCAGCCAGAAATAGTTATCGACCATCTTTTGGCCATTGATTTCCGTGACTTTCGGCGCCTTCTTGGCCACCGGGGGTGCGGGCAGGGGAGAAGAATCATCCGTGGCTGGCAGCCGCAGGACCGAAGCGAGCAGCAGTGAAGCAAGAGCCAGCAACGCAACACAAACGAACCGCAAGAAGTGTTTATTCATCGGAGTTCCCTCTAGAAGTTGGAAGCCACGCTAGATTCTATACCAGGTTAGTGGATGAAACAGCGCCGAAAGCCAGACGAACCCATCACCCGCGCTTCGAGTTTCTCCCCCTCTCGAACAACGGGCTATCTAGGGAAAGCGTCCCTGCGCCAATCGTCGCCAAAGCAAAGCAGGCCATCGCCAGCGTCAGCGGAAATTCATATTCATGCACGGCCAGATATCCTTTGGCGCTGTGCACCTTCCAGATGGCCACGCCCATTTCAATCGCCAGTAGCAGCGCGGCGGGCCGCGTAAATAACCCCAGCACCAGCAGCAAGCTGCCAAAAACTTCCAGAACGCCGGAGATATAGACGAAGTATCCCGGGAGGCCGTGTTGCACGAAAAAGCCCTGCATTCCGCTTCCCAGGTGGGCCAGCTTGGGATATCCGTGAGCGAAAAAAATGATGCCGAGAACCACGCGGAGCGCCAGCAACCCCACTGGCTGAAGACGATTGAGTGACTTCATCAAGAGGCTCCCGCAAAACCATTTCACGCCACTTCTTCGAAAGCTGCGGCATTTTAGCAGAAAAGCATGGCGTTCACCGACGGCTGCGGTGCCAGCGCTCTTTCAGGTACAATCTTTGACGAAGAATCAAACTGGCGTGAAATTGTGAGCAAGATGAAGACCATCGGTGTGGCCAATGGTGGTGGCGATGCGCCGGGATTAAACGCGGTGATTCGTGGCGTCGTGCGCTCCGCAATTCATGCGCATGGCATGCGCGTCGTGCAGGCGGCGCGGGCCATCGGCACAACGTTCGGGGACAGCGCATGAAGAGGAAGCTTCTTATCGCGGTTCCGCTGCTTTGTCTGGTAACGCTCGCGGCCTGGATGGTGCGCCCGAGGCGCGAATCGCAAGGCGAAGCCTTCGTTAGCGAAAAAGTAGCCCCCATCCTGAGCAGCATCGCGCAAGTGCGCCAGCAGATCGGCATGCTGCATTACGGGGAGCGCGTCGAAGTCATCAGCAAACGCAATGAGTATGTCAAGGTCCGAACCAATGGTGGAGCGGTTGGCTGGGTGGAAAGCCACCAACTGATGGACCCGGAGTTATGGCAACGCAGCTTGAAGCTGCTCCAGTTAGTGCGGAACATGCCCGTGCAGGCGCGAGGGCGCACCAAAGCGTCCACGAATTTGCACGTCGAGCCGGGGCGAGCCGAGCCTCGCCTCTACCAATTTGGGCGAAATGTTCCATTGGAAATTGTCGGACGCGCGACTGCCGATTGGGTGCAGGTGACGGATGAAAAGGATTCCGGGAATGAGCCGCAGGAAACCAAGAAAGAAGATTGGTTTCTGGTTCGCGGTGTCGCCACGCGGCCTCCGGGAGAAAGCTCCTCGCGCGGCGCGGACACCACCACCACAACACAGCCCGGCGATCAAACCGTGCCGATCGCGGGTTGGGTGGTCGCGCGCTTTGTGGAACTCGATTTGCCCGATGCCATACGCGAAGGCACCGCTTCCGCAAATATACGCCCGCTGGCCTGGTTCGAACTGAATCATGTTCCGGATCCTTCCGGCGAAAAGCCGCAATTCCTCGTCGCGGCCGCCCGCGGACCAGAAGGCCAGGCGTGCGACTTCACGGCCCTGCGCGTTTACACCTGGTATGTGAAGAAGAGCCGATACGAAACCGCGTTTATCGAAAATAATCTCTGCGGACAACTGCCCATTCGCATCGCGAAAGGGCCAAAAGGCGAGCCGGAATTCCGTTTTCGAGTCATGGATGGAAACAAGGAAGAGCGTGTGTACCGACTGATTCAGACCGTGGTGCGCCGGGTTCGCGAACCTGGTGACGTCTCGAACAAAAGGGTTGCCGTGAAAGCCGCCAAACCGGCAGCTTAATAGCTTATTTTGCAGCAACTCCCGCGTCTTCTTGCGGGGCAGCGGAATTGCTGCGGAGAAAATCGGATGACCTTGCATATCAACGAAGCGGAAGTGCGCGAAGTTCTGGACATGCCGCAGGCCCTGAAGGCCGTCGAAGAGATTTCCCGCAAGCAAGCCACGGGAGAAGTGGTCGTCCATCCGCGCAGACGGTTTGAATTGCCCGGCGGCGGTTTCTTTCATTACATGGCTGCGGCGGATTATTCCGCCGGGTTCGTGGCCATGAAGCAGTACACCTTTGCCCGCGGGAAAGTGCGGTTTCTTGTTCCGCTCTACGAAATGGCCACGGGTGATTTGCTGGCGGTGATCGAAGCGGATTATATGGGCCAGTTGCGCACCGGCGCGGCTTCGGGAGTGGCAACAAAATACCTTGCCCGCGAGGATTCGCGCGTTGCCGCCATCATCGGAACCGGGGGCCAGGCCAAGACGCAGCTCGAAGCGGTTGCCGCCGTTCGAAAGCTCGAATCCGTCCGTGCCTACGGCCGCAATGCCTCCAAGCTCGAGAAATTTTGTAGTGAAATGTCCGGCCGTTTGGGGTTGCCGGTGACTCCAAGCAGTTCCGCGGGAGAAGCGGTTCGCCGCGCGGACGTTGTTTGCACGGCCACAACTTCCTCGCAGCCCGTCGTAAGCGGCGCGGACCTCGCGCCGGGCGCCCATATCAATGCCATCGGCGCAAACCACGCGCACAAGCGGGAGCTGGATGACGAAGCGATTGCCAGTGCGGACATTATCGTTGTGGATTCGGTGGAACAATCGCGCCAGGAAGCGGGTGATTTGATCATCGCGTTTCACGGCGATGAAATCTGCTGGACGGGCGTCAAAAAGCTCTCGGACATTGTGGCAGGCAAGACCAGTGGGAGAACCAGCCCTTCGGAAGTCACCTTGTTCAAGTCGAATGGCATCGCCTCCTGGGATCTGGCTGCGGCGATGAAGGTTTATGCGGCGGCGGTCGATAAAAAGTTGGGCAGGGAATTGCCCTTGTGGAAGGCCGCCGGCGAGGCTTAGCAGATGGCTGCACTCGCGCGTTCGGGGTATTCTGAGAGCCGCACGAGAGGAGAAACGAAAGCATGGCCACAACATCGGCAATTGGCGGAAAAGAATTGGTGAAATACCGCGTGGGAGAGGGCATCGCGGTATTCGAATTGGACGATCCACCGGCAAATACCTACAGTTACGAGATGATGCAACAGCTCGACGCCGCCATTTTGAAAGCGCGCATGGACGAGAGCGTGCACGTGCTCCTGATTCGCGGTGCCGGAGAAAAATTCTTCTGCGCAGGCGCGAGCATCTCCATGCTCACCAAAGCCGATCCGGCTTATAAGTATTACTTCTGCCTGCAAGCCAATGAGACGCTTTGCCGGCTGGAGCAAACTCCCAAACTGGTCATTGCTGCCCTGAACGGTCATACCGTCGGCGGCGGATTGGAGGTTGCGCTGGCGTGCGACATTCGCATTGCCAAGAAAGGCGGCGGGAAAATCGGATTGCCGGAAGTCAATTTGGGTGTCTTACCGGGCACCGGCGGGACACAGCGTTTCGCCCGTGTCGTCGGCCGCGCGAAGGCCCTCGAGCTGATGGCGCGCGGACAGACCTTCAGCTTTGAAGAAGCGCTGGGGATGGGGCTGGTCCATCACCTCTACGACAGCGCGAATTTCTGGCGCGATGTCATGGCCTATGCGAAACAATTTTGCCCGCCCAATAAAGCGGCGGGCGCGGTGGGCCGCATCAAACGCGCAGTCGTAACCGGTTCCGAAATCCCCTTCAACGAAGCCCTTGGCCTTGAGCGCGAACTCCAGCAGTTGCTCTTCACCAGCGAGGACGCCAAAGAGGGGCTGGCCGCCTATGTAGAGAAGCGAGACCCCAAGTTCAAGGGCAGGTAAAAAAAATCGAAAGGCATAGTAAGCTTGCACCATGCGTACCCTCCCCGACCATCTCCGTAAAGGGATGAAGCTGGTGATCGTCGGTTGCAATCCGAGCGAGTCTTCCGTCCGCGTCGGCCATTACTATGCCGGACGGGGAAATGAATTCTGGCCGGTGCTCTATGAGAGCGGGGTGGTGCCGGAGCCGTTTGATTACCATGATGATAAGCGCGTGATTGAATTTGGTGTCGGCCTTACGGATCTGGTGAAGCGCCCGACGAAAGGGAGCGAGGAACTGAAGCGCGAGGATTTTGCCGAGGGACGCATCGTGCTTTCGCAAAAGCTGGAGGAATATGGCCCGCGCGTCGTGGCTTTCAATGGCAAGCTTACCTATGAACAGTTTGCGCAGCGCAAGTGCAACTACGGCATGCAGAAAGAGCTGCTTTATGGCGCGCGCGTTTACGTCCTGCCTTCCACGAGCGGGGCAAATAACAAAAACAAGAGCGAAAAGCTGCGCCATTTTCGAAAGCTTGCGCAACTCGTGGTGCGCATCGAAAAAGAGCGGGAATCCCGGGGATACCTCTAGAGATCTTTATGAGTCATTCTCCACAGACTGTGCAACCAGGGCCGGTCCTTCTGGAAGGAAAACACGAGGGCATCGCCACGCTGGTGATGAATCGCCCCGACCGAATGAATGCGTTGAACAACGAGCTCGCGTTGGCGTTGAACGATGCCCTGGGCCATATCGCCGAGGATGACACCGTCCGCGTTGTGGTTCTCACCGGTGCGGGGCGTGCTTTCTGTGCCGGCGGTGACCTCGGATTGATCGGCAAAGGCCGCGCGAGCAGGGCGACAAATGAATTAGATCCGCTACTCCGCGCCGGCATGCAAGCCGTGCTCAAGATGCGCGTAATGCCGCAGCCGGTGATTGCGGCGGTAAACGGGGCCGCAGCGGGCGCAGGAATGAACATTGCCCTGGCCGCTGATATCCGCATTGCCGCGGAAGAAGCGAGCTTCGGCCAGAACTTTGCCAAGGTTGGACTATTCCCCGATTTCGGCGGAACCTACTTTTTGCCGCAACTCGTTGGCCCCGCAAAAGCAGCCGAGCTTTTCTATACCGGAGATATGATCGACGCGAAAACCGCGCTGCGTCTCGGAATCGTGAATCACGTGGTGCCCGCCGCGCAGCTCGAAACGGAGGTGAAAAATCTCGCTCAAAAAATTGCGCAGGGACCATCCTTGGCGATCCGCGCCGTCAAGAGAACTTTGTTTGCCAGCGAGAAGGAAGCATTGATGGCGGCTTTGGAGCACGAAGTCCAGGAACAAATCCGCTGTTATCTCTCGGAAGATTGCAACGAGGGAATTCGAGCTTTCTTCGAAAAACGGCAGCCCCAATTCAGGGGCAAATAGTTTTCCGGTTTCGAGCGCTCTGCCAACATGACCACTCGCCAAGAAACCATTCAGCTCCGTCTCGAACATCGCACGGCTTGGGTCACGCTCGATCGCCCGCCTCTGAATATTCTTGACATCGCCATGATGGAATCACTCGATGCTGCCCTCGAGGGCGCTCTGCCCAAATCGGATTTCGTGATTTTTCAGGGCGCGGGCGTGAAAGCGTTCTGCGCGGGAGCCGACGTCGCCGATCACACTCCGAAGCGCGTCGAAAAAATGCTCTCCGCATTTCACGGAGTTTTCCGTCGTTTGGCCGTCGCCGACTGCCTGAAAATTGCCGCTGTCCACGGCTATTGCCTCGGCGGCGGCATGGAGCTGGCTGCTTTTTGCGATTTTGTGCTCGCCACGGAATCCGCGCAGTTCGGCCAGCCGGAGATCAAGCTGGGTTGCTTCCCGCCGGTTGCCCTGGTGACGTTGCCGCAACGGATTGGAATGCAAGCGGCGGGGCATCTGATTCTTACCGGGCGCCAAATCAGCGCGACGGAGGCGCACCGCCTCGGGTTTGTCACGCGTGTGGTTCCCGACCACGAGCTTGCCGCGGCGGTGGACGCGCTGCTCGAAGAACTGCGGGCGCTGAGCCCGAGCGTACTCCATCTGACGCGCAAAACTTTGGCGCAGCTTCATTCTGCCGATTTCTTGCAGCAGCTTGAGGAAGCCGAACGCGTATACTTGTCGGAACTTATGCATACGCACGACGCGCAGGAAGGCATTCGCGCTTTTCTCGAAAAACGCCAGCCGGTATGGAAGGCAAAATAAAATAAATGGATGAATTGGAGATCACGCCTGCGGAGCTGAAGGGGCGGCTCAACAGCGGAGAGAAGCTGGTGCTCGTGGATGTGCGCGAGCCCTGGGAGCAGGAAATCTGCCGGATCGAGGGCGCAAGGCTCGTGCCGCTCGGCGCTCTGGCGGCAAGTGTGAATACTTTGCCGGATGTGGATGAGGTGATTTGTTATTGCCACCACGGGATGCGCAGCCTGGACGCGGCGGCATGGCTGCGATTCCAGGGTTTCGAGAAAGCAAAGTCTCTGGCGGGCGGAATCGAGCGCTGGTCGCTCGAGGTGGATCCGAACGTTCCGAGGTATTAAGTACGATGATTCCTGGGGGAGCGTGGAAAGTTTTTGCAGGGACGCTGCTGCGCAGGGAGCGCGACGAATGAATGTGAATATCATTGCCGTGATTGGCGCAGGCACGATGGGACGGGGAATTGCTTACGCTGCCGCGTTCGGCGGATACAAAACGGTACTCGAAGATGTTTCCAGTCCCGTACTGGAACAAGCGATGGTCTGGATCCGGCAATCCTTTGAAGAAGGAGTTGCGCGCGGGAAAGTGGAAGCCAGCGTCCGCGACAGGGCGCTGTCGCTGATCTCCACGGCGGCGGACGTGAAAGACGCAATCCGTGACGCGGAGCTGATTATTGAAGCAGTTCCGGAAGAGCTGGAAATGAAGCTTGAGCTGTTCACCATTTTCGACAAGTTTGCGAAGACCGGAGCCGTTTTTGCGAGCAATACATCGTCCCTTTCGATCACCGATTTCACGGACGTGACCGTTTCACGCGACCGCTGCATCGGCATGCACTTTTTCAATCCAGTCCCGAAGATGAAGCTGATCGAACTGGTGAGAACGCCGCACACTTCCGAAGAAACAATCGCCATCTGCCGTGAAGTAGCGCGGCGCATGGGAAAAGAAGTTGTGATCGTCAACGAGGCTCCGGGTTTCATTACCACGCGCATCAACGCGCTAATCGGAAACGAAGCCTTCAATATGCTCGAAGCGGGAATCGCGACTGCCGAAGATATCGACAAAGCGGTGAAATTGGGCTTGAATCACCCGATGGGACCCTTCGAGCTCGGCGATCTCGTCGGCCTGGACGTTCGGCTCAAGATTCTCGAGTACCTTCACAGCACGCTCGGCGAAAGGTACCGCCCCAATGCGCTGCTGCGACATTACGTTCAGGAGGGACGCCTGGGCCGGAAAACCGGGCGAGGCGTTTATGAATACGCGCAGCAAAAAGTGGCGGAGAAGAAAGCCTAAATCGCACGAAGAAGAACGGATCGCATCGTCAATGAAACCGCTGGCGGACAGAATTATTATTCAACAAGGCGACCTCACGGAGATGGATACGGACGCTATCGTCAACGCCGCGAACAACGATTTGATTCTCGGCGGCGGAGTGGCAGGAGCCATTCGCAGGAAAGGTGGAGAGGAGATCCAGCGTGAGTGCGACGAGATCGGCAGCATTCCCGTAGGCTACGCGGCCATCACCACCGGCGGCAAATTGAAGGCGCGGTTCGTGATTCATGCCGCGAGCATGGAACTCGGCGGGAAAACCACGGCCGATTCGCTGCGAAGATCCACGGCGCATTGTCTGAAGATTGCCAATGAGCGAGGCCTTAAGTCCATTGCATTTCCAGCGGTGGGCACAGGCATCGCGGGATTTCCGCTTAAGGAATGCGCGGAGATCATGCTGCGGGAAGCGGCGCAGCACTTGCGTGGAGAAACTTCGCTCGAAACGGTACACTTCGTGCTTTTTGACGAAGCCGCGAAACTAGCGTTTCAACGGGCATGGAAGCAGATTCAGGCCGAGTCTGTTTCCGGTGCGGCGGGAGCGCCGGGCGCGTGACGCCGCTGGAAGAACTGCTTGCAGAACGGATCCGCCGCTACGGCCCAATTCCGTTCGCTGATTACATGCGCGAATGCCTGTACCATCCGGTGCACGGCTATTACAGCAAACCAGAATCGGAGCGCTTCGCGGATTACTACACGAGCGCGGACGTGCATCCAATCTTTGGCCGGCTGCTTTGCCGGCAGTTTGCGGAAATGTGGGAGCACCTCAAACGGCCAAAGGGATTTCTGGTGGTGGAAGCGGGCGCGGGTGCCGGCCGGCTCGCCGGGCACATTCTCGATTTTTCCGAAGCCAGGCTCCCGGATTTCTACTGCGCGCTGCTTTACGTCGCGGTGGAGCGCTCCGCTTTGCGCCGCGAGCAGGCAGCCATGCGATCGCAGCGTCATGCGGATGCGGGGCATTTCCGGACTTCCGTCGAGCTTCCGGCACAGATTCCCGCAGGCTGCGTCTTCTCGAATGAGCTGATCGATGCGCTGGCGGTGCACCGTGTGGTGATGAAAGAAGGTGCGTTGAAGGAGATCTTCGCGGGGTATGAAAACCAGAAATTTGTGGATGTCGTCGCGCCACTTTCGACTTGCGCGATCAGCGAATATTTTGCGACGCAAGGCGTCACTCTGAATGAAGGCCAGCATGCGGAAGCCGGGCTTGAAGCGTGCGACTGGATTGCCGAAGTGGGCCGGCGAATCGAACGCGGATTTGTGCTGACGATCGATTACGGCCACCGGGCAACAGACCTATTCGATGAGCACCACATGCACGGCACACTGCTTGCGTATCGCAACCATCGCGTAAGCGAAGATTTCTACGCGTCCCCGGGGGAACAGGACCTGACGGCGCACGTGAATTTCACAGCTCTCGAAACCTGGGGCAAGCGATCCGGTCTTGAGACGGTGGGTCTCACCTCGCAAACCGCGTTCTTGCTTGCACTTGGGCAAAAGAACGAGTTCGCGGATCTCTACGATGCCGGGCAGAGCGAGGCGGAGCAGGTGCGCTCGCGGCTACAGTTGAAAATGCTTATCCATCCGGAAGGGATGGGGGAACGGTTTCAGGTCCTGGTGCAGCGAAAGGGCGTGAACGGACCGCCGCTGACCGGGTCAGCGGCAGTTTGAGCGCTGTTATTACCGGAGAAACGGCGTAAGCTCTGCCGTGCCAACAGCTTCCAGGCGCAGTTCAAGGAATACTTTAGGTTCATATACGGTGGGGGGGGTGCCACCCCCATTGTCTTGCAAAAGAGTGCGTAATCTATAGAAGGCAAAGGATTTAGTAATCTACGCAAAACGGAAGAGTGTGTAACTCTTGAAAAGAAAAGACCCAAAAACTGCTGGATTTCCATCAATCGGCAAGGAGCGCGCAAATGCTTGAAATAAAATTACTTAAGAGGGAGAAGGCACTGAAAAACGAAAAGCGGCAGGAACGCTGCCGCCGACCTCGGTACGTAAAAATCTCTACCTCACATCTTACCACATAAAACAATTCCGTCAAGGAGAAATTTGAAGCTGTCGATCCTGCCGCGTCCCGTTCGACATACAAGTGAGAGCAAGAAGCCCAGTTCAGGAGGCGACATGACAAGGCAACACACACACTCTCGGGGCCTGAAACCAATCGTCGAAGCGGCGCTCGCCGGCCTTGGCATTGCTGTTTTGCTGGGAAGCCTGGATCTCGCCACAGCCCAGTTGAGCCACTTTCTCGGCACTGCCGCGTGGGGGATGCTAGGGGTACTTCCCTCTCTCGTCCCGACCGTTCTGCAGGCGCTGCTTGATTACGAGCGCTCTTTGCACTGCCCCCTGCAGATGCTGATGTCATTCTGGCCCCTGCTCGCCGTTATGGCCAGTGCGGTATAGGCGCGGGGTGGACGTTCGGCCGTCAGGCCTTCCATTGTAGGTTAGCCCCTGTCACAGCTATGCTAGGCACTTCCATTATTAGAGGGAGAGAAAATGAAAGTCGTACTGTTGATTGCACGCATTCTACTCGGCCTGACCTTCTTTGTGTTTGGGCTAAATGGGTTCCTGGGGTTTATTCCGACACCACCCTTGCCCGCGGGACTGGCAGGACAGTTCCTGACGGTACTGTTTCAGTCGCACTATGTTTGGTTCGTCAGCGGGGTTCAGCTTGTGGGCGGCGTGCTTTTGCTCGTCAATCGTTATGTCGTGCTCGCGCTCACGCTTCTTGGGCCGGTCATCGTGAACATTCTGCTGTATCACCTTCTTTTGGACCACACCGGTGCAATTGTAGCCGTCGTAGTCGCGCTTCTGTGGGGATTGCTGGCCTTTCGCTACCGCCAGTACTTCTCCGGGCTATTCGTCCAACGAGCCTCATGAGCAAAACGTCCGAGAAATAATGTGCCTGCGTGTCGATGTGGCTGTTTCTTATTCGACGTTGTAGTAGAGCTCTGGTTCCGCCGGTCGAGGCCACCGGGAAGCCAGTTTTGAAGACAAAATCACAAGGAGAAATGACGATGAGAGTTTTGGTGATCGTGAAGGCCAACAAGGACTCAGAGGCGGGTGTTATGCCTAGCGAGCAGCTCCTGACCGAGATGGGGAAGTTCAACGAGGAGCTGGTGAAGGCCGGCGTACTGCTCGCGGCGGAGGGCCTGCATCCGACTTCGAAAGCAAAGCGAGTCCGGTTTTCGGGGAATCAGAAAACGGTGATCGACGGCCCGTTTGCCGAGACCAAGGAGTTGATTGCCGGATTCTGGCTGTGGCAAGTGAAGTCGATGGAAGAAGCGCTCGAATGGGTCAAGCGCTGCCCGAACCCTCACAAGGACGAGGGCGAGATTGAGATTCGCCCGGTGTTCGAGGCCGCGGACTTTGGTCCGGAACTTACTCCCGAGCTACGGGAGCAAGAGGAACGCCTTCGCAAGCGGGCAGCAGCGAAGAAGGCATAGGCGCGGAGGGTGGCATGGCGCTGGAAGCAAAAAAAGCGCGGGGCAAGAAAATTTGGTTCAGCTTGTCGATTTCGCGAAGCGTCGTTCGACGTGATAGTAGAGCCTGGGTTTTCCAGGCTGGCGTTGGAGAGATTCCGTTTGAGAACGTGGCGATCGTTCCACAAGGGCGGCGCCGAATTCAAAACCACAAGGAGAGATCACTATGAAATTCCTCAGCATTTACAAGACGGCGGAGAGAGGCGTTCCTCCTACACAGGAGGAAATGGCCAAAATGGGGAAGCTGGTCGAAGAGGGAATGAAGGCCGGCTGGCTGCTCGCCACCGAAGGCTGCCTCCCCAGCGCCCTGGGCGCACGCGTGCGCAGCTCGAATGGCAAGCTCTCCGTGACGGATGGGCCTTTCACTGAATCCAAGGAGGTGGTCGGCGGGTTCGCGATCCTTCGGGCAAACTCCAAGGAAGAAGCCATTCAATTGGCCAAAGACTTCCTCCACGTGGCTGGCGACGGCGAGTGCGAGATTCGGCAGATCTTCGAAGCGGACACGTGCGTGCAGAAGGCCGCCACCACGTAGTTGTGCATAGTCGCGGTGAGTGCTTCGCGAAAAGGGGACTTTCGGCGCAGCAATCCCGTTCTCCTCGTTCGACAATGGCCATGCGGATCCGAACCAGCCGAAAGCATGGCCATCATCCTAATGGAAAAGGAGACGCGACCATGCGATTCATGATGTTGTTGCCCGCCCCCGCGGACGCCCTGGAGAAATGCGCAGTGCCCCCAGGCGAGATCGTCACCGCAATGAGAAAATTCGATGCAGACATGAAGAAGGCTGGAGTGCTGCTCACCGAAGAGGGTCTCCACCCAAGCTCCAAGGGGGCGCGCATCCGGGTGTCCGACGGCAAGCGCGTTGTAACCGACGGTCCGTTTACCGAGGCAAAGGAACTGATCGCAGGATTCTGGATCATTCAAGTCAAGTCAAAGGAGGAGGCCATCGAGTGGGCCAAGCGGTGTCCTCTGCCGGAGGGTGGCGTGATCGAGATACGGCAGGTGTTTGAGAACAGCGACTTCCCGCCGGAGCTGCAGAAGAAAATTGCCGGGGCGTAGTCGCGGCGCGCCTCGGCCTTAAAAAGATGGTTCGAGCTGTCGATTTTGCGAAGCGTCGTTCGATGCGTAGGTGGGACGTATATTGAGCCGGTCGAGGGCATCCGGAAACCCGGTTCCCGACCGCAAACTAAAAGGAGATACAACGATGCGATTCATGATGCTGGTCAAGCACGCTGAAAAAAACTCGGGCCCTCCGCCCAAGGAACTCATGGACGCCCTTGCGAAGCTCAGCGAAGAGGCGGTCAAAGCCGGCACGATCGTTGCAAGCGGAGGGTTAGCCCCAACTGCAATGAGCACGCGCGTCCGGCTTTCTCGAGGAAAGATCAGCACGATCGACGGACCCTTCACCGAAGCCAAGGAAATCGTCGGCGGGTATGCGGTCCTCGAGTTCAAGTCAAAAGAAGAGGCGGTCGATGGAGCGTTGCGCTTCATGGAGCTGCACAAGAAATACTGGCCGGGCTGGGAAGGGGAGACCGAAGTTCGCCAGGTGTTCGGGCCGGAAGATTTCCCTCCGCAGGCATAGAAGCGCGAGCATTCCCGGCAGTCACAACGATGACCGCCCCCGCGGACATGGCTTGCGCCGCTGGAGCGAAGATGGTGTGATGGGTAGCCGTGACGGCTACCGACACACATCGAGCGATTGACGCGATCTGGAGGATCGAGTCCGCCAGGATCATCGCCGGTCTCACGCGGATTGTGCGCGATGTTGGTCTTGCCGAGGATCTTGCACAGGACGCGCTCGTCGCCGCGCTCGAGCAGTGGCCGGAATCAGGGATCCCCGACAACCCGGGCGCCTGGCTGATGGCCACGGCAAAGCATCGTGCGATCGACCGGCTGCGCCGAGGCAGCCTGGCCGAGCGCAAGCACCAAGAGATCGGCCGCGAGCTCGATGCCCGGCAGGAGATGGCCGTGGCGGAGCTAGAGGCGGCGATCGATGATCCCATTGGCGACGACCTCTTGCGGCTGGTGTTCATCTCCTGTCATCCGGTGCTTCCGGCAGAGGCGCGCGTTGCGCTCACGCTGCGGCTGCTCGGTGGTTTAACGACTGACGAGATTGCGCGCGCGTTCCTTGTGGCCGAGTCGACGATCGCGCAGCGCATCGTGCGCGCGAAGCGGACGCTGGCCGAGGCGGGCGTTCCTTTCGAGGTGCCCCGCGGAGCGCAGCTTGCGGCGCGTTTGTCCTCCGTGCTGGAAGTGATCTACCTCATTTTTAATGAAGGTTACTCCGCCACCGCCGGTGCGGACTGGCTGAGGCCTGCGCTTTGCGAGGATGCCTTGCGGCTCGGGCGTATCCTGGCGGAACTCGCACCAAACGAGCCGGAGGTGCACGGTCTGGTAGCGCTCATGGAAATTCAAGCGTCGCGTTCGAGGGCGCGCGTGGACGCATCGGGAGAGCCCATCCTGCTCTTGGATCAAAACCGGGGGCAATGGGATCAACTGCTCATTCGCCGCGGTCTGGCCGCGCTGGAGCGTGCGGAGCGGCTTGATGGGGCGCGCGGGCCATACGCGATGCAGGCCGCGATCGCCGCGTGTCACGCTCGTGCGCGTACTGCGGCAGAAACCGACTGGCCGCATATCGCGACGCTCTATGGGACACTCGCCCAGCTCGCACCTTCGCCCATTGTGGAGCTGAATCGCGCAGTCGCGGTGGCCATGGCGTTCGGTCCACAAGCAGGGCTCGAGCTCATCGATTCACTGACCAGCGAACCGTCTCTCAAGGCCTACCACCTTTTGCCCAGCGTGCGCGGCGACTTTCTTTTTAAGCTCGGCCGCGTCGCCGAGGCCCAGGCGGAGTTCGAGCGCGCTGCATCGCTCACGCGCAACGCGCGCGAGCAGGAGCTGCTCCTCAAACGTGCGCGAGCCTGCGGAGACGGCTCGGCGTCAGTCGAGGCAGGGTCCTAAAAGAAATTTCGGCCGTGTCGGGAAGCGGGGAGCACCTCGTTCATAAGGGTGATCGCGCGCTTCTATTGCTGGGGAGGGTTGGGCTTTTTGAGGACGGGCTTATCGCCCGAAGCCGGAGCTGGAAGCGCTGAGGCGGGCTTTGCGGGTTCGGGTGCCGCGGGCGTAGCAACGAGAGTCCCACCTTCGGTATAAGACTTCTTGAGACACTGATCAGCTCTTGCTTGCGCACCACCGGTATTGTCGTTGGTTTGCTTGGCCTTGCTGCATTCGTTGACGGCGCGCTCGCGCTGACCCAGCAAATCGAAAATCCAGCCGAGGTAGAGGTGACTCCAAACCTCGACCCACTTCTCCGAAGGCTCAGGGACCGTTTGCAAGGCTTCGCGGAAGGAATTTGCCGCGGCCTGATAGTTTTTCTGGTAGAAAAAGGCTTCTCCCATGCGGAAATTCGCCAGCGGGCGGTTTGGCTGGATGCTGAGCGCGCGCTGATACTGCGTCACAGCATCGTAAAAGCGGCCCGCCTCGGCCAAGTCTTCACCTCGGGCAATGGCGGCGCGAGCGCGGAGTGAAGTATTAGCCTTGAGAATGACGTTGTTGGGATCGAGCTTGATGCCGAGGGGCTTGGGGCGGCCGAAAGTGTCGACCGAAAACTGGGATTCCAAGCCAGTCACGTCGATGGTCTTGGTTTCGGGATTGCCTTCGGTGTCGATACGGATGTCGACGGGCATGTGGAAGGTGTCCAGAGGCTGCTTGATTTTGCCGACAACGCGGAAGCCCTTGGGGGTACGGTAGACGACGTAGTCGAGCGAAAATTCCGGGATGCCTGTGGAGTTCAACCACTGGGCGAAGAAACTGCGCAGATTGGGAGGCTCCTGCGGGGGCTTGACGGAGGCCTGGGCGCGGCGCTCAATGATATTTTCAAAATCCTCGATGCGCGCGCTCTTTTCCGCGAACTGAAAATAAAAATCGTGCAACGCCGATTTGAAGGCCACGTCACCCATCATCGCGCCGAGCATGTGAAAGAGCATGGCGCCCTTGTTCATGACCACGGAACGGTAGTCGGGCGAGTAAGGCGCGAGGCGAGCCGCTTGCGCGACTGGCGCGGCATCCTCATACATCAGCGCGCCCACGGCGAATTCGTCGACGGCCTTGAGGCCCGCTTCTTTGCCGGCATTTTGCTCGGCGTAGAGCGCTTCGCAGTAGCGCGCGAGGCCATCGGTGATCCAGACGTCGCCGGGCGTCGCCGGTGCAACCTGGACTCCCCACCATTGCGAGGCTACCAGCCTCGCAATCGTGCGGTCACTGGCTTTGGGATCCCAGATGCGCTGGCTGAGAAGGAGAACTCCCGGAGCGGCAAAATCGCGCAGGGTTCCTTCTGGCAATTGAATCACAGTAAAGGTGGGGTCGGGAATGGGACCAAAGAGATCCGAAAAGACGGTAACAGCGCGCGCCACGCTCGAAGCAAAATCCTGTGCATTCGCGGACATAGCTCGTGGCGCGTAGACATTGACGCTGATCCCTTCTGCTTGTTTCGGATTGAGCTGCAGATTGCCTGCCACGAAGGTGCCGTGCGCCGCGGGCCGCTTGCACTCAAAGGTGTAAAGCAGGCGCCCGCCCTCGACGGCGTTTTTTCCGGGCATGGGCGTGGGAGCAGCGGCTTTGCCGGTGCCTGCGACCGCAAATGCCTCCGGAACATTCAGCCGAAACGTTGCCGTATAGCGGTTGGAAGGGAAATTGGTCAGGGGAAACCAGCGCGCGGGCAAGAGCAGGTACGCGCCATCCTTGTTGATCGAGGCAGCGCGCACACCCGGCACGGGACTATTTTCCTCATTGAAAAGCAATCCAGCGTACGTGAAAGAGAGCGTGACGTGGCCGCCGGTGGCGACGGGAGTGAGTAGCTGAACGTTCAGATAGAGGGGGTTCTGATTGTCGCGCTCAAAGGCGAGTGGCTTGCCATTCTCTGCCTTGACTTCCTTGACGATCAAATTGGGATGAAGTTCGACGCGCACGCTGCTGGAGGCTTCGACGGCGGTGAACTCGATTTTGGCGGTAGCGGAGAGCGACTGCCCGATGGCGTCCAGAGTGGCGGAGACATCGTAATGGCTGGCGAGGAAATTTGCGGGGCGAGGAGCTTGCGCATGGAGGGGCGCAGTAGCGATGAAACCAAGGATCAGCGCAAAGAGGGAAATAGGACGAGCAATTCTTCGGCGGGCCATCGGACCCCTTTCAAACCGATTCAACTCGGAATCAATCCACTCTTATAGGATACCAAACCCCTCACCCCGCGTTGCTTTTCGCGGGCTGCAAAAGCCTGACAATCTCATCGGCGGCTCGCTCGACTGCCCCTGGCGGGCCGAGAAGCTTTTGCACCTCCTGGAGCCCGTGTTTCATCTCTGCGACGCGGGAGTTGCCTTCTTCTGAGCCGGAAAGCAGCGACTTCGCTTCGGAGGCGACCCGCTGCGGGGTGAAGTCGTCTTGGATCAATTCCGGAACGACGGCGTGGCCGGCGATGAGATTGACCATGCTGAAATACTTCGTCTTGACAAGCGGTCTGGCCAGTCGTGCCGTGAGCGGTGAGAGCCGGTAAACGACGATCATGGGTTTTTCGAGGAGCGCCGTTTCCACCGTGGCGGTGCCGCTGGAGACAATCGCCAAGTCCGCCGCTGCCAAAGCATTGTAAGTGTCATTGGTGATCCAGCGCACGTGCCAATCGGCGGGAAACTTTGTTTCCAGCCGAGTTGCATCCAACCCGGGGGCTACGGCAACGACAATCTGGGGCGGGGGCGTGAGCCGTCGCCGAATTTCACCGAGGGCTTGCACTAGGACTGGGAGATGGTGCGCAATTTCGCCGCGGCGGCTGCCCGGCAGGAGCGTGACGATTTGCTGCCCTTCTTGGAGACCATACTTCTTGGAGAATAATTCCCGTGTCAGTGTGGCTTGGACATTTCCAACTAGGGGATGACCAATGAATTTCACCGGCACGCCGGCATCGGCGTAGAACTTTTCTTCGAAGTGAAAAATGCAGAGTGCCTCGGCGAAGCGGCGCCGTACCAGATTCACCCGCCAGGGGCGCCAGGCCCAGAATTGCGGGCAAATGTAATAGACGTTGCGGATGCCTTTCGGTCGGAGCTTGCGCGCGAGCCGCAAATGAAATCCTGGAAAGTCCGTAAGAATGGCAAGTGGCGGCTTGCGGCGCTCGGCTTCTTGCACGAGATGCCGCATGGCACGGATAAGCGAGGGCAAGCGCTTCAGGACTTCGGTGATGCCCACGACGGAAACTTCGGAGTAATCGGTGATCATTTCGACGCCGGCGGCGCGCATTTGCGGCCCGCCCATTCCGAAGATGGCGACGTCGAGGCGCTGCTTCAGCGCTGTGGCGAGCCGCGCGGCGTACATGTCTCCCGAAGCTTCACCGGCGGAGAGAAGGAGCGGAATGGGAGGCATGTGTGGTGTTCGCGGCGGTCAGTCGCTGGCCGGCAGCGCCGAAGGCTCGGCGGGGCCATTGGCTTCGATAGGAAGATGCAGCTCCTGCTCCTTGTACTGGAGCTGGTAGAGACGGTAATAAATGCCACGCTGCGCGAGAAGCTCCTGATGAGCGCCCCGTTCGCGCAAGCGCCCTTTGTGAAAGACGAGGATGCGATCGGCGTGTTGAATGGTGCTGAGGCGGTGCGCAATGACGAGCGCGGTGCGTCCGGAGAGCAAGCGGTTCAGCGCCTCGCGGATTTGCAACTCGGTTTTGGTATCCACGCTGGAGGTGGCTTCGTCGAGAATCAGGAAGCGTGGATTGTGCGCCAGGGCGCGCGCAAAATTAATGAGCTGGCGCTGACCGACGGAGAGTGTGGAGCCGCGCTCATTGACACTTGTGGTGATGCCGTCGGAGAGGGAGCGAATGAATTCGCCGAGGCCAATTTCGTCGAGAGCGCGTTCGACGGTGAAGTTGTCGATGCCCGGCGTGCCGAGACGGACGTTGGTTTCAATCGTTCCGGTGAAAAGAAACGGATCCTGAAGGACGATGCCGAATTGACGCCGCAAATCCTGGAGATCGATGGTGCGAATGTCCTTGCCGTCGAGAAGGATTTGGCCGCGTTGAATATCGTAGAAACGAAGAAGCAGGGAAATCAGCGTGGTCTTGCCCGCGCCGGTGTGGCCGACGATGGCGAACGTTTGGCCGGGCTCAACACGGAAAGAGACATCACGCAATACCCAATCCTCGTCCGTAGGCTCGGGAACATTGCGGTAGCTGAACCAGACATTGCGGAATTCGATTTCGCCGCGGGGCTCGACGAGCGGGATGGCGTTGGGGTCCGATTGAATGGTGACAGGCTCGTCAAGGAGCTTGAAGATGCGCTCCGAGGCGGCCATGGCGGACTGCAAGATATTGAATTTTTCGCTCAAGTCCTGGATGGGGCGGAAGAAGCGCTGCGCGTACATGGTGAAGGCCGTGAGGATGCCGAGCGTCAGCGTGCCATGCAAAATGCGATTGCCACCGGACCAATAGATGAGCGCGATTGTGGCGAAGCTCAAGAATTCCACTGCGGGGTAGAACAGGGCATAGGCGAGGATGGCGTCGCGCCAGGCGAGCATATTGTCCCGATTCCGCTTTGCAAACTCGTCCATGGCCTTTTGCTCGCGATTGAAGAGCTGCACCACGGTCATTCCGGAAATGTATTCCTGGAGGAAAGCGTTGATGCGGGCGATGGCGGTGCGGATCTTACGGTTGGCGTCGCGAACGTAGTGACGGAAGATTAGCGTAACGATCAAGATGCCTGGGAGAACGGCGAGAGCATCAAGAGCCAGGCGGCGATCGATCTTGAAAAGCAGGCCGGCCATGACGGCGAGGAGAAAGAAGTCGTTGATCATGGTCACGACACCCGCAGCGAACAAGTCGTTGAGGGCGTCAACATCGGTGGTGACACGAGTCACCAGGCGTCCGACCGGATTGCGGTCGAAATAACTCATGGGCAGCCGCTGCATGTGGCCGAAAACCTCGCGGCGCATGTCATACATGGTTTGCTGGCCAACGCGCTGCATGATGCGAATCTGGATGTATTGGGCGAGAAAATCGAACGCGAGCACCGCCAAGTACAGCAAACTCAGCCAAATGATTCCCATCCAGGCAGTGGCTTCAGGGATCTTGTGCGCCATCGCCGGGACGAAGTTGTTGTCGATAGCCTTCTGGAAAATGGCAGGGGGAGCGAGCTCGAGCGGAGTGACCACCGCCACGAGCGCAAGCGCTAAAACGACGCGCCAGCGGTACGGCTTCATGTACTGCAAGAGCCGCCGCATCAGGCGCGAGTCGTACGCTTTGCCTAAGGCTTCTTCTTCGTGCTGCGTGCTCATGCGTTTTCGAGCTCTTCCTCGAGCAACTGCTTCTGGTACAAATCTGCGTAGTAACCGCCGCGCGAGAGCAACTGATCGTGCGTTCCGCGCTCGATGATGCGGCCTTCGCGCAAAACCACAATCTGGTCGGCGTTCTGTACTGTGGACGTGCGATGCGAGATCAGAATGGTGGTGCGGCCACGCATGACGCCGCGCAACCCGGAGAGGATTTTTTCTTCGGTTTGCGTGTCCACGCTGGAGAGCGCGTCATCCAGGATGAGGATACGCGGATCGCGAACAATGGCGCGGGCAATGGCGGTGCGCTGCTTCTGTCCGCCGGAAAGGGTGATGCCGCGTTCTCCGACGGCGGTTTCGTAGCCAGCGGCGAAATCTTCGATGTCGCCGTGCAGACTGGCGATTTCCGCGGCCTCGCGAGCGCGCTCGGCGTTGTAATCCGGCAAGCCGAACGCGATATTTCCGCCAACTGTTTCACTAAAAAGATAAGTGTCCTGGGGGACGCAGCCGATGGAGCGCCGAAGCGCTTCGAGTGGCCACTCTTGAATGGGATGGCCGTCGAGGAAGACGGTTCCTTCCGGTGCTTCCCAGAGCCGCGCCACAAGAGCAGCAAGAGTGGTCTTGCCGCTTCCGGTGGGTCCGACGATGGCAAGGGTCGACCCGGCGGGAATTTTCAGATTGATGTCGGAAAGAACGGGGCGAGGGCCGCTGCCGTTGGATTTGCCGGCGCCATTGGATCCGTTGATGCCAGAAAGAGTGGTGGGGTAGGCAAAAGTGAGGTTGCGAAACTCAATTTCGCCCAAGGGGGCCAAATCTTTCGGAAGCGTTGCTGCACGATCGTCGATATTCGGTTTCGCCGTCAGGATGAAGTTCAGGCGGCCCATGGAAGCGGCCCCGCGCTGGAAGATATTGGTGACCCAACCAAGCGCGATCATGGGCCAGACGAGCTGGTTTAAATAGAAAAAGAATGCGATCAGCGCGCCGAGCGAGATTTGACCGTTGAGGAGCTGGTGGCCGCCCTGCCAGAGCACGATCAGGAAACTCGTGCCCACCAGCGCCTGGAGCGACGGCATAAACATGCTCCAGGTACGGATGAGGCGGATGTTGCGCGAGACGTATTCGCGGTTGGGCTCATCGAACGCGCGCATTTCCGCCTCCTCTTGGGCATAGGCGCGCACAATGCGTGCGCCGGAGAGATTCTCCTGCACGCGGGCAGTGAGCGTGGCGAGCGCGGCTTGAATCGTTTCGTAGAGTTCATGAATCGTCCTGCCGAAGAACCACACAGCGACAGCGACGATCGGCGCAGGGAGGAGAACCCACAACGTGAGCGAAGGGGAAAGCGTGACCATGACCAGGATGGCCATGATCATGGTGACGATAGTGGTCGCGCTGTACATGATGCCCGGACCGAGCACCATGCGGACGGAGTTCAGATCGTTGGTAGCGCGGGACATCAGTTCGCCAGTGCGGTTGCGGACATAGAATTCGGGCTCGAGCGCCAGCAGACGCTTTAAGAGGTCGCCACGGATGTCGTACTCGATGTCCCGAGAGACTCCAATGAGAATCCAGCGCCCGGAAAAGGAAAGAACTCCCTTGATGGCAACGCAGAGGACGACGATGAGACAGTAGATGCCGAGAGTGTGGCGGCTATTCGGCGCATAGTAAGGAATGGCACGGCTGAGTGCCGACACACGAGGAACCGCCGCGAGCGCGGGTCTCTTGCCGCCCGAGTTCTCAAAGGGAGCGGGGCTACCGGCAAGGGTGTCCGTCATGACGCCGGTGGCCAGCGGGAGCACGTTGGTCACAATTCCCATCAGGAAAACCATCAGCAAGCCGAAGACAATGCTTCCGGTGTAGCGTCGAAGATAGGGCATCAGCCCGCGCAGGTCTTTACTCGGAGGAGGGTCGTGGACGGTTTTGGTCCCCGGTGCGCTCGTGCGGGTCGTTGCCTGACTCATCGGAGCGTGGTCCTAGCCGTTTCCAGGGATGGAGATTCGAGCAGAAAATGTTCGTAGTTGTGGTCAAGCGATTGGTAGCGCTTTGTCGCAGGGTTCCACCGTACGCCGATGGGAAGGACGTGCAAATCGGTTGTGCCTTTCAACGGTGTGAAGTAAAGCTCCAAACCCTTGTCCGCGCTTTGTTCGTACTGCAGCCGCCAGCCGGTCACCGGAGTCAGAGGAGTCAGGCCTAGAAAGCCTTTCTGATTCTTCAGATGTTCATCGCAGCGTAGAACTTCCGCCCATTTCCCGTCGGTGTTCTCGACGACCACGGCGCGCGTCACGATCGTGCCCGGCAAATTATTGGTGGGGGTTTTTGGCACCACGTTCGCCGCCAGGAATTCCTGATTGCCGTTCTTTGCCAGATCCCCGAACGCCAGCACTTGTGTCTCGCTTCCTAGCAAGGATTTCGCCGCCGATTGAATCTCTTCGGAGATGGCCGGTTCGGCAGGTTTGGTTTCGGCCTGCGCGGATGGCTTGGGCGCATCCGCCCCGCACCCGCCCACAAGAATAGCCATGGGCAAGAAACCGAGAAAGAAAGGCAGCGGGATTCGCCCGGTTCGGACGGCCCCGGGACCGAGGATCCTCTTTAAGAAGGACGGAACGCCGCCCGCCCCGTTAGCACACGGACATTTGCTTGGCGAGGTTTTCTCCATCAGAGGCTTGGCGCCGCGAGCGTAAACTTGGCCGCACGCTCAGGCTTCCCATCTTTCCCCGGAGCGCAGACGATTTCCACTCTCTGCGGAATCTCCGGATAGGCCGAATCCAACGTCCACTATTACAATTCTAGCTGTTGCCCGCGTTCTGTGGAAGGACTCCTCGATTCCGGTTGGCCACGGAAGGAACGTCCTAGCGCTGTGTGAGAATCGCATCCAGCCGGGCTTCCATGTTCTCCTCTCCTTCGGACCAAAGCTCGGTCCGTTCCACGGGCAGCGCGCGTTCGATGGCCTCCAGCCAGTGAAACAATTGTTGGATGTTCTCGCGGGTCTTGTCGTGATATTGCTTCAAGTTGTTGCTCGTTGCCATCCACTGCCGGAAAGTGTGCTCCACGGGGTGTTCCGAGGAATTAAATGGATTGGAAGCGGCAGCCGGAGGGAGCATTCCGGCATGCCCGGTGAAAAAATGCTCGAAGCCCAAATCCGCCTGGAAGTGTCCCGCCGTAGCTGCAACACCGTCATCGTAATCCAGGCCGTGGCAGGTCAGTATCAGCGGCTCTGGCTTCCGCTGCCACTTGAGGCTCTCGATGTCGAAACCCCACAGGTCCCATCTGGCACTGACGATGTAGGCAGTGTCCGAGTTTAGGTGCAGGGCGGCCATCGCGGCTACCTCTGCCGGACCGGCATCCAGCGGACGCAAATCCCATTCGGCGATGGGAGTCTCACCCGGATCGACAGCCTGGACGATCAATTCTTCAAAGGTATGGTGAGAGGCTGACAAGGGGGCGGTGGTTAGGAATCGCGCGAACTCGGCGATCATTGTTTCGATAGAGAAATCGCGCGTCCACACGCGCAGGTAAGCATGGTTGGCCATGACGATTGAACCTTTGGGATTATACCGGGCTCAAAGAGAAGTGGCGAATCAGGCGAGGAGAAGGCGGTCCTTGAAGAGGACATGGCTTTCAGGCTCCTGTGTTCGCGCTTTTTGCGCGGACGGGAGGCTCCGTCGGGGGCGAAAATCTCTTTGCGATCTCCGCAAGCCGTTCACGAAGAGATTCACCCACGCCCGCGAAAACTTGGGTGCAGGCTTCGCGGAGTTTTTCTTCTGCGGTGGCGGCTATCCCCGATATCATTTCGCGCGACTGGTGATCGAGAGACGCGACGGTGGCCAGCATCCACTGATTCGAAACACTCTCCATCCGATTCTTATAGTGTTCCGCGGCTTCCTCACCCATCCTGTCGTAGACGCGCTGCATCTCTTTCTGGTGGGCTTCGGTCATCGATTTCCACTGTTCGAGAAGCGGCGCAAATCCTTCCGAGACCTTCTTCTGGGCTTCTGTAACGCCTGCTTGAAGCACTCCGCCCAAGGCTGCCTGGAACCGATTCAGAAAAGCATCCTGTTCGGCAGTCACTTGCCGCGCAAGTATGGTTCGTTCTTCTTCAGTGGAGCGCTTTAGCTCCTGGTTGTAGCCTTCGAGTTCCTGCCGGGCGGTGCGCTGGATTTCGTCCGTGAACGCCGCCGCGGTGGTATCCGCCGCTTCCGCGAAGAGTGCCCGTGCGCGTTCGAAGGAATCGCGCACCACGTCTTCTAGCTGGGTCTGCGTGTGTCCCACAAAATTGCGACTGGAATGATCCAATTCGGTTGCAAACAGGCTGGAGATCTCGCCCGCTTTATCGCGCAGTTGGTTCGCAGTCTGCTCGATGGCCTTTTCGGCTTGATTCTGAATCTGAGTCTGCGCTTTCTTCTCGTACCATTCCGCGGATTTGAAGAGTTCCTCGACCACCTGGTGCTTCAAGTGGCTAACTCTTTCTTCCAGCTCCACCAGGCTCCGGTCCGTGATGGATTGCGAGGATTCTTGAAGGATTTGCTCGACGCTGCCCAGGTTCTCCCGGAAGCGTGCGAGCGATTCCGCGAACGCTTCGTCGGCCGACGTTCGAATGCGATCCTGCTGGAGAGTCAACGCGGCATCCAGCAGCGAGCGGCCCCCCGCCAAACGGTGGATAGCCTCATCCGTCCGGGCGATGTGGGGATGCACCATCTCTTCGATTTGCCGATCAAACTGTTCCAATGCCCGTTTTGTCGCTTCTTCGAATGTAGTCCGAATATGAGCGTTCATCTGTTCGAAGAGAGATTCCGACTCGCGTTGCAGTTCACTCCGCCGCTCGCCCAGCACATCATTTAATTGCCCCTGAAATCCAGCGAGGGCTTGCTGTTGAGCGCTCTGGAGGTGCGCGGTGTGATGTTCGAGCAGCTCGCCCGCTTCTCCGGCGCGAGCCACTATTGATTCCAGCCTTTGAGACTGTTCCTGGAACCCCTGACACAGAACGGCCAGCCGCTGTTCGGATCCGGCCACTGCAGCTCCCGCCGATTCGCGCAAAGCCGTGGCGTGTCGCGCCGTCTCCTCCTGGAATTGAACAATCAATGCGCGTATATGTTCGTTCAGTCCACCGGCGGCGCGATCCTGTGCTTCTGCAACGGTGCCTTCCAGGGACTCGCGGAGGTGCCCCTGCGCGGCTTCGAACTCCTTGGAGACCTGCTCGTGCCAGGAAGCTTGTGCGGCTGTCAGCGCCACCGTCACTTGCTGCTGAAGCTCGGTTGCTCGGGAGTCGAGTGCAGCACGTTGCACATTGGCCGCGTCTTCCCTTTGGCTTGCTGTTTCCTCCAGCGCAAGCGTCGCAGTTTCTGCATGCGCAGCAATGTGCGCTTCTGCCTGGTCCACCTCGGTTTTCAACCGAGCAGCGGTCTCTTCTGCTTGCTGGCAAGCCGTCCTCAGGGATTCTGCGGTAGCTTCCAGTCGCTGTACCTGTTCACTACGTTGCGCGAGCGCTTCTTGCGAAAGCCTGGCTGTCAGATCTCGGGTGAGCTGTTCCAGTTGTGGAGCCAGCCATCGTGGCAGCTCTGTCCGCAAAGCTTCTGCTGCGGCCGCATGGGCCTCCCGCGAGTGCTTGTCGGTTTCCTGTCGGAGTTTTTCGATTGCGCGTGCGGTTTCATCGGCAATTTCCGCACGCCCCGCGGCAAACTTTTGTTCCCATTGCTCGAAGGAGAGACGCCGCTCGACCGAGACCGCTTGAGAAGCCGCTTCCCGCGCGGCCGCCTGAATTTGTTGCCTGGCATCGGCGACCAGCCTGGCGACCTGGCGTGCCAATTGGAGAGACGCGTCCGTGGTGCTTGCCGGAGAAGGAAAAACTCGCAGGTTATCGCCCACGATCGCCGGGGGAACCTCGGCCTCGTGCACACCTGCTGCCGCTTCGGGTTCAGCAGCAAGAGATGCAACCTCTGCCTCTTCCGGCGGTGCGTCCACCTTAGGCGCGGGCTGTACCCCCTCAGGAAATGCAAACCAATCTTCGGGCGGGAACGCGATGCCCCAAACATTTCCGGAAACTTCTAATTCCAAGGCTACCTGAAACAACTGACGGACTGTGCGTGGCCGCTGAATCCATGCCACTCTGCCCCGCACCGTGCGCGGGAGCTGTCCCGTTTCCGGGTGGGGAACCTCCAAAGACACCCACATGTTTTTCAGGACATAGTGTTTTGACTGGTAGCGACACCCATGGCAGTTGATGATGAGCGACGAAGTCCGCTCCACAAACGGTCGGCCGAGCGCATCCACACCGGTTACTACGAGAGGAACAGCCTGCACGATGCGCGTGCTTCTCCGCTTTCTCAACTCGCTGCCGGGGTTGGCTACGGTTTCCGAAACCATCTCGATTGTCTCATCAACAAAATTTCCGCCTGAATCATTCATACAAACCGCCCCGTACCTCAGTGTTATCCCTTCTCGCGATCCAGAGGCGCCGCACTACTTCCTGGCGACGCTCTCTGTGGCACCTTCCGGGGCTGGTTTCCTGTGCGTTCCCGTCAAAAGCATCCAAGCTTCCTTTGCGACCCAGATTGGTCCGACCAACAAATAAATCGGTCCCTGAAAAAACGCTGGATTATTTCCTTCCATCCGGTGCCCGAGAAACAAGAGCACCCATCCTCCCAAGAAAAATACTGCTCCCCAGACCCACTTCATGAGAAGCAGGAGAATGATTCCAACAAAAATCATGGGTATCCCGACACCATGCAGGATTTTGTTCGAAGCAGATCCGTGCTCGTGATCATACTGCGCCATGTAGTGCGCCAGGTTTGACATGAGCGCAACTCCTGTCCGCCGCGGAGCGGTTGGCATTTGCAGGTGGGGAGACAACCACCGTGGAATTCAAACTGTATACCAAATTGGAAGAATTGACTAGAGCGTACTGTAAGTACTAGAAGTCATTTAACGATGGTAAGGGGCATGGGAAAGCGGCAGCTAGGGAGGGAGGACCGACCCTGAGTCACACTTTCGAAGAAAGTGACGCTGGAAGCGTTTCGGAATTTGTGGAGGGTGACGACCTCCCAATGTGGAACGATTCGCTAAAGTTCCCGGCGCCCTTCCATGGCTTTCAGCATGGTCACTTCGTCGGCATATTCCAAGTCAGCACCTACTGGGATGCCGACGCCAATGCGGGTGACGCGGACGCCTAACGGTTTGAGGAGCTTTGAAAGGTAGACGGCGGTTGCTTCGCCTTCCGCAGTGGGATTCGTGGCGATGATGATCTCTTCCACCGTGGCGCCTTTCAATCTCTCAATAAGCGACTTGATATGAAGTTGATCCGGACCACGGCCGGAGAGCGGAGAAAGCGAGCCGCCCAGTACGTGATACATACCGCTGTACGTGCGGGTCTTCTCGATAGCCAGGATGTTGTGCGCTTCTTCGACCACACAAATGGTCTTCTTGTTTCGCGTGGGCCCGGTGCAGTAGAGACAAGGATCGGCATCCGTGAGGTTTTGGCAGATGGAGCAGGCGCGAATTTTTTCCTTGGCGTCGCGAATGGCGTCGGCGAGCGCCAGCGCATCTTCCGGCGCAGCCCGCAGCAGAAAAAACGCCAGGCGCTGCGCGGTTTTTTGGCCAATCCCGGGGAGATGTTTCAATTCATCGATGAGGCGTTCGACAGGAGCGGCAAAGTCAGGCATGCAGAATGTGTAACATAGCGGCGCGCATTAGCGCAAACGGCTCAGAGTTGGCAATGACACTTCTAATGTCGTGCTTTGGATACGGGCCAGGCAAGGCAGTACTTCACTAAGTCCCGCAATCTGAGCTATTTATCAAGAACCCGTTTACTGGCAGGGCCAACTGGGAAACAAAGTGCAAGATTCTCGTCTGGGGTCGTTCTACCATCGGAAAGGGTCAAGCACTACCAAGGACGCCCATAGCCCATGGTTGAGCTGATTATTGTCCTCTTCGCAATCCTGGCGGTCATCACTCCCTTCCTGACGCTTTACCTGTTAGGGAAATACAAGAAATTACGCACGGATTTGGACCAGGTCCGGGAAGCGCATTCCCGGGAGTTCGCCTCCTTGCATCACGAGGTCGCCTACCTCAAGAAACAGCTTGTTACTGCTGCCCCTCTGGCGCCTTCAACTGTCGAAACGCCGGTTGAACGCCCTGTCGCTCCCGTTGCGCCTCCTGTCAAGGAAACGCCTGCGGTGCCCTCTCGCGTCGAGTTGCCGACACCGGTAAAAGTGCCACCGCTGCCTTCCATAACGCCTGCGTCGAGCCCAATTCTCGAAAAACGGGCGGAACCGCCCTTGGAGAAAAAGCCGCCAGAGCCAACTCCCCAATTGCCGGCATCACCACCTACCCCACCGGCGAGCACACCCTACCAGAAATCGCCTGCGCCACCTCCTCCGAGCAAGCAGGCGGCACCAGCGGTCCAGCCTCCGGCGTCGCGCGTGCCGTCTCTCACACCGAAGCCTGCGGTAGAGATTCCTCCTACCGCGGCTGCGCGTGTCACCACGTCTCCGCCGGTTTCCGCCCTTCGCGTTCCTGCGCGAAAGGCCACGCTTCAGCAGCGCATGAAAGCCGTTTCGGCCATCGAGGAAACACTCGGCACCAACTGGCTCAACAAGTTGGGCATCATCATCCTGGTAGTCGGCGTCGCTCTCTTTGGCATTTACGAGCTTGGTACGCTCGGCCCGCTGGGCAAGGTTGGTATTTCATACTTCACTTCCATCTTTCTTCTCGCTGGTGGGATTGCGCTCGAAAAGCGTGAGCGCTATCGCCTTCTCGGCCGCACCGGGATCGGGGGCGGCTGGGCACTGCTGTTCTTCAGCACGTACGGGATGTATCACGTTGGCGCGATGCGTGTTTTTCCGCGAGACCTCGAATGGCTGACCGTCGATTGTGCGCTGATGCTGCTGGTTGCAGTGGCCATGGCGCTTCATACCCTTCGTTATCGCTCGCAATTCGTCACCGGCCTCGCTTTTCTTCTTGGCTATTTTACTGTTGGGCTCAGTCAAAATAGCGTTTATAGTCTTTCCGCAGGAGTTTTCCTTGCGATTGGCCTGGTATCCATCGTCCTGAAGATGGGCTGGTTCGAACTGGAAGTATTCGGGATTCTTTCCACCTATCTCACTCATCTTTACTGGCTCTATCGGCTTCTTGGCATCAATGGCGCGCAAGGACACGCCTTTCCCGAATACCATGCTAGCCTGGTCATCCTTTTCCTTTACTGGTTCACCTTCCGCATTTCCTATATAGCTCGCTCGATCAAGAGCGATTTCGAAGAGCATGTTTCCACTGCCGCAGCAGTTCTCAACATGTTTCTGCTTCTCGGGTGCCTGAAGTTTCAGTCGGTGCAGCCGGAACTCGCATACATCGCGCTATTTGCTGTGGGAGCGGCGGAATTTATCTGTGCACAGATTCCCGTTACGAAACGCCGCCGCGAAGCATTCATCGTGCTTACTGTCGCCGGTGCGGCGCTCATGCTCGCGGCTGTCCCAGCCCACTACGCGGGCAACGACAAACACGTGACGATCCTCTGGCTCGTTGGCACGGAAGTGTTTCTGATTGCCGGCGTCCTGGTGAAGGAAATTGTCTTTCGCCGTCTCGGCCTGCTTACGGGTCTTCTGGTTGGCATCCGGCTCCTCGGGTTCGACTTCCGCGATCTTGTCAACCTGCGTTTGCAGGGTGAAAAGCTGGAGCTCGGCGCGGGTGTCCTTTTCGCTTTCTGCGCCATCGTGTTCTACCTCAACAGTCCCGGGCTCGGCTCGCGCTGGAAAGAATTTTTTGACCGCTCTCCCGATCGGCCGTTGTTGACCGTGCATTCTTATCTGGGCGCTTTTGCCGCAGCTACAGCGGTCTGGGCTCTTTTCTTGCAGGATTGGACAGCAATCGCTTTCGCAGCGGTCATGCTCATTCTGGCAGCAGCCGGCCGCGCTCTCGAGTCGCGACATTTGCAGGTGCAATATACGTTACTCGGGCTCGTCACTCTCTATCGTACGGCGGTTGTCAATCTGCACCTGGAATCCCCCGAACACGCGCACGTGCGCATGCGTCTCCTGACTTTGCCCATTCTCGGAGCAGCGTTCTATCTCACGGCCAAGCTGGCCGCGCACCGGGACGATCCGGAGCAGCGAACTTTGCGCGGCCTTTTTGCTGCCGCGGGCACAGCTATCATCGCTCTGCTCATTTGGTTTGAAGTGCCCGAACTCTGGCAGCCGCTTGCCTTCATCGCCTTCGCGGTAATTCTCTCGGAAGCCGCGCGGGCCTTGACCCATCACGCCATCGGCTGGCATTCGCATGTTCTGGGTGGTCTCGCTGTTTTCACCGCGCTTACGGCAGACCAGTACAACGCGCACACCTGGCATACCATTCCGGTGCACGCGCTGGGCGCTTTGCCGGTGGTTGCCGGCCTCTACTGGCTCGCGAAGCGCGTTGGCGTCATAAATCCTCGTCACCTCAGCATCGCGCAGGTTGCCTACACTTGGGCGGGGTCCGGGTTGATGGTCTGGATTCTCGAGGAGGCTCTGCGCGCGCCATGGATTGCCTTCGGATGGATTGTTTTCGCGGTCGCACTCGCACTGTCCGCGCGCTGGATTCGCTATCAGCAACTCGCCTGGCAGGCCAACGTGGTTGGAATCTGTGCTCTGCTTCGCGCGTTTTTCTACAACTACGGCCTCGAACAGAAATTCTGGGGCCCCATCTTGCTCCGGGTATTCACCATTTCCGTGGTTGCTGCCGGATTGTATTTCCTCTCGCGCCAAGCCGCCCCAGAGCAGCGCTTCGCGCGTGCCGTGGCTTTCTTTCATTCGTTCGCTGCAACGGGGCTCCTGGCGTATCTCGCCTGGTATGAAGCTCCCAACGGCTGGCTTGCTCCGCTGTGGGCTGGGTTCGCCCTGGTGCTGGCGATTGTCGATCAGCGCCTGAAATTCGAAGAATTGCCGTGGCAGTCCCACGCGCTTGCTGGAATCACTGTGCTGCGCGTGTTCAGCGTGAATTTATATCTCCATGCGACGTGGCGCGGCCTCAGCGTACGGCTGCTGTCGCTGGCGATCGTTGCGGTAATTTTCTACGCGCTCTCGCGCCTGATTCGCATGCCCGAAGAATGGCGCCGCCGCGACTTCCATCACATTTACTCCTGGGCGGCATCGACCATCGTTTCTTTGCTCCTATGGTACGAATTGCTGCCGCTCAGCATCGCCGTGGGCTGGGCGGTCTTCGGCCTGGTCCTTTTTGAATACGGCATTCTTCGAAAGATCCCCCAGTTCCGTTATCAGGCGTATGTTGCGCTGATCGCCGCGTTCATCCGGATTTTCTTCGCCAATCTCACTGCTGGTGAGCCTGGGGAATTCTGGGGTCCAAGGATGTACACGATTCTTCCTTTGGCGCTGATTTTCTTTTTTGTCTACGCACAATTGCCGCAAAAAGACCAAATCATTGCGCGCGACCGCACCCTACACTTTGATTTTCTCGTCGCCTATTTGGGCACCGCCACCATTGTGGCGCTCTTCTATTTCCAGTTTCCGATGGAATGGGTGGTCACGTCGTGGGCGGCCATCGTTTTCGTGCTGCTGGGCGCCTCCCTCGCTCTGGACCAGCCGCTCTTCCTGCAACAGGGTTTGCTCTTGACTCTCGGCGTGTTTGGCCGAGGCATGACTCACAATCTGTTCGGTGGAAGTTATTTCGGCGGAAACGATTGGAAGGGTGACTACCTGGTGGTGAGCTCCGCCGCTGCTATTCTGTTGGCCAGCCTCGTCTTAGCATTCCGGCTGCGCGACCGCTTCAAACCTGCACCGAATTCCAGTCGGCTCGCCCGGTTCTTGCAAATGGTTTTCCGTCGTCCCGAACAATTGCAGTTTTTTGTTTCTGTCATTTTGCTGACCTGCATGCTGGCTTTGAAGATGAAGACCGGCATGATCACCGTGTCGTGGGGCATTGAAGGAGTGCTCATCTTCCTGCTCGCCCTGGCCGTCAGCGAGCGGAGCTTCCGGCTTACCGGCCTCGGCCTGCTCTTGCTTTGCGCGGGCAAAGTCATGGCTCTCGATGTTTGGGGCCTCGAGCCGCGCGATCGATATATCACGCTCATCGTTGTTGGCATTGCGCTGATTCTCGTTTCCTTTCTCTACACACGCTACCGCGACACCATTCGCCAATATTTATGAAGCGTTCTATCGTCTTTGTTCTTTTCTTCCTGATCCTGGGCGTTGCCCTCACGGGCCTCTATTGGAGCCAGCGGCGCCCAAGGCCCACTCCAGTTTCCCCCAACGCCATTTTGAACATGGCAGCTGACGCTCAGCGCGACCTCGCGCGTCTCCCCATGCATTTCACGCGGCTCTCGGATGAGCAGGAAATCGCTGTCGGCAGGGAACTCGCCTCACGCTACGCCATGCAAACCCGCAAGCTAACTCCCGAAGAACAGGGGCAAGAGAAATACGTCCGGCGCGTCGGTGGAGCGGTCGCCCTCCATGCACATCGTCATCTGCCCTATTCCTTTACCGTGCTGCCGGACCACAACATGCTCAACGCCTTCTCGCTTCCCGGCGGGCCGGTATACATCGGCGAAGGCATGCTCGATTTGATGGTGAGTGAAGATGAGCTTGCCAACGTCCTGGCCCACGAGATCGAACACATCGACCATTATCATTGTGTCGAGCGCGTTCAGGTGGAAGCGCAATTGAAAAAACTCGATCTTGATGTTGTTGGAGCCTTGGTGCAGATTCCGCTGGATTTCTGGGCGATTGGCTACCACAAGGACGAAGAGTTTGAAGCAGACCGCGAAGGGATGCATCTGGCCGTGCAAGCCGGTTACTCCCCGTACGGAGCAGTTGACCTGTTCGAACGCTTTGCCAAGCTTTGCAACGAATATGTCATTCGCGCCGAGAGTCCGGACGAAGAACTCTCCCAGCTCGCCATCCAGAGCTTGACAGGATACTTTCGTTCGCACCCGTTGCCTTCCGAAAGAATCGCCCAGGCGAATCGCATGATCGCGCAGGAACATTGGGAAAACCGCAAGGAACGAAAGCCCTTCCGTGTGGAGTACGAGGTACATAACGGCGAGTTCGTGAAATGAGGAGAAAAAAATCCGTCAAGAGGGACTCGAATCCCTAGAAGAGGCCGGGGATTTTCAGGCCGGCAATTCCGGGAATTCCTCCAGTGAGATTTCTCATTTGGTTGGCAAGTTCATCGTCGACGCGCCGCGAAGCTTCATTGACCGCCGCGCGGATCAAATCCTGCAACATCTCCTGGTCCTTGCTGGCGAAGACTCCCGGCTCGATCCGCACATCCACGATCTGCTTCTGGCCGTTCATCTTCACGGTGACCATGCCCCCGCCGGCCGAAGCTTCGACCGCGACGGCGTTCACTTGCCGCTGCAAGTCTTCCTGCACTTGGCGCAGCCGCGAAAGCATCTGTTGGATAGCGTTGACTTCCATTCTTTCTCGGTCCTTCTTGCCGAAGTTCACTTTTCTTCTTGCCGCAGCCTCACCTCGGAGATTTTACCACCGAATCGCTCCAGCATCGACCGCACCAAAGGATCGCGCTCAAACCGTGTACGCAAGTCCTGCGGGCCCGATGCCGATGCCGCCGCGGCTGCAACTGATTCAAGTCTAGCACAGACTCGCACGGCCCGGCCCAGCACCTTGCTCGAAACGTTACGGATCTTCTCCAGCGACTCGCGCCCTCCAATCATTTCCGCGAAGGCGTGCTTGTCTGGCGAAAAATAAATGCATAGCTCCGGGCCTTCGAGTTCCCATGTGCTGCCGTGTTCCACCAGTTCGCCCAAAAATTTCTGCTGCGCCTGGATGGCCGCCTTAATCTCCGCAACCTGTTCGACTGAAATCCCGTGGACGCGCGGCGCAGTTCCTTGGCCCTTAGGCGCGGCAACTTCGCTGGGAGCTGACATTGTTCCAGGGGCATGCGGAGCGGGAGATTGGTGTCTTGCTTCTGTTGACTCGAACGCCGGTGTCTTTGCCTGCGCTGCGACCGGCCGCGCTTGCGCCGAAGCGGATAAACCTGCCCGTGACGCTCCGATGTTTGTGCCGCTCCCCGGTGTTCCGCTCTTCAATTCGGCGAGCAGTTCTTCCAGCGGCGCGAGGCGCGACGCGTGGATCAACCGCAGCAAGCCCATTTCCAGGTGTACGCGCGGATCGGGCTTCCGCCGCAGGTCATCATCCGTTTGCAGCAAAATCTGAAAGAATCGCGTCAGGTCCTCTTCGCTGAAGAGCGCGGCAGCCTTCGCGATTGCTGGCCGCTGGTCCGGCGTTGCTGCAATCAAGTCCGAGTCTGCTCCGCACACCCGTGCGATCAGCAGATTGCGCACGTGCCGGATCGCTTCCCGGCAGAAGTGCTGCAGGTTGCGCCCCTCTTTTTGGAACGTGTGCACCAGTCCCAGCGCGCGGTCGGCCGAACCCTCTGCAATCGCTCCGACCAGTTCATCGAGGGCATCTTCCGGCACAACGCCAAGCAGCGCGCGCACTTCTTCATCCGGGATCGTGTCTCCACAGTAGGCGCGGGCTTGCTCCAGCAGCGACAGCGCATCGCGCAAGCTTCCCTCTGCCATTCGCGCAATCACCGCCATCGCGCCCGGCTCGACCTTCAATTCCTCTTTCCGCGCGATTTCTTCCAGCCGCTTCGTTATCTCCGCGAATGTCAGAACGCGAAAATGAAAGTGCTGCGACCTCGACCGGATGGTGTCGACCAAATCTTCCGGCTGCGTGGTAGCCATCACGAAGATCACGCGATCGGGCGGTTCTTCCAGTGTCTTGAGCAAGGCATTGGAAGCTTCGCCCGTCAGCATGTGCGCTTCGTCGAGAATCACCACCTTGCTTCGCGAAGCTGCCGGTGCATACCGCACCATCTCTCGCAATTCGCGAATCTGGTCGATGCCGCGGTTCGAGGCTGCGTCGATTTCAATGACGTCCAGTGAAGTGCCCGCGGCAATTTCCTTGCAGGAATCGCACTCTCCGCACGGATCCGGCGTCGGCCCTTTCACGCAATTTAAGGCCTTCGCAAGAATCCTCGCTGCTGTCGTCTTACCGACTCCGCGCGCGCCCGAAAAAATGTACGCGTGAGCCACGCGGTTGTTCTTGATCGCGTTCCTCAGAGTTTCCGTTACATGTTGCTGGCCGACGAGATCGTTGAAGCTTTGCGGGCGCCACTTGCGGGCTATGACCTGGTAGCTCATTTGGAGTTCTTAGTTCTCAGTTTTCAGTTCTAAGTAAAACAAAACGCAGACTTCTCCTGATTGGATGTTTCGTCCTTCCTTCAAGGTTCTTTCCCTGGAACTGAGAGTTGCCAACTGACTTTCTTGATTTCGGTTTCTGCCAACTGCAAAACAAAACGCAAGCCGAATCTCGATTGCGTACAGCGCCCTGTATGCTAGGTTCTTTACTTAGAACTTAAAACTAACAACTGAAAACTTTTCACGACGAGAGGAACTTCGGGTGATCTGCGGCACCCGAGGTGTTCCCGGTACCGTTGCTCCCTTCCGGGCCTGGCGGGGTTCGCGGGACCTCGTTGCACAGAGCCCGAAGTTCCACGCTCCGGCAGTCGCGCACTCTCGCGCGTCCGCGAAGAAAAGTCTAGCATAGCGCCGCGAGTGCAGCGAGGACGGACGCCGCATCTCACTTTCGATTCTCCATTCGAATGATTCTCTCGAATCTGCTCTTTCGCCCTGCGTAGAAAGCCGAGATCAAGACTTCGGCTTGGCCGTTGCACCGGCTGGACTGTCTGGTGGCTGTACTTCCGAAGGATTCACCCAATTCACTTTGAATGGGCCCATTGCGTGGACCTGTACGATCGTCTCACCCTTGCTCAGGGCAAAGTGTCGCATTTCCTTGGGCACAGAAACAAAATTTCCGACGTTCATCGTTTGCAATTTGCTCTCGTCGAAAGTCTCTCCCATCCCGACAAGAAAAGTTCCCTTCAACACCGTCACATTTTCATCCGTCGGATGCCAATGCGCGGGAATCTTGGTTCCATCAGCACACCGGAGGCGCAGAACGAAGGGCGCGCCTTCCGCATTGAAATCGCCTGCCACCGGCGCCAACTCACACCCTTTTATGATGGGTGTCCATTTCAAATCCCCGAAGTGCACGATCTTATGCGCTTCCATGTTTTCTTTCTTTTCCTGGCTGAAAGCCGCCACCGTCAGAGCCACGATCCCCGCCAGGACTGCACAAGCTTTCCCCACTCGAACTTTCTTCATCAAGGTTCCTCCATCGATAGGATGGAATACCAACCCGGCAAACGATACTCCTCCGCGGTATTCTCGGCAAGATTCGTTGCGGCTCCTTTTGACTTTCTACTAACCGGCGCTTGAAAGTGAGGGGCTTGATGGAAAAGCCACACCCTCAGAAAGTCTCCCACGTCAGCTTAAAAATCGGGTACCCTACCTTCGGATGGACTTCCTCCCCATCCACCTCGTTTCAGCCCTGCCGGAATGAGGTCCGCGCGCCAGCGGAACACACCGAGGCATCGCCTCAGTGTCGCCTCACGATACGAGGCTAGCTCGCACTTCCTAGTCGAGCAGGAGGACTCCATGAAAGTTGCATTGTCTTTTCTTTTGGTGGCCGCGCTGTTCTGTGCCACCGCCCCGGCGTGCTACGCCGAGCCGCGCCAGGTGATGCAAGGCACGCAGGTTCATCTCACGCTTTTGAGCGGCATGAATTCCAGTGTCGCAAGAGAGGGGGACCCGTTCGTCGCCGTTGTAGCCGAGCCTGTGTTTCTTGGCAATCAATTGCTGCTTCCCGCTGGCACTCGCGTGAACGGCGTGATCGGCACGATAGAGAAGGCCCGGCGTTTCTCCGTCATCCGTGGCCAGGCCTACATGAATCTCACGTTTCGCTCCATCGAAGTCGATAGCCGTCTGATTCCGGTGCAGATGAGCATCATCACCATCGAGCAGCCGCACGGACAGGCCGACGGCAAGCCACGCAAAGACGTGAAAGTGGAAGAAGGCCAGGTGATCGAAGAGAAGCACGACATCAAGGGCGACGTCGTCGCAGCCACCGTGGGAACCGGCGGCGGCACGCTCATTGGCGCGGTCTTCAGCCACGTCGTCCGCGGCTTCGGGCTGGGACTCGCGGGCAGCGCTGCCTACATCGTCGCGCGCAAGGGGAAGGAAGTCGAACTGCCTGCGCAGACCGGCATGCTGGTGCGCCTCGACAATACCATCACTGTCCCGGTGACCAGCGCAAGCAACAACACGGGCTATTCCGGCACCCGTTGACCCGACGGAGTTCCTATCCGCTGGCTTTTTCGTCAG
>QHYN01000340.1 GCA_003224145.1 Acidobacteriota bacterium
GCGGTAGCTGCTTCGTGGATGCTGTTCACCGTTTCGAGGAGCACCAGGTCCGCGCCGGCGTCCTTCACGACCTGAAAGATTTCGCGATACTCGGTCCTCGCCTGGGCATCGGAAGGTGCCAGGTCCGGCCGGAAGCACCATTCGAGCGTGGTCACCGCCGCGGCCACGGCGACGCGCTGCTTTGCTTTCGTCTGTTCGCGCGCCTCGACGGCAAGTTTCACCGATTGCGCGAGCAGCGTGCTGGCGCGCGTATCCAGATCGCCCGCCCCGATGTGCCTGCGGTGCGTCTCGTCGCGAAAATGGTTGAAGAGCGCGCGCCTGCAGAGCTGGAAGCTGTTCGTGGAGATGATTTCCGCGCCGGCATTGATGTAGTCGGCGTGGATGGTGCGGACGAATTCCGGGCGGCTCATCAACTGATGATCGGCCCAGGTCACCTCGCGGCGTAGAATCTCTGTGCCGATGGCACCGTCAAGAATGACGGTCTCGCGGCGCGCCAGTTTTTCCTTAATGGGAAGATAGCTCACGTTAACGTCCTCCGGCAGCGGCCGCGCCAACAGAAACTGCTGCGCGCAATGCGGCGATGTGCGCGGGGCCGGTGCCGCAGTCCCCGCCAATGATTTTCCCGCCTTCCGCAATCCACTTGCGAGCTTCGCCCGCGTAGCGCTCCGGCGGCCACGATTCCGTGTCGATGAACTGGGGGAAAAAGTCGAACTTCCAGCTCGGCGGCGAAAACTTCCCGATCTGCGCGTAGCCGCCGCACGGGAGCGAAGTCATGGCCTTCAGGCGCGGCACCGTTCTTGACATGTCCTCAGGCGGCACGTTGCACACCAGCACGGCTTCCGCGCCGCGCCGCTTCATCGCTTTCACGGCGTCGGCCAGCGGTTCGCGGCTGAGCAGTTCGCCCTCGGGCCCCAGCACGAAGCTCACCCAGACGGGCAGGCCGACGGCCCGGGCCGCTGCGAGCGCGCCCTTGGCTTCGCGGATGGTGTTCATGCTATCAGCGATGAGCAAGTCCGCTTTCTCTTCCTTAAAAATGCGCGCCATAAAGGCGTGCTCGCGGCGCGCCACTTCCTCGGTCGGGGCGAGGTCCGGCCGGAAGCAGTGCTGCATAGGAGAAAGCACGCCGGCGATCGCTACGCTGTCGGACTTCATGGCCTTGATGCGTGCCTGCCGGATGAGGCGCATCGCCGTCTTCAGGAGCTGCGGCACCAGCTCGGCCAGGCCCGGCGCGCCGATGTGCGCCTGATGCTCGGGGCTGCGGAAAACGTTGAGGTAAGTGAGCCGGTTGAGCTGAAACGTATTCGTGCGGATGACGTCGGCCCCGGCGTTCAAGTACTCCCGGTGGAGTTGCTCGACAGCCACGGTATCGGTCAGCAGGCCGTGCTTGCGCCAGCGGATCCCGCGGCGGACCAGCTCCGTGTTCATCGGGCCGTCGAGGACCACGACGTTTCCTTTTTTCAATTTTTCCTGAATGACGTTGTATGCCACGTTCCCCTCGGCTGCTTTCTATTGCGTGCGTTCTATCTCGGACCTGCGCACTTATCTTCCAGTCTGCACGGACACAGAGTGGAGACGCGAGCCTCCTGACACGGGCGCTCCACCACGCAAGTGTTCGGCGAAGCCTATCAAACTTCAGCGCGTGTCGGCCAGCCCTTTCCTGCCCACGCCGCCACAGTCTCCGCCAGTTCGCGCCTAACTCCCTCCTCTGTCTTCCCCGATTTCTTCAGCACATGAAACGAATGATCCGCTCCCTCGATCACGTGCAGTGTCGCCCGTTCTCCCAGCTCCTCGCAGATCGGCCGCAAAAGGTTCAAATCTGCTAAATCATCTCGCGTCCCTTGCAAAAACAGCATCGACTGTTTGACTTTCCTCAAATGTTCTGCACGTTTCGTTCCCGGCCGCTTCGGCGGGTGCAGCGGAAATCCGAAAAATACCAGCCCTCGCACTCCTTCTAATTTCCCTTCCGCCGCGCCCGTCGACGTCATCCTCCCTCCGAGTGATTTCCCACCCGCCAGCAATGGCAACTCCGGTGCCGTTTTCGCTCCGGCCTGCACCGCCGCTTCCACAGTCGCCGTCAGCACGCTCGGTGCATCCGGCACATGCCGCCGCTGCTCCATATAGGGAAACTGATACCGCAGGGTCGCCACACTCACCCGGGCCAGTTCTTCCGCCAGCGCTTCGAGAAACGGATGCCTCATCCCCGCGCCCGCTCCATGGGCCAGCACAAGGAGCCAACGCGCCTTCGCCGGACGCAGCAGCAGCGCGGGCACGTCGCCCGCGCCTTCCACCGTGAATCGCATGCTCTCCGTCGCCGCCATCCTCTACCTCGGCCTACCTCGATTCGTAGCCCCCGTCGGGCCCCCGTACTGCCCAGCTCCTCCCTGGGACGGTAGCTCCGGACGGCTTCATCGCCGTATCGATGGCGGTATCAAATCAGATCCTCCCACCTCCCGCAAGAACCTTCAAAATGCTCATGGAGCAGTCCACGGCTGGCAAGTCGAAGTAGCCCGGACCGGGGCTAGGGATTCTACGCTGCCTTTCCGGCAACCTCTGACTTCCAACATCTAACTTCCAAAATTCGTCACAGCCCGCGAAGAAATTTCCTTGTTCCCCCGGCTCTTCCTCTAGAATCCTTCCGGAACCAACCGCAT
>QHYN01000341.1 GCA_003224145.1 Acidobacteriota bacterium
GAGGAAAGAGATCGAGCCCAGATAGTACGAGGCTCGCACGCGGAGAGACTTCTCTCGAACCTTGACTGGCAGCCAGTGGAGGAACAGATTGCCGAAGACGGCGAGGCTGCGCGTGCGGTTCGTATTCGCGGGGCCGCGGCGAAAGATGGACTTCCAGACTTTCGTTTCGCGAAGGTTCTGCAGCGCGGAATGAAGAGTTGAAGCCATCGTTTCCTTCACACTTTCAAGACTTGAGAAGTGTTAATGTTTTGCAGTTTGTCGACGAGCAATTCTCCATCCGGTGTCAGCGAGATAGCAAAGTGCGGGAGAGGCCGCGGGGCGGGGCCTTCGATTCTTGCGCCATCGGATTTGAACTTACTACCATGGCAGGGGCACGCAATCATGTCGGTGTCGGGCTTCCATTGCGTAACGCAACCCAAATGCGTGCAGATGGCGGACACCGCATAGAAGCCTTCGGGCATGCGCACGATGTACACCTGCTGGTCCTGAAGAAAGGTCACGGAATGGACGGGATAAAGATCGGGATTCCCGGCACGAAAGGTCGTCGGGGGCTCAAACAAGACGTTGGGCGAAAAAAATTGATAGGTCACGGCAACGGACCCTAGACCGGCAATGCCGAGGGTTCCTAGAGTGATTTCGTTCAAGAAATCGCGCCGGGTGATCTCGTTAGCAGCATCCCCGGAGAGGGGCACTCGAGGAAGCGAAGAGTGTTTTGTTTCACTCATGAATGGAGAACCATCTCTTCAATTTGGACTAGATTCGGATCGCGATCGAAAACCTCAAATGCTTCCATAGTGATGGTGTTCACCGGGCAGCGCTCCGCGCAAAGACCGCAGCGGATGCAGATGGTTTCGTCCTTCACCATCACCGAGCCCACGCCGGTCGAGAGTTCTTCCGGAGAAAGATGAAGCAATTCTGCGGCGCGCGAATCGGAAGTCGCGGCGAGCTGTTGGCGAGTTTCGCCGGAGAATTCAAACTGGCGGAGGGGAACAAGCTGCAAACAGTTTTCCGGGCAAACATCCACGCAGCCGCCGCAGAGGATGCATTCGCTGCCGCTTGCTTCGTTGCCTTCGAAGATGGTGTTGATCCAGCACTGTAGGCAGCGCGAGGCTTCGCGCCGGGCTTGCTCCTCGGTGAAACCGGTTTCCACTTCAGCCATGCCCGTGCGGCGTTCGAGAGGGATCACCGGGACAGCCACTCGAGAATACTCATCGTATTCTTCGGCCATTTTGTGATGGTCCAGAACGGTGATTTGTACGAACTGCGGCTTGGGCTGCCACTCGGGACCGCGGAGGAACTTGTCGATTTGCTCGGCCGCTTTTTTGCCGTCGGCGACGGCGTTGATGATGAGACGAGGGCCGAAGGCGATGTCACCCGCAGCAAAGATGCCGGGCGCGGTGGTCATCAGCGTTGCAGGGTCGATCTTCAGGGTCCCCTGGCGCGTGGTCTCGAGGCCGTCAGAGGGTTTGAGGAAAGAAACATCCGAAGCTTGCCCGATGGCGAGAATCACGGTGTCACAGGGAATGATAGCTTCCGTGCCCTCTGCGAACTTCGGACTGAAGCGCCGCTGCTCGTCAAAAACCGATGTGCAGCGGATGACTTCGAGGCCGGTCAATTTGCCGTTCTTGCCGACAAACTGCTTGGGGCCGAGAGAGGGATGTATCCTGATTCCTTCGAGAAGACCCTCCTCGATCTCTTCTTCCGCAGCCGGCATTTCCACGCGGGACTCGAGGCAAACGAGATGCACTTCCAGGGCGCCCATGCGCAAGGCCTGGCGGGAGACGTCCATGAACTCTTTCATGACCACGTCCATTTCGCTGGAGGTCAGTTGATCGGGAAGGACGACGCCGGCGATGTCGGTCATCAGTTTCTGTTGCTGCTCGCGCATGGCGGAACGCGCCACGTCAATGGCCACGTTTCCGCCGCCGATGACCACCACTTGTTTGCCGATTTGGAAGCGGTAGCCAAGATTGACGTTGAGGAGAAAGTCGATGCCCTTGACCACGCCGTCCAGATCGTTGCCCGGCAGATTGAGGTCGCGGCTGCGGTGCAGCCCAAAGGCAAGCAGGATGGCTTTGTAGCCCTGGCGGCGGAGATCTTCGAGAGAGAAGTCGCGCCCGAGCCGCATGTTGAGGCGAAGTTCCGGGCCCATGTCGAGGATTTCACGAATCTGGGCCTGCAGGACATCGCGCGGCAGGCGATATTCGGGGATGCCAAGATGCATCATGCCGCCGGGAACAGCGGCGGCCTCGAAGACGGTGACGGGATAGCCAAGCAACGCTAGGTCGTGGGCGGCTGACATGCCCGCTGGACCGGAACCGATGACGGCAACTTTTTCTGGACGGGTCACCCGTGGCCGCTCGCGAAAGACATCGATGGGATTGCGCGATTCCGGTCCGTGGCGCTCGGTGACGAAACGTTTTAGGGCGCGGATGGAGATGGGCAGATCGAACTGGCCGCGGCGACAGGCAGGTTCACATGGATGACCGCAGACGCGGCCGCAGATGGAAGCAAAAGGGTTTGGGACCCGGGCGTACCGATAAGCTTCTTCGTACCTTCCTTGCGCAATGAGCGAGACATAGCGGCCAGCCTGCGTATGAACGGGAC
>QHYN01000330.1 GCA_003224145.1 Acidobacteriota bacterium
GAGGCGACAACCGAGCCTATCGACCATTCGACCGACAACCACCAGCCCGATCGCGTAGGCAAACTGGAATGCGCCGACAATGTACCCATATTGCGCTTCCGTCCAACCAATGGAGTGCTGAAGAGTCGGTGCCAGAATGCTGAACACCTGGCGATCCACGTAATTGATCGACGTCGCGAAGAAAAGCATGGCGCAAATCGACCAGCGCACCCTGGTCATGGGAGAACCTGAGCTTCTCATTGCGACATGTGCCTGCTTTCGAGTATGAAGTACCGAGCGTTTTCTATCGTGCCAATCGGCGTAATGGCAAAGTGTGCTTCTGCTTCTACAGCCTGTATGCCTTCCGAGCAAGCCCGTAGGCCAGGTCTGAAGCGACCTCGCGCGCTTCATTCTCATCAATGCGGTGCTCCGTAACCAGGCGCGCAAGAAAGGAGCAATCGACGCGACGCGCGACATCGTGTCGCGCGGGAATCGAGAGAAACGCCCGGGTGTCGTCATTGAAACCGACGGTATTGTAGAAGCCGGCGGTTTCTGTGGTGTATTCGCGAAAGCGCATTAAGCCTTCCGGACTGTCATGGAACCACCACGCGGGACCTAACCGCAGGCAAGGATAGTGTCCCGCGAGCGGAGCGAGTTCACGGCTATAAGTGGACTCATCGAGGGTGAACACAATGAGGGTGAAGCCAGACTCGTTACCGAAACGGTTTAGCAAAGGTCGCAGCGCGTGCACATAGTTGGTGGGCATGGGAATGTCCGCGCCGGCATCGCGTCCGAAGCGCTGGAATAACCGCGTATTGTGGTTGCGGAAACTGCCCGGGTGAATTTGCATGACCAATCCGTCATCGAGGCTCATGGCCGCCATTTCGGTGAGCATTTGAGCGCGAAACAATTCGCGCTCGTCAGGATCGCCCGTGCCCGAAGCTATTTTTTGATAGAGCCGGGCAGCCGAATCAGGCTTCAGGTCGGCGGTCGCCGCAGTCGGGTGGCCGTGGTCCGTTGCCGTGCAACCGAGGGCCTTGAACTCCAGCCGCCTCTGCCGCAATGCGGAAAGATAACCTTGCCAACCGGCGGTGTCTGCGTGGGTCATCTGCCCGAGACAAGCAAGATTTTCGACAAAATTTGGAAAATCAGGATCGACCACCGGATCAGGACGAAAAGTCGGAATGATTCGTCCCTTGAAGCCCGATGCGCGGATCGCTTTATGATGAGAAAGCGAATCAAGCGGCGAATCCGTGGTCGCCAACACCTCAATTCGAAATCGTTCGAAGAGTGCTCGCGGACGAAACGCCGGCGTCTTCAGTTTGTCCATTATGGCGTCGTAATATCCGTCGGCGTTTTCGGGCGTAAGACGCGCATCCAAACCGAAGAGCTCCTGGAAAGCAAAATCGAGCCACAGTCTCGTTGGTGTCCCGCGGAAAAGATAGTAATGCTTGGCAAAAATGCGCCATACGCGTCTGGGGTCCTCAAGGGACGTTGATCCAATCCCGAGTTGTTCAAGCGGGACACCCTGGCTGTAAAGCATGCGACAGATGTAGTGGTCAGGGACGACGAACAAGCTGGCCGGATCCGAAAAGGGCTTATCTTCGGCGAACCAACGGGGGTCAGCGTGGCCGTGCGGGCTGATGATCGGCAAATCGCGTACGCCGCTATAAAGTCGCTTAGCGACCGAGCGTGTGTCCGGGTCTGATGGGAAAAGCCTACTTTCGTCGAGGATCGTCACACAGCTGCCTCTGCCGATGCGGTGCTGTCCAGGCAACTTTTCCAGTCTTCCGGTTGATCAGAGTTGAATGCCATTCCGCCTATTGATTGCGATTGGCCATCCACTGTGTCGCACACTTATACAAAATTTATCTTCAATGATTCTGATCACAATACCGTCGAGAGATGTTCCACGCAACGATTCACATTCTAGATTCGCCTCACCAGCCCCTGATCAGTGGCGCGTGTGTTGCGCACCAGCAACAATACCAGGACCATACCGATGAACGGAATGAGTCCGGCCACAATCACAATCGGATCGAAAGAATGAGTGGCCCCCGCCTGACGCGCATCGGAAAAGTGCCCGATTAACTTGAAGGCGATGATGGTTCCGATCCCCGCTCCGGTTCCGCTCATGCCGCTCACCGAAGCGACTGCCTCGCTGGAGTAGAGGTCCGTAGGCAACACGTTTGCTATCGTCGAAAACGATGCGTACGAAAACGTGGCAAGACCAAAAAGCAGGGTGATCAGGTACAGCTTCACCGTGAAGATTGTCGGGATGAGAAGCATTACCCCGATGCCTCCAAAAACGACCAGCGCTTTCCGCGCGGCACCTAGTGACCACCCGCGCCGGATCAAATAGCCGGAAACGCCACCGCCAAAAAAATTGCCCAGGTCCGCAGCAAGGAAGGGAATCCAGACCGCAATCAATCCGCTCTGGAGTGAAATGCCTTTGGCGATCAGGTATATCGGGAACCAGTCGGTGATGAAGAACCAGACGGGATCGGTAAGACCCTTTGAGACAATCACTCCCCAAGTCTGGGGCAACTTCAAAAGATCGCGCCACCGTGGCAGCGATTTTTCGTCCCTTTCGGTTTCCGGTCTGTCCGCGAGGATCATCTGGCGCTCCGCATCACTGATGCGCGGGTGCTCCTGCGGCAGGTAATACATTAGG
>QHYN01000331.1 GCA_003224145.1 Acidobacteriota bacterium
TTAAAGGAGATTCTCGAACGCGAAGTGATGCAGCGCATGGATCACCGGCATCTAAACTATGAGGTGCCCGAACTGGCTGGGCAGATTCCCACCTGTGAAAACGTCGCGCGGGTCATCTGGACCTTGCTGGAGCCCCGAATCACTCAGGGGAAACTCCATCGCGTCCGCCTGTACGAGTCGCCGGATCTCTTCGCCGATTGTTACCGTGCCGGTGCGAACGGGGCAGGGAAGTGATGGACAGCGCGCTCAAAATCGAACTCGGCCGCCGCTATCGATTTGCGGCCTCGCACCGCCTGCACAGCCCGCATCTGAGCGAGGACGAGAATTACCGGGTCTTCGGGAAATGCAACAATCCTCACGGCCACGGCCATAACTATGTCCTGGAAGTCAGCTTCTCAGGGGCCATTGATCCCGTCACCGGCATGATCGCGAATCTCTCCGATTTGGACGCTTTCGTCCAACGTCAGGTGCTCGAGGAATTCGACCACCGCTCGCTCAACGAGGATGTCGCCGCGTTTCGCGGGAAAGTTCCCACGACGGAGAATCTGTGCATGGAAATCTTTCGCCGTTTGAAAACGTTTCCAAATGCGAGGCTTGAACGCATCCGCATCGAAGAGACGGGCAAAAACAGTTTTGAATACGCAGGCGGCCACGCGGAGGAGGACTCGAAGTGACCAAACCAACGGAAGAAATTCTGCTCAACGACAGGAATGATCGCAAGGAACTTGACGCCCGCTCCATCGCTTGCCATGTGCGCGAGCTAATCAAGCTGATCGGCGAAGATCCCAATCGCGAAGGATTGCGCAAAACGCCGGAGCGTTTTGAAAAAGCCTTCAAATTCCTGACCAGCGGCTATCACCAGAATGTCGATCACGTCCTCAACGGCGCGACGTTCAGCGTGGCCTACGACGAAATGGTCATCGTCAAAGACATCGAGTTTTTCAGTCTCTGCGAACACCATCTCTTGCCGTTCTTCGGCAAAGCGCACGTCGCCTATCTGCCGGACAAGCGCCCCAAGGTGTCGGCGTGATTATCGAGGCGCGCCACCTCTGCATGCAGATGCGCGGCGTGGAAAAGCAGTGCGGCCAGGCAGTGACGAGCGCTATGCTTGGCGCATTCCGCCACAACAAGCAGACACGCGACGAGTTCCTCGCGTTAATCCGCCCCAAGATCAGCTAAACTCTTCTTAGTCTGGCGAAACTCTACATTTTGGAGATATCCGCCGTCGCGCGTGTCGTTTCCCATTCCATACGCAGCGTGCATCCCGATGCCGCCTTATCGAACGCGATGGTGAAATTCTCGACAGGCGAAGGCGTGGCTGAAACCTTCATGTCAACCCGAACGAGGTCCTGGTCCGTGCCTGGATAGGGAATGCCCCATTCCCCAGTTTTTTTGCTGATGATCAAAGTCCACTTGTCCTTGTTCGGAATTGTGAAGATCGTGTAGCTGCCCGCAGGCACGTGGCTACCACCCACCATCACATCGGCCGTGGTGACGAATGTCGTCGCCTCATTGGCGCCTGCGCGCCACACCTCTCCGTAAGGCACGAGACCGCCAAAAATCTTCCGCCCCTTCGCCCGCGGGCTGGAATAATCCACGGTGATCGTTTTGCCTCCTGCCAGTTCGCATGTGGCCCTCGCCGGCGGACTGGGCCGTGAATTCTTGTCCATTTGAGCCGAGCCAAGCGCGGTCATCAAACCCAGTGTCAAACAGCCTGCCGCCAAAAACGCAAGTGATTTCCTCATTGTTTTGTCTCCTTGGAAGCCATCCGAAGCATTGAACCGAATTTGTCCGCGCAATGCAACTTCGAACCCTTCCTCTTCACAGACGGCCCAAATCAAGACTCGTTTCTCCGATTCTAATTCGATCCTTGCGCACGGCCCCAAAAAGGGGCTAAATCTTAAGCTTCCCAGCGCGGTGCTTCTGTCGGGGAACCTGTTTCGGGGGGTGGCTATGACAGAATCCAGACGGTGCCTGCTAATGGCGATCGGGAGTTCTCTGGGGGTCTTGGCTGTGGCCCCGCTTCTCTCCGGCCTGCAGTTGCCAAGGCCATCGCGCGACCCTCGTCCGTACCCAAACGGCCGCAACCCAGGTTCTCCAGGTTCCGAGGAGCCGAGCACCCCGGAGCGAAAGGCGATCGAACGCGAGAACCAAAAGCAGATTAGAGACGATGTTGCCAGACTCTACGAAATGGCGGCCGAACTCAAGAGTGAAGTCGAGAAAACGGACGCAAACGCCACACTTTCCCTTTCCTTGATCAAGAAGGCACAGGAGATTGAAAAGCTCGCGAAGCAGATCAAGAACCTCGCTAAGGGTTCATCCTAGATTTTCGTTGGGTCTTGGAGAAGCTGGTTCTGTCGCACCGAAAGAATATTGGGTCATCGGCTTCGCTTTACATGCCGAAGAAGGTTGTGTTAGCCTGAATGTGTCGAAGAGAAGAGGAATAATTCAGGGGACGACGGAGAGGGCACTTGAGCGCACCGAAATCAGTGTTGATCGAACAATTCCGGACTCATGTCAAGGACACAGGCTCGCCCGAAGTGCAAATCGCGCTTCTCAGCGAGCGGATCAATTATCTGACCACGCATCTCAAGTCCCATGTGAAAGACCACGCATCCCGGCGCGGATTGATCATGATGGTCAATAAGCGCCGCCGTCTGCTGGACTATCTCAACCGCCGCGACCCGGATCGGTACCGCGAGATTGTTGACCGTCTTAGCCTGCGCAAGTAATCGCTCTGCATCTCATGGGAACAAGGGGCGGTATCAACTGCGTTCTGACGAACTGACATATTCCGCACGGAGTCTGTCTGCAGGTATCCGACGGAACTAGTGCCGGAGTTTCTCGTGGTGTAGTCCGTCGCGTTTGTTCGTCTCTTTCTGGTTCTCACCTTTTTTCTTCCTGCATAGAAGCAGAGACATGGTTCTCTGCTGGCCTTTCGCCCTGCGAAGACATTTGAAGTCCTTCGCTTCGCGAACGCGCCGCAACAACGCTCACGCCCAAGTGCTGAGCCAAAGGAAATGATCTTATGTCCGAAAACACAAACTCTCACGCGCCGCATCGCGTCACGGTCGAAGTTGGCGGGCGCCCGCTCATTCTCGAATCCGGAAAAATTGCGAGGCAAGCCAATGGCGCCATCGTGGCGCGCTATGGCGATACGGTTGTGCTTACCACCGCGTGCATGGCCACTACCGTCAACGACCGCGATTTCCTCCCCCTTACCGTCGACTATCGCGAGAACACCTATTCCGCAGGCAAAATCCCGGGAGGCTTCTTCAAGCGCGAAGGCCGCCCCTCGGAAAAGGAAATTCTCACCTCGCGCCTAATCGACCGCCCGCTTCGCCCGCTTTTCCCAGAAGCCTGGCGCAATGAAACCCAGATTGTCAGCATGGTGCTCTCCGCCGACAGCGACAATGATCCCGACGTTATCGCCGTCACTGGTGCCTCCGCAGCCTGCTACGCTTCGGATCTTCCGTTTGAGAAGCCTATCGCCTGCGTCCGCGTTGGACTCCTGGATGGCCAGCTTGTTGCCAACCCCACGGTCGCCGAGCAAAAGAAAAGCCTCCTGAACATCGTCGTCGCCGGGACCGAAGAAGCCATCGTTATGGTGGAGTCCGGCGCGCTCGAGGTTTCCGAAGAGGCCGTCGTCGACGCGCTCGAGTTCGGGCACGCGCAAGTTAAGAAAATCGTCGCCGCCATCAAAGAACTCCACGCGCAGCTCAAGCCCAAGAAGGTCGTCGTCGGGCCGCTGCCCTTCGATGAAGCCATCTACAAGGATCTGCAGAAGAAATACGGCAACAGGCTCCACGACGCGCTGAACACCGAAAAGCACCCGAAGAAAGAAAGCTATCATCTTATCGATGCGCTGAAGGACGAAATCCTCGCGGCCATTCCCGAAGAGCCCAAGAAGGAGATGGACGAAAAGCGCACTCTGACCGCACGTGCTTTTGAGCGCCTCCGCGAGAACATCTTTCGCGATGACGTCTTGAATGCGCGCCGCCGCCCCGACGGCCGCGCCTTCGACCAGATTCGCCAGATCACCTGCGAAGTCGGCCTGCTCCCGCGCGTCCACGGCTCCGCGCTCTTCACTCGCGGCGAAACTCAGGCGCTGGCCACGCTGACCCTCGGCACCAAAGAAGACATGCAGCGCCTCGACCTGCTCTTCGAGCAGGACCAGTTCAAGCGCTTTATGCTGCACTACAATTTTCCGCCCTTCAGCGTTGGCGAGGTGAAATTCCTGCGCGGCCCCGGCCGCCGCGAAATCGGCCACGGCGCTCTCGCCGAACGCGCACTGCTGAATCTGCTACCTGCCGAAGCGGATTTCCCTTACGCCATGCGCCTCGTTTCCGACATCCTGGAGTCCAACGGGTCGTCCTCGATGGCCACTGTTTGCGGCGGCTCGCTCGCTTTGATGGATGCCGGTGTTCCTATCAAGGCCTCCTGCGCGGGCATCGCCATGGGCCTCGTCGTTGGAGATGATCACAAATATTCCATCCTCACAGATATTGCTGGAGCTGAAGACCATTACGGCGACATGGACTTTAAGGTCGCTGGCACGCGCA
>QHYN01000332.1 GCA_003224145.1 Acidobacteriota bacterium
ACAGAGGCTCGAGATTTAGCCGCCCTGCTTTCAGCAGCGCCGTCATCTGCACCCAGGTTTCGTACATGCGCCGCCCATAAATCCCCTGTACCGTCGCGCCCTTGAAAATCACATCATTCACCAGATCCAGCGGCACATTCTCTGTTGGAATCCCCAGCAGCGACGCGCGTCCGCCCGCTCGCAGCGCCTTGAATCCTTGCTGAATCGCCGTGGGATTCCCGCTCATTTCCAGCAGCGCGTCCACTCCCGTGCCGCCCGTTTCGCTCAAAATGCGCTTCACTGCATCTTCCGCCGCGGGATTCAGCACCACGTCCGCGCCCATCTTCTTCGCCATCGCGCGCCGGGCCTCGTTCGTCTCCGTTGCAAAAACTCTGGAGCTCCCGCAAGCCTTCGCCACCGCGATGGACATCAACCCAATCGGCCCGCAGCCCGTAACCAATACCGTCTGCCCCGCGACCGGCCCGGCCAGTACCGTGTGCACCGCATTTCCCAGCGGGTCGAGAATCGCCCCGTAATGCTCTGGAATCGCCGGATCGAGCTTCCAGATATTCGCAGCCGGAATCCTCACGAATTCCGCAAACGCCCCGTCCTGATCGATCCCGATAATGCGCAGGTTTTGGCAGATGTGGCCCTGCCCCAACCGGCATTGGTGGCAGTGCCCGCAGTTCACATGCATTTCCGCGCTGACAAAATCGCCCGGCTTGGCCGCCTTGACCTCGTCCCCTACGCGCTCAACCACGCCGCAAAATTCATGCCCCAGCGTCAGCGGCGGCTTGATCCGCCCCTGCGACCACCGGTCCCACCCATAAATGTGCAAGTCCGTCCCGCAAATCGAAGCCGTCTTCACCCGGACAAGGGCGTCCGTTGGCCCGATTGCCGGCACCGCGACCGTATCCATCTGCAAGCCTCGCGCCGGCTGCAGCTTCCGCAACGCTTTCATCGTCGCCGCCATCTAGTTCAACCGTTCCGTAGTGGCCGGTCTTCAGACCGGTTCCGTCTTTTTGTTGATTTTCGCAGCTAAAACCTACGCATGACCGCTCCGCACAAGCTTTCGATGCTAACACACCGTTTCTTGACCCGCGCTGTCAACCGAACCCCGTCATTCCGAGCGAAGCGAGGAATCCCTCTTCTCTCCTAAACCGAGCGGCATCATTTCACTTGCTCCACCACCCCAATTTTCTCCAGCGCCCTCAAATACTCCACAACCATCTCCAGCGGCACTGGCCCGTACTCTGCCGACACCACATCACGAATCCCCTGCGCATTCCGCTTCCCGTTCGCGAAATTCAGCACTTCGTATGCGTACTCTTCGCCGCTGCCCCACAATCCTTCATAGTTCAGCAGCTTCGGCGTCGCCACTCCCGCCGCCTTCGCGTGATCCGCGAAATAGTCGTAACCAAACACTGCCAGCGGTCCCTTTGGCTCAGTCTTCCGTCGAAACCGAAACAGCTCATCGCCTATCGGAATTCGATTCAGAACTTTCCAAGGGTTCAATGTATTGCCCATTAGAGATACTCCATAGTAGACGTGCAAGTCCTCGACCGCTTTCCTCGAAAGAAAAGACAGCAAGGAATCGCCCATCTCCTGCTCCTCGCGCGTCCAGAAACGCGTGTAGCGCCCCAAATCTGCACCATGGACATCTTTGCGGGCGAGAGCCTGAGACACTCGGCGATAGCGTCCCGTTTCGTAGAGCTCATCCAAAGGGTCAGCGTTCACATCTCTAAGAATCGCCAGAAAATAGCCGAAGGCGGCGCCGATGAAGGCGGCGCGCTTAAGTTTCGTGGGATCGATGTTCGCGGGGGAATCGAAATTCGTGTGAATGTAGCGGTCCGGCCAGTCGTTCAGATAAATCGCGGGGATCCCGAACGACGAATCCTGATACACGTCATGATCGCTCCCCATGGTGTACGCCGAAAACTCCGCGCGCAGCGGTTCCTTTCCGCCCTCCGGCGCCACCAGCGGATAATCCGCCTTCCCCCTCGCCGCGAATTGGTGCGATTCCTCGTTCACCCACTCCGCAAACGCCCAGGCCACGTCATGCACAAAGCTTGGCAAGCTCATCGGCCCGCGTGTCACGTGGAACACCGCCTTCGTTTCCGGCCCTCCTCCCACCATGTCCATGTGCACCACCGCCTTGATGCGCTTAGCGAACTCCGGCTTCGCATTCAGCAGTGCCATCGTTCCTTCAATCTCCGGCGGCCAGATAAATCGAATCGTCCGCGCGGGCCGCGCCAGTTTTCCCTCGGCAATCAATTTCTGGAGCGTCCGCGCCACCTCCAGAATTGCTACGCAGCCGCTCGCATTGTCATTCGCCCCCGGCCGCTGATGATCCAGATGGCAGCTAAACGCAATCTCTTCGTCTTTCAGTTTCGGATCCGCTCCCGGAATCGTCGCCGTCACCACTTCATAATTCCCCGGATGCTGTCCTGCCTTAACACTCGCATACAGCGCGATTCTTTCTCCGCGAGTCAATCGCTCTCGAAATACCCTCGCTCTCTTCAGCGACACCATGAACGCAAACGTCTTGTTCGCCGAAAACGTC
>QHYN01000333.1 GCA_003224145.1 Acidobacteriota bacterium
GGGACATTGAATTGGGCCGCGAACGCCGCTGTCTTGGTGTACTTGTAAGTGGAAGAGAGCATCTCCCAATCGCCGCCGATGGGCTCGTTCACCTGCACGGTGATGGGCGTGTCCTTGTGATTGCGCAGCGTGACTTCAAATTCCATTTCCCAGACGTGCGTGTCGATGCGCTTGTAATCGGTCTGTTTGTGTTCGGCAACAACGTCGAACGCGTTCCCGATGTGAATGTTGACTTGTTCGTCTTTGGGGGTGTGGTCGATGCGGTCTTCGCCAGCGAACAGAATGCCGCCTTTTGAATCTTTCTGGTAGACGCGCACGTTGCCGGCGGGAAGGGGAATGCCGAGGCCGGCTTTTTCTTCATTCTTGAACTTGTAATAGACCAAGACGGGGTCTTTCAACGGCGCACCGGGAGTCTGTTGATTGTGGTAGTAAAAGCTTTGCCCGTTGACGACGAAAATCTTCTCGACCGGGACGCCGGAACCCTGGAGCAAGCTGATTTGTTTGGTTTCTTTATCCTCGACGGAGGTTTTGCGGCCAAGCGTGTAGAGATGGTATTCGCTGAAGGCTTCCTGCTGGAACTGTGCTGCCACCGCTTTATTCATGGCCATTTCCCGAGTTGCCATGGACATCGGGGCGGGCGGTTGGACCCGATTCAGTTCGCCAGCGACAAGCTGGAGGCGCGCGTTGTGGAAAGCGGTGCCGCTGTTGTTGACGACGGTGACCCAGCCGTCGAGGTCGGCGTTCTTATCGTCGCGGGCGACGGTGAGAACATAGTCGGCGTTCCAGGAGAGATTGTTCGCTAGATAAGAAGCTTCGATCTGCTGTTTTCTCGCGCCGGAGTTTTCCAAAGACATGAGCAGCGTTGGTCGGTCGTACAGATTCGCTGGGACTTCGGGAAAGCGGTAGCTTTCGGCATACATGCCAGTGACGATGTCGTTGCCAATTTTCCAGACGGGACCGTTATTGTCGGAGAGCAAAGTGGCTTTAATCTCTTCGCGCTTGGTCGTGCCGTTTTCCTGATACGCGCGGACCAGAGTGACTTCCTTGCCGACGTATTTGTGGAGGAGCTTGGCGGGCTCGAGCAGATCGTATTCGTAGTTTTGCTCGATAACCCCGAGCTTTTCCGGATCGGTGAGCGAGCGGAAATGGACCGTAGCGGGATTGACGGTAGCAGCGATGTCCATGAATTTCACGCGAAACGTGCCCGTGGGAAGCAGGAGATTGCGGACGTCGCGAACCAGAGCGATGTTGGAATTGTAGACCGTGACGTTGAGATCGGTCTGATCGTTCAAGCTGGTGGATTGATCGGCGGCGGCACGGCCAGGTTCCTTCTCCTGCGCCATGTGAGCTCTGTTCGCAAAGGCCGCGGGATAAAGCATCGCTGCGCCTGCGGTAAGAACGGCGGCAGCATAGGCCGCGCAAAGCCATCGAGAGCTGGACTGAATTCCGAAGACCTTCATTACTTTCACCTCAATCTGAGTTTGCCTTCTCCCTTAGAACGATACGGCAGGAATTTCTTGCAGGAGAAACCCCGGACTGAAGACGATTGCACTACGGATTGGGGACGGGCTTCCAAGTTGCGGCGCCGTCGGAGGTTTCAAACGTTTTCGTGTGGCGAAGATTCCAGATGGTGGCATGGAGCGCATCCAAGGCGAGAACGCCGGCCCAATCCTCATCCAGAGGTGATTGAGTCATGGACCAGTGCGCTCCGCCATCGGTAGTGAGAAGAATGGTTCCGGCGCGGCCGACGATCCAACAAACTTTGGCGGAAGGAGCGGAACCCGCCGTGAGGTCGACGGGCACGCCGCTGGTCTGACGCGACCAGGAAGCGCCGCCATCGCTGGAGAATTCGATCAGGCCAGCTTGGCCGACGCGCCAAATGATTTTTGAATCCGGTGCGGGTGCAGCGATCCAGCGCGAATTGGTGAGGGCTGCCATTTGCATGGCTTCGGTACCGTTAAACGCCGCGACCACCCTGGGCGGGGCTGGGGCAGAAGGAGCGGCAGCACGATAAAGAGAAGCGGCTGATTCCGATTTCGCTTTTTTCGCTGATTCGGCCTGACCGAGCGGGCTCGGGCCGGGGACCTTTGAGGCATTCAACTGATTTTGTACCGGGGCATTCGCGGCTTGCGTTTGCACTTCTATTTTTTCCCGGGTTGCACCAACATCCGCATGCTTGGCGCCAAGATCGAGCTGATTCTCATCACGAACCAAGGCATCAGAGGAATAACGCTCACCGTCCTTGCGCAACGCGCTTTCCTTGCCGGCAGGGGGATTCGCAGTGGTGACTCTTGCACCCGAGTCAAACTTGCCCTTTTGCTTCAAACTCTCGAACTCGCGCGGAATTTTGGCGGATGCCGTTCCGCCGATCGCGGCGGGAGTTTTCGAAAGGTCGGCGAGCTGATCCGAGGATGAAGAAGCAGGAGCTTGCCTTGCTACCGGGGGTGCAGGCGTGGAGGGTTCTTGCACCTTCGCCATTTTGCCTTCGTTGTGCTCCAGCAAACGCAGTTGCTGATTCTCATGCCAAGCCACCCAGACGATCAGGCCGGCGGCGAGAGCACCGGCGGGAGCGAGCCACCGCCAGCGCGGA
>QHYN01000255.1 GCA_003224145.1 Acidobacteriota bacterium
GTGATCATGTCCGGAACGACTTCCCACTGCTCGATGCCAAACCATTTTTTGCCGGTGCGGCCCCAGCCGGTTTGGACTTCGTCGGAAATGAACAGCGCGCCGTATTGCTTCACGATCTTGAAGACGATTTTGAAGTATTCCTTCGGCGGCGTGATGAATCCGCCGACGCCCTGAATCGGTTCGGCGATAAACGCGGCGATGTTGCCGCTGGTGCCGGTTTGAATGAGATTCTCGACGTCATTGGCGCAAGCCACTCCGCAATCGGGATAGGTCAAGTGCAGCGGACAGCGGTAGCAATAGGCATTGACGGCATGCGCGATGCCCACGCTGATGACGCCCGCCTTGCGGTAGGGCGCGTGTGCGGTGACGGCTTTAGCGAGCGCCGAGCCGCCAGCGTAGGCGTGGCGCAAAGCGACCACGTCGAAGCTGCCCGTGGCCATGCGCGCAAGCAGAACGGCCGCTTCGTTGGCTTCCGTGCCGGAGTTGGTGAAGAAGCTTTGCTTCAGATTGCCCGGAGTGATGTGCGCGACTTTTTCAGCGAGCGCGACGATGTGCTCATTGGGATAAAGCGTGGAAGTGTGCTGCAGCCGGTTCACCTGCGCGGCCACCTTGCTGGAGATTTTGGGATTGCAGTGGCCGACCGAGACAGTGAGGATGCCGCCAAAGAAGTCCAGATACTTGTTGCCGTCGAGATCCCAGAGGTATTGCATCTCGCCGCGGTCGGCCACCAGCGGCTGCTGGAAGTAGTTGGTCACCGAGGGCCAAAGATATTTCTTGTGCTTGGCGACGACTTCGTCGCTGTGCGCGCTGCGCGCGAGCTGCCCAGCCGGAACGAAAGGAGCGGGAGTGGTCATGGACGAGTCCTTGTATGAATGAGATACGTCGAGTGTACGACAGGACCGGAACGTTGGCACGCCGGAACGTTCAAGGACTTACGACCGGGCAGTGCGCGTTGTGCCCCCGCGGCTCCGGGCGTGCCACCCGCCAAGTTTCGCTCCAAGCGGCCTGGAGGCGAGGCGAAATCTACCGTGTTTTTCTATCGATATTATACAGCCGATTTATACAGCGAGGTCGGACGGCCGGGTGCCTCAGGTGCAGGTTTTGCACCGGGGATTTTGCCCGATGTATTGACTATCGCGCCGGAAGTCCGGCCTCTACATGAGGATGGCTGCCTAGTGCACTGGGGCGAGTCGGGCGAGAGCGCGTTCGGTGGCGGAAAGGAGAGCTTCGGGGCCGACGGGCTTGCCGGTGGCATGGATCATCCACAGATCCGGGGTGACCTGTCCCATTTTGGCGACGCGCTCGAATTCCGGGCCGATGGCCCCCGCCTTTTTCATTTGTTCCTCGACCTGAAAGGCGATCATGTGCGAGTAGACGCCGAGCAGGAGGACATCCTTCTTCCCGAATACGGGGGCGAAGTAACGGTTCCAGATGTCCTTGGAGATGGCGACGGTCGCATCCCGGAGTTGCGCGGCGGTGGCAGTGGGATGTTCGTACATCCAGTGCCAAACGCCCATGTCCACGAGGGCGACGCCGGAAATCTCGCAGGTATTCCAGAAATCATTGAGGGTCTTGAGCGCGTCGCTGTTGGCGTCGGGCGCCGCCAGACCGAGCACTTCCAGGTCGTGCCCTTGAAGCACCATGGCCAGCGCCTCGGTAAAGGCGGTATTGGGAACTCCCTGAAGCAGGGTGTAGTCGACCTCGTTGAGCGAAAAAGTCTGCTCGATGTTGTGCCCCATTTCGTGAACGGCGATATTGAAGCCCTTGTAGTTCATGCCCGAATCTTCGACCCGCGTGCGCAGGTGCGCTTTGGCGCCGCGCATCTGCGCGCCCATGGCGTGCCCGGAGCCGCGGGCCGGGTCCACGATGATGTTGTCAGCCAGGTATTGCGCCTTCTCGGGAGTGAAGCCGAACTTCGCAAGGATGTTGGGGATGTCCTTCCGGTAAGCGTCGGCGGTGGGATATTTCTTGGAGACGATGGCGTCGAGTTGCGCTTCGGTGTAGGCGCCACGCGGGCGGAATCCGTCATACCAGATGTCAAACGGCTCGAGAGGGCGGCCGAGGCGGGACTGAATCAGTTTGGCGACTTTCGGAAAGGAAGGGGAGGACAACATCTGCTCGAGCATGGCGTGTACGCGCGGTTCCGGGATTTCGCGGTCTTCGTCGAAACGGCGAGCGATCAGAGTGGGTGCGGTGGGGGAATAGGGATCCGCCTTGGATCCGGCGATAAAGGTCTTGAGGAGCGTGGCGTAGCGCGTGGCCGGCTCGGGCGCGTTGGTGATCTTCGTGGCGGCGGGGGCGGGTGAACCGCTGTCGTTTTCCGCGGCGGACTTCACTTCATTGGTGGAGGGATTCCAATCCACGTTGGGATTGTTAATGACGGCTTCCGGAATCGTCTGGGTAATGATGCGCTCCATGACCAACTGGATCATGCGCTGTTTGGCGAGGCCTTGCTGCGAGTCGGAGTAGTCAGCCTTGATTTCATCGCGCAGGTTCCAATGGCTGAGGAGGCGCAGCTTGGGCGGGAAAAGGCGCTGGCCGCTCTGGTTCACGAGATGGTGCATCCAAATGTTGTACTGCGAGACGTAGGAGTCGGCTTCGGAAGCGGCGCGTGCGATGGAAAGCTGTACTTCGGCGGGGATGCGCTTGGAAAAAAGCTGGGCGAGGCGCACTTCGGCCCATTGGCGCCGGGTCCAGTTCGGTCCCTCGGTGAGCCGTTCCTGAAGAGTCGTCAACGGGAAATTCAGAAGAACGATGAAGGCCAGCTTGTTGTCAAAGCAGTCGTCAATGAAGTGAGCGGTGGGATCGTAGCCGGCAAAAATACTGTCGAAGGGCAGCAGGGAGCCCAAGTTGAGATCCGCCTGTTGGCGGAACTCGCGCTGGATCTCGTGCGTGTGGCCGTAGAACTGTTCGAGCAGGCTTTGATAACGGGTGAACATGGCGTCGAGAGTGGCCTGGTCGCCGGCAAAATGGGTGCGGACAAAGTCCTCGAAGGCCGCGGCATCGCCGTCGGGAGGACGCCAATACTCCATCACCTGGTGCAAACCACGGGAGAGCCGGGCGCGCTGTGCTTCACCGTATTTGGCAATGAGTTCTTGTTGCAGCTTGGCCATGGATTCTTTCATCCATGGAAGTGCCGTCTGGTCTGTAGGAGCGGTTGACAGAGATGCCTCCCGTGAACATGCGGGTGCGACAAACAGAAAAGCCAGCGAAAGCGTAACCAGGCAGAAGCGCACGATGCCCTCCCGTAAAACCCGCTGATCATCGAGTTGTAATCTACGAGTTCTGCCTTGGTGGCGTCAAACGGAACAGGGGATTAAGGCGTCTCCCAATCGAGAGCGTAGATTTCCTGAATGCTGGCGTCGCGGACAAACAGCGGAGATCCGTCCGGGGCGAGGCCGGTCCAGTTTCCGAAGGTGCCTCCGGCCGCCTGAAACCCTTTCAGGCTGAGGATGCGCTCCAGTTTGCGATCGGAGACTTGCAGGCGGAAGTAGCCCTCCTGGTTGTCGAGAATCCCGTCAAAATACAAATAGCGCCCGTCTCGGGACCAAGTGGGATAGGCTACGAAAATGTTGGCGAGCTCAGCCCATTTGTGAGTGGTGAGATCAAAAAGCATGAGCTTGAGAGAGTCCAGCGGTATGGCCGCTATGTAGCGTCCGTTGGGGGACCAGCGGGGAGAAAAAAGGCCATCGGACCCTGGCAGCTTCGAGGCGTTTCGCGTTTTCAGATCGAGGACGTAGACCGCTGACCCCTGATTGTTCAGTGAATTCTCTCCGAAGGCCAGCGATTTTCCGTCAGGCGACCAACTGGGGTCCGCCAGGTTCGCTCCACTGCGATAGATGAGTTCGGGTGAGCCTCCGGCGGCGGGAACCACATAGATTTGCCAGGGTTCGCCAGGTGGATGACCAAAGAAGGCGATCTGCTTGTCATCCGGGGACCATCGAGGCAGGTAGGCCTGCATCGGCGGGGAAACAAGTTGAAGTTTCTGAGTTCCGTCTACCTTACTTCGCCACATCGTGCCATCGGTACCGTCATTGTAGGCGACCCACTCTCCATCATGAGAGAAGTCCAGTCCCATCGCCGAGATTCCCGAAAGATAAGGCGCGAACTGTCCTGATTTTGCATCGTAGCGCACCAATTGCCCCCGGGGCCGCCAGCCTTGGACGAAGAGTCTCTTGCCATCCCGGCTCGGAACGGGATCGCCGATATTCATCGGCCCAGTCGTCAACTGTATAGGCTCTTGGCGGGTTGAACGGAAAAGGCCACCGTGTTCGTTCATGGCCCAGACGTTTGCCGTCTCATCGCGTACCGCTTGGAAGACGAAATACCTTCCGTCCGGCGTCCAGTTGCCGCAGCATTCGTTGGGCGCGTTGCTCCAACCTGGAAGCAGGGGATGAAGATTGCCCCCGCCCGCTGAAGCTTGCCAGATGGAGCGGTTATTGGTCTTGGGATCGCTCACGGTGAAACGCAAAATCGACCCATCGGGCGACCAGCTGAGGTCGCTCGCCCTTCCGGCCGTTATCAACAGCCGGCGCGGTTCGCTGCCGTCGCTCTTCGCCAGGAGTATTTCGTTCCCCTTGCAGTAGGCAATGCTCTTTCGGTCCGGCGACCACGCTCCGCCGTGGCCCTCAAGGTTGCCCAATCGACGAGGCGTACCGCCAAGCACAGGGACAGTCCAAAGAGGGCCGTCGCCAGAAGTCCCTCGGGCAGTATTCATCAAAAGCAGAGAGCCGTCTGGTGAGATATCGAAAACGCTAGAAAAGCCAGTGTCCTCCAATGAGGTCGCTATGGGAAATGTCTCGCCACCAGTTACGGAGGTTTGGGCAAGGACCGATTGTCCCTCGACGAAATAGAGCCGCGAACCGTCAGTAACTACGCCTGATTTGGGCCGATTCGTGTTGGTGAGCTGGACGGTTCGCAGCACGCGCGGCGGTGCCACCGGTCGTGTGAGTAGGTATCCGAGAATCGCCGTGGTGGCGATGAGGGCGCCGCCCGCCACCACGGCCCAAGTGCGCCATCGACGATGTGGGTGGGTTCCGCGAACCTCTTCGACCGCTACCGGCAGAGCAGCGGTGGCCCCCGAGCGACCAGAATCCAAATCACGCCTCAAGCGTTTCAGGTCGCCGCGCAGCCCGGCGGCCGTTTGGTAACGGAGGTCGGCATCTTTCTCCAGCGCCTTGGAGAGAATATTTTCAAGGGCCAATGGCAATCGGGAATTCAACTTCGTTGCGGGAATTGCCGGAGAATGCAGGATGCCGCCATAAATGAGGGCAGCGGTCGCGCCGGGAAACGGAACCATGCCCGTGGCCATTTCGTACAGCACCACGCCAAGCGAAAACAAATCCGAGCGTGCGTCCAACTTCTCGCCGCGCGCCTGTTCCGGCGACATGTACGCGACCGTGCCCATGGACCTGCCCGGATTCGTCAGTTGCACTTCATAAGGCACATGCGACAGTGTACCCATGGATGTGTCGTCCAACGATTCGGCGGCATTTCGAACTTCAGACGTTAGCTTCGCCAGACCAAAATCCAGAATTTTGGCCTGCCCCCGTTCGACGAGAAAGATATTTGCAGGCTTGATGTCGCGGTGGACGATGCCCTTGGCGTGAGCAGCTTCGAGGCCTTCGGCAATTTGCGCGCCGATGTCCAGGAGTTCGGATATTTCGATGGGCTTCCCGGAGATGCGATGCTTCAGCGTCTGGCCCTCGAGTAGTTCCATGGCGATAAAGGGACGGCCTTCGAATTCTCCGACATCGTAAATGGTGCAGATGTTCGGATGATTGAGCGAGGATGCGGCGCGCGCTTCGCGGCGGAATCGCTCGATCGCCAGAGGGTCCTGGGAAATATTGTCGGGAAGGAATTTCAGCGCGACACTCCGGCCAAGGCGTGTGTCGCTGGCCTTGTAAACCACGCCCATTCCTCCGCCCCCGAGTTTTTCCAGGACGCTGTAATGGGAGACGGTGCGACTAACAATCGAGAAAGTTTCTGCCATTGGACATTGAGTTTACCGCAGCGCCTCATTGCAGGCAATGCGCGACATCGCCGGTTGGTTTTTGCTCGAGTGATTTCGGGTCGGTGGGGGAATGCCGGGTTGTCGTATCTATTCCAAGGGCAAGCATTTTTGTTTTACTCTTTGGGAACTTACGCCCGGAAATAACGGAATGATTAGAGGTGTCCCGATGAGTCGAGCACTCGATAACCAGGAAGCGATCCTGTGCGGACGGTTTGTCAATACGGCTTACGCGATGTTCAAGCGCGATCCCACGCTGCTCCGGCCCGAGCCCGCGCCCGGCGATATTCCCGCGCCGTACGAGCTGGTGGCGTGGCTCAACATGTCGGATTTTATTTTCTGGTGGCGCGAAACACCCAAGTTCTACGGATTCATTGCCAGGCACCAGCAACAAAAGCACAACTTCGTGCTGGCGATTCGCGGCACGGAAGGCTGGGTGGAGTGGCTGGACGACGCCATGGCGCGTCTCGTGCTGTTCCGCCAGGTGCCGCACGCAGGACGAGTGGCGCACGGCTTTGACAAAATCTACAGCACGCTGAAAGTGGTGAAGCGGCACGCGGACGTGGGAGTTGTGCCCGCAGCGAAGCCGAGCGCCGCGCCCGCAGCCGCGCCTGAGGTTATGGCGGGCTCTTTCGCCGAACAGTTGGAGCAGCTTGCCGACACGCTGGAAGAGCCTACGGTGCAGGAGCAGATGCGTATCGCCAAGGAAAAACGTCCCCGGCGATCCTTTGTGGTGACCGGCCATAGCTTGGGGTCCGCGCTGGCCACGTTGTTTGTGATGGAGAACAAGGAAAAAAACAAGTTCGACATCTCCACGATCTGCACCTTCGCGTCGCCGCGCGTGGGGAACGCGGAGTTCGTTCGCCAGTTCAATCTGTTGCCGCTAGATTCGTGGCGCATCGTCAACTGCCAGGACGTTGTTCCCAAGCTTCCCTTACACATTCCCGTGCTTTTTGATTACGAACACGTTGCAACGCCCTACGCGTTTTCCTCGGAGGGAGCCGTCAAGTGGAACCCGGGCTGCTGGCACGCCATGAGCACCTACCTGCACTGGCTCGACCCAACCATTGGCGTCGACGCGGAATGCAAACGGTAAGAAATTGCTGTGTTTTTCTGCCGGGGCAGGCCATGTATGGGCGCTGTCAAGTGGGTTTTGCTGAAAAATTTTGTATGGAACGCGGGGGCAGGGGAGGACCTGCCCGTTTCCTGGACTTCTTACCAGTTTCCATGAGCAAATCCGAACCGTATATTGAAACCGGCCCAGTCCAAGGTGCAATCATGAACGAAATCAGCACTTGGGTGCAGGACAATTGGTATTCGTTGGGCAGTCTTCTGGCGCAGTTTGCGTTCCTGGCTGTGGGCGTGTGGTTTGCCCAAAAAATTCTGAGAACAATCCGGGCCTCGCAAGAGCAGATGGGAGCGCTGCTGAAGCTCTCACTGACGGACGGGCTCAAGCCAGGCGCGACGCCACAAACACATCGAGCCACGCCGTATGTGTCGGCCGATTGGCCGGCGGCAGAAGCGCCTGCGGAAGCGCCCGCGCTGACCTTGCCGGAAGCCGAACAGCGGCAGAGGCATCTAGTGGGTGCCTGGCACGGCATCGTGCAGTGGTTACAGACACCGATGCAAAGTCATGGATTTTCTCCCTGGCGCAGAGTCGTCCATTGGCTGCAAGCCCCTGCCGGAACCTGATGGAAACGCCGTTTGGCTGGCGGCCTGCGCTGGCGTTTTGAAGGCGCGGCGCTACGCCCTGGCGTCCCTGATGTCGTCGTGAGCTTTCTTTAGAGCGTTGCTTGCTTCCTTGGTGGAATCCACGTCCGGCTTGAGCAGGTCGAGGGCTCTGTTCAGCGGCATGGCTTTGCCGCCCGCCGGACCCGCGCAAGAGTCCGCCACGGATTTCGGCTTCACGCCGGTCACATTCCATTTCAAACACGTAAATTCCAATTGCAGACTGTGGGTCAGGCGAAGGACGGCGATGCAATTCGGCAGGTCCCGGAAGTCTGAGCACACCACCTGCAATTCTTTGTTTTCTCCAAGAAGTCCCTGGAGCCGCAACTGCTTCGTCAAGCGGTCTTCCAGGTGACCGTCCGAGGCGAGCTCGTCGTTGGCCGATTTATAACGCTTGACCAATTTCATGGGGTTGTATTTGCTTGGGCTGTACCAGGGGGTTGAGCTCCCACTGGACTTGTCTTTTGTGTCTTTCGAGTCTTGTGAGTCTTGCCCTGCGACGGAGGTTGCGCCGAGAAGGATTGCGAGTAGGGTCACCGCGAGATGGATGTTGTAGCGTTTCATTTCCGCCTTCCAAGGGGCGAGGGGGGATAATTTATTTCTACCGCAAATCAAGGGCGCTGTCGAGGCGGTGTGCTCACACGCTCAGGATAAAGATTCTCCGAGGTCCGACGGACGAGGAACCAGGCGCAAGTCATATAATAATTCGCTCCGTCATTCCAGAGCGCCGGAATCGCATCGCGCTCGGAAGCGGGTCGGCGGTAGAATCCGCAGGTCGGTTTGAGAGTTTTGCATAGCGGCGACTGAGAAAATTCGGCTGCGGCTCGCGGTGCCGGAAGACGTGCCCATTCTGCGGCAATTAATCGAGGCTTCCGCGCGCGGACTGCAGACCGAGGATTACACTTCGGCACAGATTGAGGGCGCGCTGCAAACCGTTTTTGGCGTGGACAGCCAACTGATTGCCGATGGCACGTACATCGTGGCGGAGGCGGTCTCCAAGGAAACCGACAGCAAGTCGGGCACAAGCGCTGGGTCGCAGTGGAAGATCGTCGGGTGCGGTGGCTGGAGCAAACGCAAGACGCTCTATGGCAGCGACCACTGGACGGCCAGGGAAGACGCGCTGCTGGATCCGCAGCGAGACGCAGCCAAGATTCGCGCGTTCTTCATTCATCCGGCCTGGGCCAGGCGCGGCGTCGGCACCCTGATCCTCGAAGCTTGTGAAGAGGCCGCACGCGCCGCAGGCTTTACGCGCTATGAGATGGGTGCGACGTTGACGGGGGCCAAACTATTCGGCGCAAAAGGCTACGTCGCGGTGAAGCCGATCTCCATCCCGCTGGTCAATGGCGAATCGCTCCCGGTGATTCAAATGGAGAAGTGGGTTTAAACAAGCTTTCACAGAACTCATTGCCCATCACTCTTTGGCAGGCTAATTCCCGGGAAGGTTCAACGTTTACTGGCCCTCCAGAGCGGCTGTAAGATTTGCTTTCAGTCTGAGCGCGGCAGGCTTCATCCATTCAGCCTAAACGCAAGTTAGGCAGCATGGGACCATCATGTCCAAACCTGTACCCATGACAATTGTGAACGTCGGGTACCGCTCGACCAA
>QHYN01000256.1 GCA_003224145.1 Acidobacteriota bacterium
ATCGACGCGAACGGGAATTACACCGCGCCGCCGGGAACGCAAAGCATGACGGTAACGGTGACAGCCACCAGCAAGAAAGATCCGACCAAGACAGCCAGCGCCACGGTGAACGTGGTAGCGCCGGGGCAAGTGGCGCCGACGGCCAACGTGCAGGTGGCGCTGTACACGATTGCGCCGGCAGGGGCGGGGAACGTTTCGGTGCAGTTTGGACTGGATACGAATTATGGATTGACAACGTGGACGCAGCCAGTGCCGGCGGGAGGCGGGGCGGTGCCGATTTTTGTGGCGGGGATGAAGGCCAACACGCTGTATCACATGAGGGGAGTGGTGCAGTTCGGCGATGGGACGCAGTTTATGGATGCGGACCAGACGTTTACGACAGGCGCGATCCCTGCGGCGCAATTACCGAACATCACGGCTACGACAACGGCGGGGATGACGCCGCAAAGCGGAGTGGAGATGCTGGATCTGATTAACTTCTCTGGATCCACGGCGCTCAGTGGTGTAATCACCGACCTGAATGGCAATGTCTTGTGGGCGTACGATCCTGGAACGTCAGTGCCCGCTGGAGTCAGTATTCAGCCGGTCAAACTCCTGCCGAACGGTCATTTTTTGTTTACTTTCACGGTATCGACAGCGGGCCTTGCTTCCAGCTCGGTTCTGCAGGAGGTCGATTTGACAGGAAGCGTGGTCTGGCAAATGACCTCGGCGCAATTGAACCAGGCGCTGGCTGCTTCCTGTGCAGCTTCCGGAATAGGCTGCAATCTCACGATTCTTGGGACGCACCATGATTTTGTGCTGCTTCCCAACGGCCACTTGATCTTGATAGCGGACACGAATCAATTCATCTCGGGGACGACGGTAAACGGGGACGTGCTGATTGACCTGGACGAGAATCACAAGCCGGTTTGGCTGTGGAATGAATTCGATCACCTGGACATTAACCGGCGACCGATGGGTTTCCCCGACTGGACACACACCAACGCGGTGATTTATTCGGCCGACGATGGGAACCTGATCATCTCGATCCGGCACCAGAACTGGCTGGTGAAGGTGGACTATGCGAATGGAACGGGCGCGGGAGACATCCTGTGGAAGCTTGGTTACCAAGGCGACTTCGCGCTGCTGAATGCGGATGGGACGGCGGATACCAACGCGGCCGACTGGTTCTTTGCACAGCATGGACCGTCGTTCGTCAGCACGAACACAACGGGCAAGTTCTCGCTGGTGCTCTACCCGACGGCGCCGACGTACTCATTTTTCGGAGGAAATGCTGCGGTACTGAAGAACGGAAACGTGGAGTTCTGCGAATCGGCTGGGGGTCCGGGGACGGCAGGGGACATCTATGAGGTTACGCAGGACAGCAGCGCGCAGACCGTCTGGCACATGCTGATTACGGGGCAGTTTGCCTACCGAGGACAGCGAATTCCGAGTTTCTATCCCGGCGTGCAGTGGTAGGAAAGCATCTTCAGCGGTCCATGGGGTGGCGGCGTTTTGTGCTGCGAAGGGCGTCCGGGAGCGCGGACTGCGTTAATCCAAGCGCCCGCCTGAGAGGACGGGTCGCGTTCAGCAGCGGATGCCAGAGCCAAGTTCTCCACCGGCCACGCACCGTTGCGTCCAGGTCGCGCCAGCGACGCTTTGCAGGCGCGAGCCAGTAGAACTGATTTTTTACTAAGCCTTTTGCGGTGAGCCGCCACGGAGCGTCCTCGATGGTCATGCGGCGGATGCCGCGGTCGAGTTCCTCGTTGTGCTTGGCCTCTTGGTCCTGCCATATGCCGGTCATGCCTTGCGGATGGTAGCTGTAGTCGTGATTTTGGTGTACTGCGCAGACGCGGTCCGAGACATCCACTAGGGGAACACCCAGTGCGTGTGCTTTGCCGACGAGCCATGGATCCCAGCCGACGCGGCCGATGACCAAGGGAGGGATCTGGGTATAGAGGCCACGGGGGAACAGAAAGTAATCGATATTGTGGTAGCCGCGCTGGATTCCTGTCGACTGGGCCAGCGCGAGGAGTTCTTTGTCGCGTGCGGGGCGTGAAAAGTCGATGGGCTCAGTGATGTCAGTGTCCCAGCGGCGGCCGATCATGAGGAAGCGGGAGCGCCATTTCCGCAACTGGTCGAGCGCTTGGAGAAAGTCGCAGGTGAGAACCATGTCGCAATTGCAATAGCAAAGGAGTTCATGGGAGACAATTTGTTGCGCACGGCCGAAGATGGAATCCAGGCGCTTGGCTCCGCTGGGATTCACAATGATCTCTGGCTCATGGCGGAGGCCAAGTTCGGTGCAGACTTCGGCCGCACCCTCGTCCTCACCAAAGAGGATTACCTCGACGTCAGGATGGAGAAGCTTCCAGCTTTGGAGGGCGTTGCGCTGAATGATTCCCTCGTGCCCTCGAAACGGCTTGGCAGTGGTGAAGAAGGTTAGCATGGCTTAACGACCACCCTCGGAGTACCGGGTTGATCGCTTTCGCAAAACCATTCCAAGCCAGCGTTGAACAGTTTCAATGGCTCGTAACCGAAACCCATACGCTAGCTGCGTCTTTTTGTAGCCAAGGCCCAGTGCTAAGGGAGCGCAGAGGTAATTGAAAAGTGTAAATCTCCAAGTCTGGAAGGATCTATAGGCGTAGTTTTGCCGGAGGAGGAAGAGGAAGAAACGAACTCTTGTCGGGGAATCGATCAAGAACTGCTGTTGCTGAAAGAGGAGAGACCAGCAATCCAGAAAAGCTCGCACCGCAGGCTGCTTCCTGGTGAAGCCGTTGTCTGTTAGCCATTTGCGCATGGCGTCGATCACAATTTGCCACAGATGCAGTCTAGCTTTCCGAGTCTCGATGGGCATCTGGCTTTCATCGGCGAGATAGGCGTTTGCGAAGTATGGCAAGGAGTTCTTGCCGTGGATGCGGTAGACGGTGAGGCATTCGGGGATGGCAAGGATCGGCGCGAGAAAAGGAATTAGAGCTACTGGGTAACAGTCTGCCATCATCCGGATGTGTTCGGGAATGGGGACAAGGGAACGTAGGGAGCTCCGCCGGAATGAGATGGCGGATGTAGGCTGGGGAGCAAACAAGAACATTTGCTCCGGCGCAGCACGCAAGTCACCGGAGACAGAAACGAAATGATGGTCGAGGCGCTGGTCCGTTCGCATGTGCCACTCCAGTAGGCGGTGGTAGACCATGCCCAGGGCGGGATCGTGCTGAAAGGCGGCGGCGACGCGGGCGAGCTTGCCCGGCAGAAAAAGATCATCGGCGTCGAGCAGGGCAACGATCTCCCCGCGTGCCTTGGCGAAACCGAAGTTAAGCGCTGAAGCCTGGCCGCCGTTGGGTTTGTAGAAGTATTCGATGCGTGGACCATACTTTTTCACGCGCTCGGAAGTGTCATCGGTGGAACCGTCGTCGACAACGAGAATCCCGATTTGGTTCGAGGGAAAATCCTGGGAGAGGACACTGTCGATGGCCTCTTCGATGAATCGGCCGTAGTTATAGGTAGTGATGAGTACGGTAATCGAAGGCGGAGTCATGGGTCACCGAATAGCCTCTTTCGGACAGCGTTTTTTAGACAAACCGCCAGTAGACGCGACGCAGCGATCACTCCCGAAGGTGGCGGCGGGTTTTCGGCGCGGAAGACTGCTTCGCGATACAGGCTCTGGAGTTCAAGGTACTTCCGGGGGTGAACCAAGCGCAATTGAGCGGGATTCGATTGTTCGAACTCCGCCTTGAGCAACGCGCTGGCTTCCAAAACGTCCGCTTGGACAAAAAGCAGGGCGTTCTGCGCGTACCAATACTCGACGGCCTCGTTGAGCCACACCTGCTTTCGGATACAGTCTACCAGCAGAAAGTCATGCTCTCTGAACAACTGGGCCCAGGTCTCCGGCCATTGTTCGTTGAGGTGATGATTTCCGCCCTGAAGCGGGATGGCGGCGGAGAATAGGATGACCGGGGCCAGCCGTGTGAGAGATTCCACGAACCCCGCAGCGGAGTCGGCCGGCAGGTGCTCGGCGACTTCCAAGGAAATTGCTAGGTCAAAGGCGCGGTTGAGGGTGAAGGGCTTGGTCAAATCCATGGGCTGAAAGCAGTCCTGGGGAATTTGCAAGGAGGCGGGATCGATGTGGTCTCCGTCCATGCCGAGCACGTCGTTCACACCCAGCTTGCGAGCCACGGAGAGCCAGCTTCCGTCACAGCAGCCAACGTCTACAAGGCTGCGCACGGGAAGCAGCTTTAGCACTAGCGGAAGAATGATTTCAGCCGAGTGCAGAGAGCCGGCCCGGATTTCATCATAAAAACTCTTGGTGTAGTACTCGCTGGGTGTGGGTGTCATTCCGATTCCCGCTTTGCTGCAAAGGCCCAAACGACAATGGGAAACTGCGGCTCGTTGATGAGGCTATGCCTAAGTGGATCATACAGGGTCCAGTCTAGGCCGGGCGTCATATCTGCGGAGAGACATTCCCGGTTGCCCCACGAAGCGGTGTTTATAACGGTAAAGCCCGCAGTTTCCAAGAGTTGTCGCATCCCATGCTCGGTCCAGCGGTACAAATCCAAGGGAGCGCCGTGGACTTTCAAGAGAAACGGCGTGCTAATCGCGAAGATGCCGCCGGGCCGCAGCATCTTGTATACGTTGGCGGCCGCTCGGTCGGGGCGTAAAACGTGCTCGAAAACCTGCTCGGCAATAACAAGGTCGAATTGCTCCTGACCTAACGGCCCCTCACAAACATCGTAATCCGGATACTGGACACTGTGATAGCTCCGGAAATTGTATCGACCCTGTGAGGCGGTGCCGGAGATTTCGAGGGCGTCGATATGGGAACAGTCCAGGGAGCTAATGAACCTCTCGATTTCGCGGTTCATCACTACGCGGCACCAGTGGACGTTACTTTCGGGATCATTCGGTCGGAGCCAGCGGCGCAGGCGTGGCCGGTATCGGGCGGGGATCAATGCCTTCAGAACGGAACGCACTTGCCCTCGTCTGTACAAAGGATGCAAAAGATGCCGAAATCCCGTCATAGACGAGCGCCCTCGCTCAGTGACGGCTGAATGACGGAGATATTTTGTTCGAATCGGCAAAGATAGACGCCTGGAAAAACTATGGCGTACTGACTACTCTCTTCTCCCTCAATAAGGTCCAGCGTCGCGGCGTGCTCAATGTGATCGATAACCTCCATGATCTGCCTGCCAAGCCATAACCCCACGAGATACTTGCCGGGGCGGAGCAAGACTTCGTGGAGGAGGAAGTTGGCCTTCGCGGTTTGGCCAGCTTGCAGGCTCACGAACTCGCCTTTCTGCGCAGTGTTCGTATCGATCACGCGATAGCCGGCGGAATCGTAAAAGATGATGGCGAGATTGGCGGGCGCAAAGTCCGAAGTGCAGTTGAGTTCGACATCAATGCTTAGGTCGCAGCCGGGATAGGCGATATCGAGCGGGCGCCCGGCTGAGTCGAGGGGCTGGACGGAGATAGAAGTAAAACGGGCTTTGCCATTTCCTTTTCTCGGACGAGTGGATAGATCCGCGCCATCGGTGGCGTCGAGCGATTCGGCGTAATAGCGCGCGGTGGCTTCGCCGGTGGAACCGTCGAACTCGACGCTGCCTTTGTCCAGAATGATGCAGCGCGAGCAGAGCGCGTTGATGGCCGCCATGCTGTGGCTGATTAGGACCACGGTGCGGCCGGCGCGGGCGACGTCGCCCATCTTGCCAAGGCATTTTTTCTGAAAGTTGATGTCGCCGACGGCGAGGACTTCGTCGACGAGGAGGATTTCCGGCTCGAGATGGGCGGCGACGGCGAAGGCCAGGCGGACGTACATGCCGGAGGAGTAGTGCTTGACGGGCGTGTCAATGAATTTTTCGAGCTCGGCGAAGGCGACGATTTCGTCGAATTTGCGGGCGATTTCGCTGCGGGACATCCCCAGGATGGCGCCGGAGAGAAACGTGTTCTCGCGGCCGGTAAGCTCGGGATGGAAGCCGGTGCCGACTTCGAGGAGCGAGCCGACGCGGCCGTGAATCTCGGCCCAGCCTTGGGTGGGGCGCGTGATGCGGGAGAGGATTTTGAGGAGCGTGGTCTTGCCAGCGCCGTTGCGGCCGATGAGGCCGAGGACTTCGCCTTCGCGAACGTCGAGGGAGACGTCCTTGAGGGCCCAGAAGGTTTCGTGTTTGGGGCGGCGGAAAACCGACAGCGGTGATTTCAGCGCCCTGCTCAAATGATCGCGCAGGAGCGTGGTTTGCTGGAGAGCGCCGCGACGGTAGCGCTTGGAAAGCGAGTCGGCGTGGATGACTGGCGGGGTCACGAGCGACCTGCTTCCAAGAAAAATAAGGATTTAACATCGAGGGCACGGAGGACACAGAGAGCGCAGAGAAGGCGGGAAGAAAAACACCCACCCTTAAAAACCAAGGGTGGGGCACCCGCGCCCGCAGAGAAGAGAAGATGCCGGGCTTCCCGACAAAAACCGCCGGGACCCCCATAAACCGGGGGAAAGCCCGGCGCTACAACTGCCTCTGCGTGGATGACGGTGATCGTCATTGTTTTGAACGCGAATTAAACACGGTCGGCAACGGAGGACTCCATGCGATTGAAATAGAAAAGGCCGCCAAGGAGGACCAGGGCGACGGCGGAGGCGGAAGCGAGAAGAAGCAGGCCGGGAGCGTGGCCGCGGCCGGTGATGGCCCAGCGGAAACCGTCAATGACGCCGGCCATGGGGTTGAGGCCGTAGAGCCAGCGCCAGCGCGCGGGGACGAGAGAAGAGGGGTAGGCGACGGGGGAGGCAAACATCCAGAACTGGACGAGGAAGGGGATGACGTAGCGGACGTCGCGATAAAGAGCGTTGAGCGCGGAAAGCCAGAGGCCGACGCCAAGAGCGGTGAAGAGGGCAAGGAGCAGAAGAACGGGGAGCCAAAACGCGGCAAGCGTGGGGAGAATGCCATAAGCGAAACAGAAAATGGAAAGGACGACGAAGCCGATGGCGAAGTCCACGAGGCCGGAAAGAGCGGCGGAGACGGGGAGGATGAGACGCGGGAAATACACTTTGGTGATGAGGCGCTGGTTTTCGACGACGACGTTGGTGGTGGACTGGAGAGAGTAGGAAAAGTAGGTCCAGGGGATAAGCGCGGCGAAGTAGAAGACGGGGTAGGGCAGGCCGTCGGAGGGGAGCTTGGCGAGGCGGCCGAAGAAAAGAGTGAAGACGAGCATGTTGAGGACGGGTTGGAGAATGACCCAGAGGACGCCGATGGCGGTTTGTTTGTAGCGTACCTTGACGTCGCGCCAGACGAAGAAATAGAGGAGCTCGCGGTAGGCCCAGACTTCGCGGAGGCGAACCTCGAAGAGGCTGCGGGGAGGCTCAATGCGGATGGTGGCGGAGGCGCCGGAATGGAGCGGGAGAGGAGCGGATGGCGTTGATGCGGTGAGCGAAGCCATGCGTTGCGAGCGAAATCCCCCAAACGAAGATTGAGTGCGGGCGGACGCGGGATGCAGTTGACCCGTGCATAGGATAGCAAAGAAAAGGGGAGAAGAGTCGGAAGTCGAGAGTCACAAGTGGTGAAGATTGCCGGAAGACCACTGCTACCAGCAGTATCAAGGAGGAGGGCTTTCTTCGAGTTGCTGAATGTCGCGCTGTTCAATCTGCTGCATGAGGGCTTTTCGTTTGAAGAGGTAACTGTGGAGTTCGGCGGAGAACTGCCGGGGAACGACGAAAAACTGATTGTGGAGGACTTCGGAAAAGGAGACGGGCCCGCGCGGGGGAATCAAGTGCGTGCCCCATTGGAAGATCAGGCCGCCGTTCCAGAGGACGAGAAGTGCCAGGGGCACGACGGCGGCAGCGAGCGCGGCTCGGCGGGAGCGAAAGAACGTGGCGAAGCGCTCGAGAGAAACCGCAAGGCCGAGAACGAAAAGCGGGGAGAGCGAGACGAAAAAGCGGTTTCCATAGGAAGAGATGCCATCCCAATTGGGATAGCAAGCAATGAAAATATAAAAGGCCAGGAAGGCCGCAAGGAGAGGGGAGCCAATGCGAGGCGCGCGACGCCAAAAGAGAAACAGACCGAGGATGGAGAAAAGGAGAACGGGAGTCCAAGTGAGCAGGCCGTGATCCGAAGAGAAAAGCACGCTAAGGAATGCCGGCGAGGACCAGAGCCAGTTGCGGAGGGGGATGTAGCCGGATTCGAAGGCGTTTCCGTAAATGATGTAACGAGTAAGGAAGATTGGCAGAGTAGAGACGAGAAGCATTAATGCGAAGAATAAATGAGAAAAGAGAAGCTTTGAGAAGGTCGGATTTTCGACGGAAGCGCGGGAATCGCGGCGAAGGACGGAGAGATACTGAGGGATGGCCTCGACAGCAAGAATGACAAGAACCGTGGCGTTGGCGTAGTACACATCGATCATCAGGCCGGCGATCAACGCGAGAAGGAACCACTGGGCCAGTGACCGGCTGGCCCGCGTTTCGTGCCAATACCAGACGAAAAGCGCGACGGCAAACGCGGAATGCGCGTGCGACCAGGAGGGATTGAAATACATGTAAACGGGAAGCGAGCTGGCCCACCAGATGGAAAAGGTGGCAAGAAGCGCCCAGCGTTGCTCAACGTACTGACGGGCGAGACGAAAGGCCAACAGTAAGCTGAGAAAACCATACATCGCGGTGGCAAAGGCCATAGCGATGCGATAGGGAACAGAAAAACCGTCCGCGAGGACAGAAGAACCTAAGGTCCGGGCCAGCAGGACACCGGCATGGGTCAAGAGAAGAAACGGAGTCCAGAGGATGGCGGGACCAACGCTGAAATGATTTTCGAGATGGCCAGTGGGAGTGCGGAAAAAGGATTTGGGCCGGCCGTATTCATCGAGGCGCGGGCCGCGAAAACTCTCGTTAGCGTGCCGGTAATCTTCGGTGAAATCAAGATTGTGCTGGATGAGCGGAGCGCGTGCAAAAGCGTAGTAGCCGACACCGTCGCCGCGCACCCACGGATTCAGGAAAGGAACGGAGAGGAGGAGAAACAGGAGCAAGAGGAGCAAGAGGCGCTCTGACTTGCGAGGGCGGGGTGCTACGGATTCTCTGAAGTCTTGCTGGTCCACGAACGAAGTACCCGCCGAAAGCCTTTCTTATCTCCGGACGCTACTAGCAACCCGGTTTTCTTTCATTATGGACGTACGGCACCGTCATTGCGAAGCTTGGGGTTTCATCTGAAGAGCAAGTCTTTTCAGTTTTGCGGCGTTTTTATTGGCCGGGTCCAAGTCCAGAGCCTTTTCGGCGCTGCGTAGCGCTTTATCAAACTCGCCTTTCTCCCAATATGCAGTGCTCTCGTTGACAAACTGCTCCGCCAGTTTAATTGAAGCGTGTTGACGGATCGCAGTGCAAGGTTGGCTGTCTGCGGAAGCGCTGAGGACCTTGATACAAACGTCGACCGCTTTTCGATAGTCTTCGGCATTCACGGCCAATTGGGCCTCCTGTGCCATGGCTTCTAGCTGAGCGTGTTCGAGGAGACGGTCCGCAGCAGAATCGTTGACCGGTGTCTCTTTGTCTTTTGAAGAGGCTGTGGTTTGTGCCTTTTGGTTTTGTGAGGCTGCTTGAGGCGATTGCTGCTGTCTCAAATTCCCAACGAACTCCGGCGTAACAGGCCTCAAGTTCTGTCCAGTTCGTGGATCTATGCCCGGACCATCGAAAAACCTAAAATTGCCGTCCGCGGAAGACAAGTACCAGACCAGAGCTTGCCTGGTATTCGGATCAAACCAAGTGTAAGTTGCCCCATCTTGAATTGTGACTTCGTGAGGACTAGCAAATCGGCTGCCGTTCCCCTTCGCGTCCGTGGGTTGAGCGACACCACCTCGCGAGCTAGCTTCGGGCGTTTGAGTCACGGCAACCATTTGCGGATGGATTTTCGGCCATAGCCAGAAAATAGCCAGCGAAGCCGCAAGAATCAAGAGACTAACCGGCATGAGCCACGTCTTTCTCTTGACCGGCGGCGCGGATACCAATACCGAGCGTTGCCCGCTCACGGAGCTATCTGCGGCGGAATCCAGGACGAATGCGAGGTCACCAGCCGAATGAAACCTTTGTTCCGGTTCTTTCTCAAGGCAGCGCTGCAGGATGCGTTGTAGGCCGAGGGGAAGGTTGGGCACCAGATCCAGTATGTTTGGAGGATCTTCTTTGAGGATCGCGGTCATGGTTTCAGTGGCCGTGGGCTTCTGGAAGGTGCGCTTACCCGTCAACATTTCGTACAGCACCGCGCCAAATGCAAAAATGTCGGTCCGATGATCGCTGCTGTCTCCGCGTACTTGCTCGGGAGACATATAGCCGACCGTGCCCATCACCACGCCGGGGTCTGTCCCTGTTGCGACCGTCGTGGTGCCAAACTCGGACGACTGGAGGGGCTGCGTTAGCTTTGCCAATCCGAAGTCCAGAATTTTGATTCGTCCATCTCGCGTCAGGAAAAGGTTTTCAGGTTTAAGATCACGGTGCACGATTCCCTTTTCGTGTGCCGCTTCCAACCCACGGGCGATTTGCACCCCGTAGTCAATCACTTTCCGGATGGGCAGAGGGCCCCGTTTCACAGCCTGGCGAAGGGTCTCGCCCTCCAGCAACTCGGAGACCAGGTAAGGTGCTCCTTCATACGTTCCCATGTGAAACACAGCGAGAATGTTTGGATGATTGAGGGCCCCGGCGGCCCGTGCTTCCTGTTCGAAGCGGTGCAAGCGTTGCGGGTCAGTCGAAAGATTCAGGAGCACCTTCACCGCAACGTCGCGGTTCAGGTGCAAATCACGCGCCCGGTACACCTCTCCCATCCCCCCAACGCCAATCAGGGAGAGGATTTCATAGGATCCGAAGCGAGTGCCAGTGAGGATAGCCATGGCAGGCGCGATTATACTCCTTGCGCGCACAACACTGACCTGCTGGATTCAGGATCTGGCAAGGAATTGCAGAATTTGAGTCGGTAATTCCTGCAATCAACA
>QHYN01000343.1 GCA_003224145.1 Acidobacteriota bacterium
CCGGTGCCGAATGCCGCGGCGGTGCTGAATTTGTTCAACGATGCAATTACGCCGCGGACGCGCGTGATTTTCTTCAGCCACATTACGACGGCGACGGGCGTGGTGCTGCCGGCGAAGGAACTTTGCGCGCTGGCGCGTACGAAGGGGATCCTTTCCGCGGTAGATGGCGCGCACGTCATCGGCATGATGAAGCTGAATCTGCACGAAGTTGGCTGCGACATGTATTCGTCGAGCCCGCACAAGTGGCTGATGGCACCTAAGGGGACGGGGTTTTTGTACGTGCGGGATGAGGTGATCGACCGCTTGTGGAACACCATCACGACGGCCGGCTGGGACGAGCCAAAGCTGCGCGCGGAGCGTTTTCAGCGCATCGGCAGTTCGAATATGCCCGCGCTGTGGGGCTTGCGCGCGTCGGTGCAACTGGCGAATCAGATCGGGATGGACCGCATCGAACGGCGGCACCGGCAGATGGCGGACCACATCTTGAAAGAGATGGTGCAGCGCGGCGCGGAGTCCTGGACTTCGCCGGATGCGGCGTTGCGCTGCGGGATTGCGTCGGTGAATGTGGCGCCAATTCAAATCACCGAAATCGAAAACTGGATGTGGAAGGAGAAGAGGATCCGCATCCGCGGCGGCGGACCATCGAAGATCCGTCTTTCGACGCCGTACTATCTGCTGCACAAGGACGTGAACCGATTCCTGGCAGCGTACGACGAATACCGCCACGCGAAGAAAGTGGCCTGAAGAGCAGCTCCAAAGGCAAGCAAGCATCAGATTTGGCAAACACGAACCTTCAAGTTAGCGTACATCTGAGATCACAAGTCCGATTACCGTGTTAATCCCCCAACTGGCCGCAACTTAGTGCTGAAATGGGGATTCTTCGCCAAAATCAGCGGTTTTTCCAGAGAATGCAAGGTGGGCCGGGCAAGACAAAAGTCACTCCAGCAGGAGTGGACCCATCAACAGCCTTAATTAGCTGGTATGGTTTCGACTCGCGATTTTCGATGACCTTACCGCCATCGCACTCGACCGAAGCGTTGGCTTCATACTCGAAGCCCTTGGGTAATGCGATCTTTCCAATTCCATTGTCCACTTGTTGGGAATTCGCGAGCACTCCAAAGTAGCGAGTATTCTGCAGGACGATGTTACTCTGCTCCGGTCGTGCACCATTCTCCCAAACAACATTCACTCTTATCGTTGCTACCTCCAACCTGCGCACCCTTAGTGGGGGGAGGTTGGTGGCAGAAGATGGACTGACTATTACAGCCTCTGCTCCTGATTCATCTTCCGCCCTGGGATAATACAGAGTCGCAAAGGGCCTTTCTTCGTCGGGTCCGCCTGAGTTTTCAAATGAGTAGACTGCCAGAATGTATTCGCTAATCTCAGCCCCGTTGAAATTGTATCGTCCTTGTTCGTCCGTCCATTCGGTCTTGGTTCCATACCATCAAGCATTCCCCGTCTTAAATGTGGGAATTAGATTCACTTCGATGTGACCGACTGGTTTGCCGCTCTCATCAGAAACAGTCCCATGAATGCAGCCGAGTCGGTAAAGACGGTCAACCTCGCAAGAATTGCGGTCAACCGGTGGGCTCAGAACGCGGTCGAGATGAAAAATTCCTGTGGCGTTGAGACAGAGGAGAGCGGCGCAAAACAAGAACGCTCGATAACCGAATGGATTGGAGACCAAGGGAGGCGGCTCGCGACGGATAAGGTGGAACGCCGAACGAACAAATGCACCAGCAAGAAAAAAACACCAGAGTATTGGGCCAGCGGCCCGCAGAAGGAGAATGGCATAAATGGGTGGGTGGCCTGGCCAATATTGTTGGAAGAGACGATATTCATCCAAACCGACATGTGCCGCCAGGCTCAGAAGGAAAACCGCCCCGGCAAACAGGATCCCCGCAACCAGTTTCGGGTGCGAGTAGCTACGACGGTCAAGAAGTCCGAAGTCGATCGAGGTGCCGATCCACCACCACAGAGCCATGATGGCTGAAAACCAGACTGCATATTGAAGCGATGACGTGCGAAGGTCGAGTAGTTTCAGTATGGGCCGCGAGATTTCGTAAGCAGGAGTGTTGACTGCATACGAAAATAAAGGCACAGCTCGATACGGCCAGATCGGCGGACCTGTATCCCACCCCATTCCCATGGAAGCAACCACGCGTTCGTTTTCGTAATCCCAAGCGAAAAGGGCGAGGGCGAGGAACCCCAAAGTGAGGGGTAGCACAACCCGAAAGCGAATGCTCCGCATGCGATATTAGACACCGACGGTGTTGTTCCTGCGCAAGTTTTGATGAGGTTTCGGGTGGCCATCGCAAACAGGTGGTTACTTCAATTGACGTAGCGGGCGGTTTGCGTCCAAGTGGCTGATAAGTCGCAAAATCGCAAACTTGCCTACTACTAACTTTCATCGTTTCTGTGCTCGTTCAGAATGATTGGTGACACTCGATAGAGTGTCAGGATGAGCCAAATCAGATGGGATGAGCTTTCCGAGGCGCGCCAGCTGGCGCGCCTCGGAAAGAGTTTAAGCCGGGCGGCACAAACACGGCTTCAGTGGATGCTTTTCTACCTCTTCAATGGACGGAACGCGGCACGCACCTGTCGGCACTTCGGCATCAGCCG
>QHYN01000231.1 GCA_003224145.1 Acidobacteriota bacterium
AGGCTTCCATGCAGCGCCGCGGCGAGGTGACCCTGGGATACGTGCTCGAATGGCTCGACCAGCAGCACGGTAGTCCGTTTTTCCTGTGGTTTCACCTGTGGGACGCGCACGACCCCTACAGTCCACCCGAACCGTTCCGCAGCCGGTTTCCGAACGCCCCTTACAACGGGTGTATCGCTTACGCGGATGATATTGTAGGTAAGCTGCTTGACTATTTGCGGAGTCAAGGGCTGTATGACAATGCGCTGATCGCTGTCGCCGCCGATCACGGCGAATCCCTGGGCGACCACGGCGAACTGACTCACAGTATTTTCCTTTACGACGCTACCATCCACGTACCCCTGCTCCTCAAACTTCCCGGCAATCGTTTTGTCGGCCAGCGTGTCAATGCCGCGGCGAGCCTGGTGGATCTGGCGCCAACCCTTCTCGAAGCGCTGGGGCAGATGCCGCCACCGGCCATGCAGGGCCGTTCGCTACTCCCTCTAATTGGGAACCCGCACCCTGAAAACCGTCCTTCGCTTGCCACTGGCGACCACTCCGAGCGCTCGTTCGGGTGGAGCGCTCTTGTTTCCCTGCGCGTCGGCCATCAGCTTTACGTGCACGCGCCATCGCCTGAACTCTACGATCTGGCATCGGACCCTGGCGCGAAAACAAATCTCTATCTGGGTAACCGCGTCACCGCGGCGCGCCTCGCAGTCCAGCTGGACAATTTCGTGAAGCACATCAGCGCAGGGGCACCTCAGCCCTTGCAGGACGGACTCGACGAAAAGAGCAGGGAAAAGCTCTCCGCGCTGGGCTACGTGGCCTCTGCAAGGACCGGTCCGGCCACAAGAATTGACCCCAAGGAACGCATCGATATTGCCAACGACATGCACGATGCCAGCCTGGCCATCGAAGAGGGAAAGGAAGCCACCGTCATCCCGCTTCTGCTGCACGTGGTGGCCAAAGATCCACAAATCCAGGCGGCGCAGTATTACCTGGGCATCGCCTACTCGCGGAAGGGCAACTTTGCCAAAGCCATTCCTCCCCTTCGCAAAGCCGTCGAGTTGCGGCCGGATGCGATGATGGCGCAGTACGAGCTGGCCATCTGCCTTTACGAAACCGGCGATCTGAATACCGCTGCGGCGCATTTCGAAATCTTGGTGGAAAACCGGCCCGATTGGATCGACGCCCGCTATTCTTTGGCCTCCATTTATGCCCGTACTGGACGGCCTCAGGAAGCAGCCAAGAACCTGCTCGTAGTCCTTCAGGGAGAACCGGACCATTACCGCGCAAACCTGCTTCTGGGGCGCATGCTGTTTCTGAACGGCACTTTCGCCGAAGCCCTGCCCTACCTGGAAAAGGCCGTGGCGGTACAAACAGATTCCGGCGAGGCGCATTCCTTCCTGGCAGACGAATACGAGAAGCTGGCCCGCGCCGCGGATGCCACGCGGGAGCGGGCAGAAGCCGAGCGCCTAAAGGGACCGAATCGGCCGTAAATGCAGGGCCGCGATGCCTTGCTGGACAGCCAAAATCCCCGGCTATATAATTCGATTTCAAATCAAGAGGTGTCCTATGGTTTCTCGAATGGTTTCCCGAAGTTTTTCCGTACTTCTTTCTTCAGTTTTTCTGCTGGCCATTCCTGCTATCGGACAAGACGCGAGCACTCCCAGGGCCAAGCCGCATGTCATCGTTCTCGGCGTGAATGGAATGGAGCTCGACATTATCCGTCCTCTCCTCCTCAAGGGCCAGATGCCCAACTTGGCCAGCGTGATTGACAAAGGTGCTTATGGAAAACTGCGCACCGTCTCCGCCCCCAATTGCCCGCGTGTTTACAGCACAGTTTTCACGAGCACCGATCCAGAAGAGCATGGCGTCACCGGCTTCATTGTCGGCGGGATCACTGCCAACACCAACATGCTAAAGAAAGAGCCTATCTGGTCGATGCTCTCGAAGAGCGGAGTCACCGTCGGTATGGCCAACGTCCCGGCGACCTTCCCCGTCATGCCCGTGAACGGATACATGATTAGCGGCATGCTGACGCGCGGCAAGAACTGCGAGGACGGCGTGCTCTGCGCGCCGAAGCTGAGCGAAGTGATGGGTGGGGAAGCTGTCTATCCCAAAAGCATGCAAGCGGAGCTACTGAAAAATGTGGGCGACTTTTACATCGACTGCGAGCGCATGCCGGCGGCGGCCGATTTGAAGGGCCACGAGGCCGAAATGATTGACAAATGGCTAGCACGGGTGCAGGTCATTCGCGACCAGCAGACCAAGCTCTTCGACTATCTGCTGACCGAACACCCCACGGATTTCACTTTCTTGGTGCAGTCGTGCGAGGACCGCACGGGCCACTGGCTGTACCCCATCTCGCCTTACAATGTCGGCTACAATCCGAGCATCAACAGCATCCGGCAAGATGCCTTTCCCAACCAGTACATCGCTTTCGACAAAGTCCTCGGCTCGGTGCTGAAGCATGTGGACGCCAATACGTACTTGTTTGTCATTTCCGACCACGGCATCAAGCCGCTGCGCGAGTTCGAGGAGAAAGACCCTCACGCGCACATGGACCACGAGAAAAGTACGCCTGTTATCGCCAAGCACGATTTTGCAGATGGCGATGACGTTCCCGGGTCGTTTTTTGCGATGGGGCCGGGCATCAAGAATGACTTCCGACTGATGGGGTTGGGGGCCAGTGTGTACGACATCGCGCCGACCATCTTGCACATCTACGGCCTGGAGCAGCCGAGGCAGATGCACGGGCGCGTTCTCACCGAGATTTTCGACAGCTCCGAGAATAAGGCAGCGGCGCAGAAATAATTGGCTCCGGACTTTCCTGATAGACAACGAGACGGATCTGGATCCAATCCGCCGCGCGCTCAGTGGGGTGCTTTTGCTCCTCGTATCCTCTTAGCCTCGTCTTCGGCTCGCTGAGCCTGCACTGGCTTCCCAAGGCCTTTGTAAGCCCTTGCTAATAACTCGAATATGTCGGCGTTGTTGCTCCCAGATTTGCGGCTCTCTTCAAGCAGCTCCGCTGCATCGGCAAACTTCTTCTCACGGAGCAGCGCCCGTGCAAGACCTATCTGCGCTTCTGCGCTTCCGGGCTGCAACAGAAGTGCCGCTTCGAATTGGTCCTCCGCCGCTTTGGCATCATTCGATTTGAGATATAACTGCCCCATCAGAAGCCGCGCGGCGAGTTGATCCGGGTTCCGTTTCAAACTCGCCTGCAAAGCGTTTCGCGCGCTAGGCAGATCGCCGCTCAGTTCCAGCGCTCGCGCATAATCGAATGCAACGACTGCGTCATCCGGGCGTATCTCGCGTGTCCGTCGCAAATAGTCGGCAGCTTTCGTGTAATTCCCAGATTCCATTTCCAAGCGGCCAAGCTGTGATAGAGCAATTGTGGATCTGTTGTTCAATTGCAACAGCTTCTCTAGCGCACCTCTTGCTTTGGTCGACTGGCCATCTTCCGCGGCCATCATCGCGATGTGTAACAGGTTTTGTTCTTCAATCTTGTCCTTGGGATCGGGTAGCAGCGAGGGCTCGGGAACATCCGTGGAAGATCGAGCGTCCGCTGGGCCCAGATATCCGAGTGCCCGCAGCTCATCGATAGTGCCGGGCGAGACAGCCGCGGCCCAAAGCTTTCCGCCAGGCACTGATGTGGCGCGCGATTCCGCAAGCATCTTCCGCAGTTTCTGCACCTCCGCATCCCACGGCAGGTAATAGTTGCGGAGTTCTCCCGGGTCAGAACGCAGATCATAGAATTCCGGCTGCGGGGCCTCGATGAACTTGAATCCCTCCTTTCGAACGGACCGCAGCGGAGCCCATCCAAACCGCAGCGGATAATCGGTCGCGCCAAAAACGGTCCGCTGAGCAGCCTCGGTACCGAGGATGGACGGCTTCAGCGAAGTGCCATCAAGGCTTGCTGGGGCAGGGATGCCGAGCAACTCCAAAATCGTAGGCATGATATCCGTCGTGCGCACCTGTTCGTTAACCAGTCTGCCCGCTTCCTGTTCCTTCGGTAGCTTCGCAATCAAGGGAACGTGTGTCGTCGAGTCGTAGAGAAAAATGCCGTGCGTATCTTCACCATGCTCGCCCAATCCTTCCCCGTGGTCCCCGACCAGAATAATGAGTGCTCCGTCATACCAGTTTTTTTTCTTCAGGTAAGCGAGGAAGTGACCCAATGCCGAATCCGCGTACGCGATCTCGCCATCGTAGAGCCGATCTTTATACATCTCGGAATACGGCAGAGGCGGCTCGTACGGATCGTGCGGATCATAAAGGTGTACCCAAACGAAATGGGGAGCCACCACGCCTTGCCCATTTAGCCAAATCTCTGCCCGCTGCACTACATCCATACCCCTGCGCTCAATTCTTCCCCATCGCGATTTAGACTCAGTCTTTTCAGGAAAATTGTCATAAAACTCGAACCCGCGATCGAGACCGGGTGCCAAGGTCTTACTGTCCAGAATTACCGCACCGATAAATGCTGCCGTTCGGTAGCCTTGCTTCTCGAGTAGCTCCGCCAGAGTGTGATGCTTGACGGCCAAGGGAATTCCAAAATCACTCACGCCGTGAGAGTCGGGCAACAGACCAGTCAAAATGCTCACGTGCGACGTATTCGTAATAGGGCTGGGCGTGAATGCTTGCGTGAAGCGAATCCCTTGCTTGGCCAGCTGATCCATCGCAGGCGTTTCGATCCGTTCGTATCCATAGCCGTGAACGTGGTCGCTGCGCAGCGTGTCGATCGTAATAAGAAAAACGTCCCGACGAGGCGCCATCTCTGGCGCGCTATCTCCCCCGATGACAGCAGCGACGGCTAAGAACCAGCAGAGGATGAGTGGAAAGATCTTCACAACGTTGAGCCTACCACAGCGCGAGTTATCGCCAGAACGCTAGTGCATTCCCTTGCAAGCGTTCACTGCCTTTACGACGCTTCCAGCCAGGTCAGACGTCGGGTCCGCCATCGACCCCAAAGTCGATCTATTCTAGAAGTGCCTGAATTCGTTCCATTGTAAAAACCGAACTCGCAAGTTAAAGTAACGGTGTTCAGTTCTCGGGATGAGCTAGCGAGAGAGTGGGAAGCGAAGTGGCGGTCCACAAATCAATCCAGGCCATCTGGGCGCATCGGCACCGTGCCGCGCGGCTGTCGGCGGCATTCCAAACGATTCTGCCGCTTATGATCCTGCTTCTCGGCCTGTCTCAAATCGCCCGGGCAGACGATTTCTGGAAGCATAAGCCTGCCGCACAGTGGTCGCTTGCGGAAGCCTTGAAGCTCGTGCGACGCTCACCTTGGGCGAGGCTGGAAGTTATGGTGTTCCCCCTGAAAGAGACTCAAGCGGCCTTCAGCATTCCCACAGGCACTAGGCACTGCGACCCGGATGCCATCGACCAAAACGGCAATTGCCTTCAGAAAAGGCGAATCGAAGCGCCGGTTGATTCTTCACGGCAGATGGATGCAGCGCCGATACTCAGGCCTTGGGCTGGCATCCTCGTGCGATGGGAATCCGCCGCTCCCGTCGCCCAGGCATTTGCGCGGCTTAAGGAACTCGGCGAAGTAGGGGCCGTAACTTTTCAGGGGCCTACGCCGCGGCTTCCGGCAGACCGCTACGTAATCACGGTGAAACTCGAACATCCCGGCCGCAAAGATTTCGAGCCGTTCGCAGTTACGCCGGCCAGTAAACCAGTCTTGGTTGCGACGCTCAAGACCCGCCGCGGCATCGTCGCCCCGCTTGAAGTCGAATTCACCGGGGCCGGTACGAGTTCCTCAGTCCACTACTTCTTTCCGCGGACGCTTGATGGCGCTCCACTGCTCGGACCTGGGGGCGACTGGGCGGAATTCACCTTGGTCGGAGCCGGCTTCGCGGTGCGCAGCAAGTTCAAACTCGATCCGGAGTTCCTCTGCTAAGCTGACTCACAACGATCCCATAGCCGCTAGTAGTGATCCGATCTGCTGGCCCTCCGAGTAATCATAATGAGTTGTCTACGCTGCCCCGCTTTCGAAACGAGTAAACCTCCGTAAACTATTGATTTGACGCGGTAGTGTGACCGAACCTATAAAACTACCGGATGGTCGGCAATACGGAGTAATGGAACAGTCTGGTCCGTGGAATCAGCTGCGAGTAGTGCGTTACGTTTGAAGAGGATTGGTGCCGGCGGGGGGAATCGAACCCACGGCCTAGGGATTATGAGACCCTCGCTCTGCCACTGAGCTACGCCGGCATGAGGCAATTCCTAATGCTACGGAGTCGCTCGCAAAGGTGTCAAGGCGTTTGCATGCGCGACCGTGCGAGCATCTACCCTGTGAGAAGTCTCCGACGTGGGCTAATTGGGAATTGAACCCTTGCTTCCCTTCGAAATCTTCAGGAACGCTTGCATCCCGCGGCCAGAAGATGTTGGTGGTTGCCCTGTCAACGAGACACTTAAGTCCTAAGTGTTATAGTACTATCGTACCGTTGACCGGGAAAGTCCCAAAAACTAGCCTACACGAGATCGACCACTGACCACGCATTGCGGTAGGCGAAAGCTTATCGAAAGTATGGAGCTGGGTGGTGTGTATCGATTGAAAACAGGCTCAGAGACTGAGCTACTTGACATTGGTGTATAAAGAGATAGAGTTGCCCCGGGGTTGTTTCTCGCCTCGGAGGCACAATGTCACGTAAACTCACGGTAGTTCTCCTCGCCATGCTAGTTTTGGTCGGGGCGATGAGCCTGAAGACGGTGGTTGTCACCCATAGTGACAGCGCCGTGATCATGGCGAACGGTGGAGCACCGGTCCCGCCCGTACCCTGGAAGAACGGCGGAGCACCAGTTCCTCCAGTGCCCTGGAAGTAGTTTCACGCGACCGAAGTATCCTTTCGGCAGTGGCCAGGGCGTAGGAAATTAGGATAGCGTGCCTGGCTCATTTGACTACTTTATCTGGATAATTTGCACTCTTCTTGAGGCAGGCGTGGTGGTGTGCGCGCTCAAGAGTCGTTCCTTCAAACGATATTTTTTCCTCAATGTTTACATGGGCCTATCGTTCTTTGTCAGTGTAGGCCGTTTCCAGATCCTAAGCCGTTTGGGAATGGCTTCCCTTGAGTACGCCTACTTCTATTTCTACTCCGACGCACTGCTTACCATTGGCCTCTATTTTGCGCTTTTGAACCTCTATAGCCTCGTCTTCGACGAGATGAAGGTCGAGCGTTATCTCCGCCTGGGAGCAATCTTCCTGCTCGGGGGCACAGCCTGGTTTTCTTATGCTGTGGTGCAGCAATCTTCCCATAGGATTCTGTCCCATTTCGCGTTCGAACTCTCACAGAACCTCTACTTTGTTGGCCTTATACTGACTTATGCCCTCTGGGGTGCCATTCTCAAGCTACGTGAAACTCGAGCTCGTCTGATTCAGTTGGTCTTGGCGCTCGGCGTCTATTTCAGTGCTTTTGCGGCAGATTATGCTCTGCGAAATCTCTACCCCAACGCGCAAAGCATTTTTCACTATGTGACGCCCCTACTAGGGTGCGTCTTGCCTGCAGCGTGGACATATACTTTCCTGCGCGTAAGCGAGGAAGCGCGGCTGGCACCTTCTCGCCTTGCCACGGTGCCGCGATGATGGCCGCATTCATTTTTGTCGTCTCGGTGGTCATATTCCTGCAATTTTTCGTCTTTTATTGCAGGTCGCTGATCGCCGTATCTTGCAAGCAGGCTCTGTCGCCCGAGGTCCAGGATGTCACCGGCATACAGAGGGCCGCTTCTGGCGAAGATTTCAAGCGGGTAATGCAGCTCCTTCAGTTGTGCCCAGAGCGCCCCGAAGACCGCAAGGGAATTCAGGCGATTGGCGTGTATTTCCGCCTGCTAAATTTTCTCCGCTCGACCATCGCGCGCCTTGTTCCTTCGATGCACGCCTGGACTGAATTTGAGCGTGGGCAGTGTACTTACTTCGCCGCGGTCGCACTCGAGCGGCGCATCTCCTTCAGCCGCGACATGCTCGCCCAGCAGATGGACGCGTAGCACTCTCAGCGGGCGGTTCGCCGGTCTGACCGCCATGCCTCTTTCGCGACAGCCTCTTTCGTTTTTCCGCTTGACATTCCTGGCGTTTGGTATTCTTTGAGAGTTCCCTCCTCACCGGAGTGGAAGCGTCCGCAGCGCAAAACTTACCGGTGACAAAAACATGTTCGCGGTGTGGCGCAGTATTACCATCTAGCGCAGGTGCCTGCCATTTCTGTGATTCATCCTTTTCCGTCGGCTTTTCTGCGATGGAAGAGTCTCTCGCTATCCCCGTACAGAACGTCTCGGCAGGAAACACAGATGGGATCGCATCGGGAATTGCGAAGCCCGTGATCGGCTCTCCCACTCTTCATCGGACAACTCAGGATGCTGCCTGGCGCGGGGAGGTGTCTCAACGCTTTAAGGCATATCGCACGCGCCGACGGCAGCTTTCGAGCGACGCCGGTCAGTCCCGCTTTTCTTTCGACGAATTCGCGGACAAGAGACAAACTGGAACTTCCCTCGCGACTGAAGAGCCTCCCGCGTCCACGGAGAATGATTTTTCGTTTACGATCGCCATCGGCCGACCTTCAGAAAAACTGTTCATCGAAGAATCGCCCATGGAAATCGATGTCTCCTTGCAGCCAGAAGGGGAAGGGCAGACACAAACACAGCCCGTCCAAGCCGAAACCAAATCGCAGCCCGGGCTTTATCCCATCGCCTCGATCGATGACCGCCGGCTGGCCGCAATTATCGATCTCTTTTGTTTGCTTTTTGCGTACGGGGGCTTCCTGGGTCTGTTCGGTTCACTGGGAGGACATTTCACCCTAAGCAAATTGAGCGTTGCCGTCTGCGCCACGACTTTTGCCATTGTCTACCTGCAGTATTTCGCGCTTTTCACCATTTTCGGCGGTACGACTCCCGGCATGATGTTGCGTGGCCTGCAAGTTGTCAGCTTTTCCGGCGAACCTCCCACACCAAAGCAGATGCTACTGCGCAGTGCGGGCTACCTGCTCTCCGCGGGAACAATTTTCCTCGGCTTTATGTGGGCCATGTGGGACGAAGACGAGCTTACCTGGCATGACCGCCTCTCCCGCACTTACTTGAGTGTGGAGCAGACGCTGGCTGACATGGAGACTTCCGGCGCGACCGAGAGCCGCTAGTTGTTCCTATTCATCGTTCATCGGAACAGCCCCGCATTCGCGCGCCGCGCGAAGGATTGCTTCCAGACTCCGTGCCACATCGTCAGCAGTCGTGGCCCAGGAGGACACGCTGATGCGCATGGCCGCCTCGCCCTGCCAGACTGTCCCGCCGCACCAGCACGTTCTTTCTTCCTGAATCCGCCGGATCACGTGTCTGGTCACTTCGGGACTGCCGAACGACACCAACACCTGGTTGATGACCACTTCGTTCAAAATCGTAAAGCCAGCGTCGCGGAGCCCCTCGGCGAACTTCTGCGCGTGCTCACATGTCTGGTCGATCAACTCGCAGAGCCCCGATCGGCCTAATGATTTGAGCGTCGCCCACAATTCCACACCTCGGGCTCTCCTGGAGGCTTCCGGCGTGTGACACATCGGTTCCCGGCGCGCGCCCGGCTCGAGATAGGCCGCCGTAATGCCCATAGACGCCCGGAGCGCGGCACCGTCTTTCACAAGAATCACGCCACAGTCATAACCTGCGTTTGGCCATTTATGCGCATCGGTAGCCCAAGAATCAGCCTTCTCGAATCCTCGGGCCAAATGCGCATACTTCGGGGAAACGCGCACCCACAAACCGAACGCACCGTCTACGTGCACCCAGGCGCCTTCCGCATTGGCGGCACCGCAGATTTCCTCCGCCGGGTCGAAAGCTCCGGTGTTGACGTTCCCTGCCTGGATGCAGACGATCGTTCGCTCGGCCAATCGTGGCAATCGATCCGGGCGCATCCTCCCTTGACTGTCCGCTTCCACAATGGTGACGCGGTTCCTTCCGAATCCCGCCATGCTCAGCGCTTTCAAAACCGACGCATGAACTTCCCCGCCGACAACCACCTCAATCGGCGGCGCTCCGAACACTCCATCCTCCGTGACATCCCATCCTTCGCGTTTGAGCAGAGCATGGCGTGCCGTCACAAGCGCGGTGAAATTCGCCATCGTCGCGCAGGTGACCAAGCCTCCCGCCCAATCCAAAGGTAATTCGAGAGCCTCACAAATCCATCGTAGAGCCACCTCTTCCAACTCTGCCGCAACTGGCGACATGACTCGCAACGCGGCATTTTGATTCCACGCCGCCGCCATCCAGTTTGCCGCAACCGCAGCAGGGACCATACCTCCGTTCACGAAGCCGAAGTAGCGTCCGCCGGTCGTTGCTACCGTAGCTGGCGACCCTAGTTCATCCAACTGCCTGATCGCCTCCGCCGCGGCGCATGGTACGAAAGGAAACGGTTGGTAAAATCCAGCAAGGCCGGCCAGATCGGCTGCCGCGGGGGCTACTGCACGGGCTCCAACATCATCCACGTAACGAATGGCCCGTTCCGCAGTAAGCCTCAGCAGTCTGCCCGCAGGCGACTCCTCTTTCTCACGTCGCAAGGGCTGCATGGTATCGATCCTTTCTCGGCGTGTGAACACACTTCGAAGGATTTGTGACGAATTACGCCGCAAAAACTACCCTACAGGATATTTGGGGGATGGAAAGAGCCGAATTGTCCACTTACTTCCTTACGACGGCCTCGTCAGAAGCGATCTTTCCGTCGCGGATGTGGATGCTCCGGTGTGCGTGTTGCGCAATGTCGTGCTCATGTGTCACGAGAATAATGGTGTTCCCTTGCTGGTAGAGATTCTCGAAGAGCGCCATGATTTCCTCGCCCGTTTTCGAATCCAGGTTGCCAGTGGGTTCGTCCGCCAAGACGATCGACGGGTTGTTCACGAGCGCCCTTGCAATCGCGACGCGCTGCCTCTGGCCGCCGGAAAGCTCGTTGGGCTTGTGATGCATGCGGTCTGTCAGGTCCACGCGCCCGAGGGCCTTTTTCGCCTTTTCGATCCGCTCTTCGGCCGGAGTACCGTTATAGATCAGCGGCAGCTCGACGTTATGAAGGGCTGTCGCACGCGGCAACAGGTTGAATGTCTGAAAGACGAAGCCGATTTCTTTGTTGCGGATGTAGGCCAGCTCATCATCGTCCAAATCACTCACCAAGCGGCCTGCCAGCCAATACTTTCCTGAGCTGGGTGAATCCAGGCAACCGATCAAATTCATAAGCGTGGATTTGCCGGAACCGGAAGGACCCATGATGGCCACGTACTCACCCTTGCAAATCTCCAAGTCCACGCCTCGCAGCGCGTGCACCTGCTCGGCGCCCATCTCGTAAACCTTGGTCAGCCCTTCGGTTTTGATGGTTTTGCCGGTGCTAACCAGGTCTTCCCGGTAAGAATCTGCGGTCTGTGTCTCGACAGGCATTCGAATCTCCCTCGTCCTTCGTCCTTGGATGCGCGTTAGCTCTGTTGATCGTCCTGCTTCTTTGGCGCGCTGTTGTCCACCTTCACCGAGGATTCCGGCTTCAACGTGCGCAGCGCTTTGTAGCTGCCGACCACGATTTCATCCCCCGATTGCAATCCCTTTGTGATTTCAATGTCTGTAACTCCAGCGATGCCGGTCTCAACAGGCCGGAACACCGCCTTCTTGCCGTTCACAACGAAAACACCCTGCACTTCATCCTTTTTCGGATCGCCGGGTGCAGGCGGCGGTGGCGCCGCAAGCGTTACACTCGAGTCTCCCTTATTCTTTGCATTCTTCGCAGCTTCTTCCAGCTCCTTGCGGGTTCGCATGGCCAAAGCTTGAATGGGAATGGCGACAACGTTTTTCTTTTCCGCGGTTTTGATCTTCGCCGTGGTGGAAAGCCCAGGCCGCAGATTGTCTGGCGGATTCGTCAGCGTTACAACCACCTTGAAGTCTTTCGCTTCCTGCGTGCTGGTGGTCGACTGGGTGGTCGTCAACCCGGAACTGCGCAATACCGCCTGCGATCCGATCTCTGTGACCTTGCCCTTGAACACTTTTCCGGGAACGGCATCAATGGTTACGTCCGCTTCTTGCCCCATCTTCACGTTGACGATGTCCGTTTCATCTACTTTTACTTCCGCGGTCACGACCGACATGTCCGAAAGCGTCATCAGAAAACTCCCATTCGAATTCTGAATGCCAGGAACAACGTAGTCCCCCACCCGCTCCGGGAGGTAGCTCACGATTCCGTTGATCGGGGATGTGTAGGTCGTTTTGTGCAGAACGTCTTGTGTGTGTACCAGCACGGCGCGGCCCTGATTCACCTGCGACCGCGTCTGATTCAATTGCGCTTTCGAAGATTGCACACGCGCCTTTGCCGATTCCACAGAAGCGACCGCTGAATCATATGAAGTCTTGCGCTGATCGAAATCCTGCTTTGGAATCAGGCCATCTTTGTATAGTCCCTGCCCGCGGTCGTAGTCCAGCTTGGCCTTCTCCAGGTTCGCCTGCTGCGAAATTAAATCCGCTTGCGCCGCTTTGTAGCTGGCTTCGGCAGCCTGCACTCCGGACTCCGCGGAATTGACTGCCGCCGATTGCGCTTGTACGTCGGCGTTCGCCTGCACATTTTCCTGGAGGAGCAGCTTGTCACCTTTCTTTACGTGGTCGCCTTCCTTGACCAGAATCCCGGTGATTCTGCCAAATCCCTGGGCGGTCACGTTGGTATAGGTTGTGGGTTTTATTTCTCCGGAAGCCGTCACCAAGGACACCAGACTATCCTGCTTTGCCACCTTGGCAGTCTGCACGGTAACTACGCCCTTGTTTGCTTGATTTACACTAAAAAGAACAATACCCCCGAGCAATGCCACAACACCCGCGCCGATCGCTACTTTATGCCACGTCTTCATTCGCTTCCCTTTCGCTCCACCACGTTGGGGGCGTCTTTGCCACCGGCTGTAGGTCCCTAGGAATCATGAGCGTCCGACCCGCGTGGGGACAAATCCTTGCTGAAATCTCTCTATCTTAGATACGCCCGCTCAGGTCGAAATGTTTCGCAGGAGGGTCACTCCAACTTTGCAGTTCCGAACTCGCAGCAGGAGACTCAGGCCTATTGGAGTATTGCTACCTCCATCCGTATAATCCCCGCCTCAAACCGAGCCCTGCCGGGCAAGAGACATTTTATCGCCCAAATCACGTATTGGAAAGAGCCCTGGCCGAGAAAGCGCTCGTGAGCATCCGCATCCGACCCACCTCATTGTTGGACGCAAGCAGAGGGTGAATGGTCAGCCAAGAAATGGAGGTTCCCAGCGATGACCGACAGCTTCAGCCGAGGCCATTTAATGCTATACTGGCGGCCATTCGGCTTGTTCATCAGGGCCGACCCGCCCGCGGAGAGGTGGCAGAGCGGCTGAATGCGGCGGTTTGCTAAACCGTTGTACGGGCTAAAACCTGTACCGGGGGTTCGAATCCCCCCCTCTCCGCCAGTTCCAGTGGAATCAACTATCTAGCGCGAGATCGTGACGCTTTTCTCACGACTAAGGGTGTCCCGCGCGAAATTTTTCTGAATCCGAAGAACAGGGTCTGATATCCTCCAACCATGGAAAACCGTTCTTTTAGTGATGTGGGTGGGACACCTGGTGGTCTAAGTCAGTTTGTGATCGGTTTTGTCATGGCTTGTTTGGGAGGATACTTCCTGGCCAACCAGGTCAGCGTTGTCGGTTCCTACTGGAGTTTCTACGGCACGAGCACTTTTGGTATCACTCTTGTGCCGATGCTAATCGGCGTGGGGCTATTATTTTGGAATGGTCGAAACATGATCGGGTGGTTTCTCACAGTTGCCGGTGCGCTCTTCATCCTAGCCGGTGTGATTGCCAACATGCACATCTATTTTCGGCCGACCAGCCTTTTCAATACGCTCGTGATGCTGATTCTGTTTGTCGGGGGACTCGGGATGATAGTGCGAGCTCTAAGTCCGCATCCTAAGAGTGTGAGCGAGTGATACCCTCCAGCCTATGGTTTGCTCTCAAGATTTGGTCACTCGTTGAAACTTCGGTGTATGGCCAACGTTAAGTATTTCGGCTAAAGCGTCTGAAACCTTTCCTTCACTTCCCGAACAAATTCTAGAAACGGACTGGAGTTCGTGATTCCTGGATGCCAGCACAGGTCGCGCTCAATAAGGTCAAAGGTTTCCTGAATCCGTGCCCCGGGGATGGCGTTTCCCTCCGCGTCGCGATCCCTTCCCATGAGCCATAAGTGATCGGCGACGGATGCCGCGGCGGTCACATCATGCGTAACGACGATGATGGTGTTCAGTTCGTCCAGGCAGGCAATTTCGTTGATCAATTCGCAGACTTTCGCTTCCATCACTACGTCGAGGCCGGAGAACGGTTCATCCATCAACAGAAAATGTTCGCTGCAGAGAAGCTGTTGGGCGATGGCCACGCGCTGCCGTTGGCCGCCCGAAATTTGCGCCGGATAAAGCTGCGACTGGTCAAGCATGTCCAGCCGCTTGAGGTACTGCAACACTTTTTCATGTGCGGCTTCATTACTCTTTTGCATTTGATTTGCGGCCACCAGGAGGTTGCTGAAAATGGTGCGGTTTTCGAACAGGGGATAATTCTGCGCGACTACACCGACCATGCCTGCCTTGACGGGAGTCAGTGTGGAATTGACCAGCACTTGTCCTGAGGTGGGGTGATTCAGCCCCGCGATGATGCGAAAGAGTTGCGTCTTGCCGATGCCGGAAGGGCCGAGAAAACCAACCACCTGGCCTTGCGTGCGACCCTCACGGATGATGTCGCGAATTTCCGCGTTGACATCGCGAAGGATGACCTTGTCTTCGTAAGAAAGGCTGACGTGATCAATCTTAAGAAGCGTTTCGCGGTAGGTAAAGCGCTCGGGCACGGTTGGTCCTCACAGATCCATCAGCTACTATCTTTTTTCAAGCTGCAAGTCCGCGTAGGGGAAAAGGAATTTCTTGGCCAACCCCAGCGCGTAATCCTGAAACAATCCAATCAGCAGAATTGCGATTTGGATCGCAAACACGGCCTCGAGACGGAAGTGCTTGTTCTGATTCAGCAACAACGCACCGATCCCCCCTTCCGACCGGGAGATGCCCTCGACCATCGTGAGCATCATCCAACCCATGGCGGCGTTCTGGCGCATGGCATCGAATGCAGCGTCGGCTTTGCCCAGCACAATCACTTCCCAGACGACGCGCCACTCGCCCATGCGCAGCGTGCGCGCCAAGTCAAACTTCTCTTTCGGGATTTGCGCCACTACGTCAATCATGCTGGTCACAAAGAACACGGTCACACCAAAGACCAGGAGGCTTACCTTCAGCCGGTGCCCGCTGGAAAAAATGATGGTGAAGAAAAAGGTGAGTCCTACCATTCCGAGAAACCGGCCCTTGGAGATGGCCATCGCGATTGGCTGGAACGCGGGAACAACAGTGAGGTAAGCCAAGCCGAGCGAAATCAGCGTCGCCCACGCCATGGCCTGCAGATTCAACGAAAAACTGATGATGAGTTCCTGACCTAGTCCCTCGTGACTCCAAAGATCAACGAAGGCCCGCCAAACATCCATCGGTTTCGGCAGAAAAACGAAGGTTGAGGTCGCCCAGACCACCAGCAGTACGGCAATCTGGAAAATGACGATGAAGCGGAACGCCGCTTTGGAAATGACTCGGTTCGGCGAAAATGCGCCGAGGAGGTCGTGCCAATAACTACTCCGACTAAGGGCGGCCGCCGCTGCGCCCGCCCCCATCGATCCGCTCGCAGGCTTCGTTGGACTCACCGGGGCTCGCTATTCCTTACCGGACAAGATGATTTCTACGCGCCGGTTTCTCGCTCTGCCTTCCGCCGTAGCGTTGGACGCCAGCGGCTTGGAGTCGCCATAGGCATGAATGCGGAAACGGCTGTCGGGGAAATTCGCGGGAGCTTTTCTCTGCAGCCAATCCCGCACTGCCTGAGCGCGACGCTCCGCCAAATCCATGTTTCCTTCGCGTGTGCCAGTATTGTCCGTGTGTCCATTCAAGGTGACGAAGAGGGCTCCAGCAATCGCCAAGTCGTCCTTGATCTCATACATCTTGCGTTCGCCAACCGCAGTGAAGGATGCCTTCCCCGTGTCGAACTCAATGCTCCAGTCGCGTTTCGAAACGACCGTGCCGGTATCCCCGCTCGAACTGAAGCTGGCGACATCGGCTTCCGCGCCACTTTGCGAAAGCATGGAAGATGCTCCTAGGACATACGAGGTGTCGAGAATTTCCTTCACGTCGGGAATTTTGTTGGCATCCTTGAACAGGTCCGGGTATTGCTGCGTGGCAATGTTTCCGAACACGGTGTATGTGGAACGGAAATTGTTATTGGTGCCGGGCTGCAATCCGAAGAGCAGCAAATTGTCGTTCAGATTGTTCACGGCGGAGCCACCGAGTTCCACCATGTTTCCGGCTTTATCCTGTTCACGCGTTCCCCGGTAGTACTTCAGCCAATAGTCGCCGTTCTGCTCGTTGTACACCTTCGCGCTGATCGCCGCCGCGCGCCTAAGCACTTCCGGAAAGGCTTTCAGTTGATCTGCTGCTTCGAAACTGGCCGCCAGCATTCCCTGAACTTCGTTGCGATGGTCTTGATTGAATTTCTTGATGCCGATGATAACGTCCGGCATCTGCGAGCGGTACTGCTTCGAAGAGACGATGGAGACCAAGCCGCCTCGCCCGTGGGCCACGTTGACGTCGCCTGGCGTCCAAGTGACCACGCCATTGACACACACGTTTTTAGTTTCCCCGGTCAGCCGGCCATCGTGCACCACCTTGCGGTCCTCGCAGGTGTTCGCGTTATAGATTTCCGCGGCCTTGATGTAATCCGGCGCATTGACCCAATTGAGAGCCTCGGGGTCATACGTTTTTTCGTCCGGATTATTTTTGATCTGGTTGTCCGCCGCCCACTTCATGGCGATATTCCAATCCCCGTCGCGAAGAACTCCAGAAACCAGGCCGCCCTTGGCTGCCTGCGGGTCAGACTTCCATTCTGGCGGACCCATCAGCTTGTCTTCCCCGCGCGAATACCCAGTCGACCCGATCACCTGCCCAATGTACTCACCGCCGCCGTTGTCCAGCTTCTTGAGCTGCGGATTGACCGCGGCGAAAAACTGTCCCGAGCCGTCGCCCATGATCAGAACGTAGTTCGCGCCTGCGGCGCACTGACTTGAGCCGTCGTGGAGTTCTTTCGCGCAAGCAATCAAGTCGTTCTGCATCTGGCTGGTGTCGTCCTGGCGGATCAGCTTCAGGTTGACGTTATGCTTTTCCATCAGGCTGTTGCGCGTCGTGTCAGGCCCGCCATTGGCGTAGATATAGTTCATCTGCGCGTTCCAGGCCCATATTTCGGTGCGGATCAACGGCGCTTTTACGGACGCCGGAGCCGCCTCCGGGAATGGCGCCGGCTCAACGTTGGCGACAACCGCTTCCTTCAGGTCCGGCAAAGCGGCCTTAGACGGAATGAGGGCCTTTGCGATGCCCGGCGCGGGAATCCAGCCGTGGCTTACCGCCATGCGGAAACCGAAGAACAGAGCTGCCCCGATAAGCAGGAGCAGAATAATCTTCGCTCCGGGCTTTAGCCGATGCCCTGTTGGGGGTGTTGAAATCTTATTGTCAAACATGGTGGTCTTCCCTCCGCCTACGAGTTACTTAATCAAATCGCTGTAATCGTCTTTCTTGTTTGCCGGAGCAGCAGATGTCTGATCTGGCGCGCCAGCCGCCACAGGCGTCACTGAGGCCGGCAAAAGCTTCTGCTGAAATTCACTCAGTTGCTTGATAGCCTCATCGTTGATTGCCCCGGTTTCCAGATCCATGTTGGTCATCAGTTTGTTGGCAAGACGATTGAAATCTTCCATCTCGCCGAGCATCTGGCCGGCATCATCCGCCAGGTATTCTAGGGTTTGGTCGTAAATCTGGTTCGCCACCGTATCGCCACGGAAAATCTTCTTGGCCGCCTGGAACACGGAATAAGCTTTCTTGAGCGCCTTGCGCCGCATTTCTTCTTCGCTAACCCGGTTCTCTTTGTCGGTGACCTGGAACTCCGCCGTAGCTCTCCAGCGGATGAGCTGGTCATAGAGAATCTTCAGTTTGTCACGCAAATCTGTGAGCGATTTATTGATATTGATCAGGCTTGCACCGTGCCGCTGATTGGTGACCTTGGCGGACATGTACTGCTGCTGATCGAGGGAGGTCAGCCCGCCGGCGGCCATCTTCTTATCCGCCTGGTTGGCCAGTACCATGCTGTGCTCAGCATCTTTCTGGTTTGTGTCAATCTGGTTTTGCAGGGTGCGGATCGAGCCGTTCAGATTTCCGAGTTGCTCGTCCATGATCGCGAGATTCCTTTTCATCTCCGCGATGTAATTCTTGAGGATTCCAATGGGGTCCAGCTCGATGAACAGGCCCGTTAGATAACGCATAGTGCTTTGGAACATGAGCTTTCCCAGTGTCCATACGCGCTTGTCCGTGACAATGAAGATGAGAAGCAGAATCGCCCCGATCAGTATTGCGAGATGCAGCGTGTCCGTGGCAGCGGCAATCAAGAATGGCAGAATCTGGACGAAACCATAGGCCGCAGCAATACCAACGAGGACCAGCACGACCTTCCCGACGGTGCCTTCCGGTCGCTGCCAAAAATTCTTCAAGCCTTGCATTACAGGGGAACCCGGATTGGTTGCCATGGCGTCTCCCTATTCCAAAATCGTCTCAAATTCTTTGCGTTGTTGCTGAATTTCAACCCTCCGACGTTCCAGGGCCGCCGCAAAATTGCCCTTCGCCTCCTGCAATTTCGCTCGCGAGACTTCCGCCTGCGCCTGCATCGACTTCACTTGTTGCTGCAGGTCGGTAATCTCTTTTTGCTTTTGCTGAATAGCTTCATTCATGTCGCTGATCTGCCCAATCTTGGCTTCTACCTCCGTCTTGCCCACTTCATCGGTTTGCTTGTTAAACGTGCTGGCCGAAGAATCCAGCAGCTTCAGCAGCGTATCAAAGCCTTTCAAGATTGCATCTTTCGTCAAGCCGCCCTGCGATTGCGCCGTGGCCAGCGCGGCTTTGTAGCGCAGCGACTTATCCGTGATCACCGGGGCCAGCGGCGCTGCATACTGCTCGATCTTCGCCAGCTCGGGAACGGCGGAGAGGTCCGTCTGCTTGGCGAGCCGCGCGTAGAATTGATTGTCGCGCCCCGTCATCGGAACATACTTAGACGCCGAAGCCGGTTGTGGCGCTCGCCCAGCCGCTGGGGCGGGCGCGGGGTTTGCAGGCTGCTGCGCCCGCGGTTCCTCTTCGAAGATTGCTTTCTTGATCAGGTCCATGAACGGCATGTTTCACGCTCACTTCTTCGCTGCTGTACCAGGGGCCTCAAGCTTACATCCGGCTTCGAGAGCGAGGCCAGGATGCACACCACCTCACTCTTCCGAGGCACAGCGCGACCGGACTTTCAGTGCCAAATCGGTCCGCGTCCCCACCTACATCGCATCCTTTCGATTGCAGACCGCTTGCGTCTTACTTGGGATACGCGGCCATCGTAGACCGTACATACTTGTCTTTTCAATAAGGAAATTGCAATCGTACCGCTCTCAATAGGCAGGCAACCTTCATTCCCTCGTTGCAGACATGTTTAACGTGCTGCTCGAATGCCTGGCTCACCCTTCTTACTGCCTGAATTATAGCGGCTCAAACTCGGGCCGGGAGACCCCTATGCTTGCTGACGTGCCATGATAATGTCGAGAGCAGCTCGTCTGTGTCTTCATGGTAGGAGCCTAGCTTCATTCCCTTTTCTCAATCAAGAATCGTGGCTCCTGTCCCGACTAGGATTCTCGCTGGGGCTCATTCATCGCCTGGAACCCTAAGTCGCTTGGCTTTCGAAGTCTTGTTATAGGGACAAATCGGACGGAGGCTCGTAACTGACCCCAGCGGAAGCGCAGTCGCGGGCGCCACGGTCAGCCTCGTGAACCCCGAGTCGAAAGCGGAGCGAACCTTTGTGACTGGCGCGCAGGGAGAATATCGCTTCCTGCTTCTTCCTCCGGGAACCTACGCGCTAACGGTAACCGCGAAAGGATTCGCGCGCTATGAGCAGACCGGCCTACAGTTGCTGGTGAACACTCCGGCGACCGTGAACGTACAGCTTAAGGTCGGCGGCGGCACCGAGACCGTCACCGTAACTGGCGAAGCGCCCGTCTTGAACATGGTGGACGCCTCGCTTGGGAATCCCTTCAATGAAACCCAAGTGAAGCGGATCCCGCTCGATGCCCGCAACGTTCCGGACTTGTTGAGTCTTCAAGCGGGCGTCGCCTATACGGGCAGCCGTCCAGATTTGCAGGCGACCAACTATAAAGATCAGGACACCCGCAGCGGAGCAGTGAACGGCGCCCGCAGCGACCAGAGCAACATCTCGCTCGACGGCGTAGACGTTAACGACCAGTCGAGCGGGTACGCCTTCACTTCCGTGCTGCCGGTCACGTTGGATTCGGTTGAGGAGTTCCGCGTCACCACGACGAATTATGGCGCGGACCAAGGCGAGGGCTCCGGCGCTCACGTCGCACTGGTTACCAAGAGCGGCACGAACAATGTTCATGGCTCGCTTTACGAGGCAGTTTTTGGTGTGTTGGTCACTGCTCTTATGATTCTGGTGAAAATCTTGCCTATCGTTCCGGGACACTTCACTCGCTACTAATGGCTTGCGCTGGCCATCTGGGCGGGGTTAGGAGTGCTCATCCGAATTCCCGCAAGAACCGCCGGGCATCTTTCCGAGAGCAGTATTTCGCCTGCGGGAATTCCTGCCCGCACGCGCCAGGATCGGTCGTAAGTTTCTTTGCGCCTCCGCTATTTGCATTCGCGGAATCTAACTGGTTTTGAAATCAGCTTGGCTGCAAGTAGCGGACGTTCTGCCGACTGAGGACATCATGTCTCTGGATTAGACGATTCACAGCCCTCGAGTCCGCCCATGCGTGCGTTCGAAAGACGCGGGGACAAATTCCAAATTTCTCCTTGAACGAGCGGCTGAAGTGCGCTGAATCGTTGAATCCCCAGAAGAATGCGATCTCCGTGATGCTCTTTCGGCGCAGGTGTGGATCGGAAAGATCACTGTGGCATTGGCGGAGACGCCTCTCGCGAATCCAATCAGCGACGGAACATCCCTTACTCGAGAAAACCCGGTGCACGTGCCGCACAGAAATGCCCATCGCCGAGGCGATTTTCACCGGACCGATATCGGTGTCCGGCAGGTGGCTCTCGATGTACGTAGCAATGCGTCTTCGGAGCAGATTCGATCCTCCTCTGTTTCGCGAAGCATCTTCAGAATCTCCGACGCACGCCGACAGGATCTTCAAATAGGCCTCCACTGCGGCAGCGCCTTCTTCTGAACTAAGGTCCTCCGCCTGGCGAAACAGTGCAGTCGAAAGACTAAAAAGAATGGTTCCCAATCCCGACGCTCCTGAGATCCGCCGTGCAATGGGAATCGGATTCAGCTCTAGCCTGCCCTCCATCAAAAAGTAAGGCAGGCGTAGGTAAAGCCGGGCGCAGTCACCGCCACAATCCGATGACCAGGGACGTCCTGAGTCGATCAGTGTCGTATCGCCACGCTTCAGGATGGTTACTTTGCCCTGTTGACCATAGCGTTGTACACCGGCGAGTTGCGTAATCACGATACAGGCGCGATTCTCCGAATTGAGCCTCACTACGGGAAACTTCTGGAAGGAAACTTCGCTGGAAGAGAACAGCGTCAACTCCAGTCCGCAACTCTTCGCGCCTCAATGGAACCATGAAAAGCAAAACGCTTAGGGAATTGGAACCGGCAGTCTCCGCAAATCTGTTTTGCGTTCCATCGCCATGCTTCGAGGCGGTCAGAGACCGGCACTAAATCCGTCGAAAACGACCCTAACATTTTTCCCTCACCCCGCGGCGGAATCTGTAGGAAGGAGTGCTTCGTGATTTTCTGTCCGCGCGCCTGCAGAAAAACCTTTCTATAAATGCGCAAGGTAGCACGATATTCAAATGGCCAGCAAGTGCATTTGTTTCTCGCAACACAGAAGCAGGAGGAGAGCGGCAGAGGTTGCTCCCACATGACGGCCGGTGCTTCCGATAGACTGCCTGTGGACTCCAGCGATTGCTTGGGAGAAAATCTCCGCCATGTCCATGCGAAACTTCCCGCTCATCGGTCTATTGCTTCTCGTCCTTCTCAGCGGCTCTGAACTGGCGGCGCAATCCGCGTCGAACACTTCTGCATCGACCGCCTCCGCCCGACCCCCTTATTGGGATCCAAGCCTTTCTCTCGAACAGCGTGTCAACGATCTCGTTTCCCGCATGACTCTCGAGGAGAAAGTTTCGCAGATGCAGGATGTCGCACCGGCTATTCCCCGCCTCGGCATCCCCGCGTACAACTGGTGGAACGAAGGCTTGCACGGTGTCGCCCGCGCTGGAAACGCAACGGTCTTCCCACAGGCCATCGGCCTGGCGGCAACATGGGACACCGATCTTGTCCACCGCGTCGCCGGTGTCATCTCCACCGAAGCTCGCGCCAAGTACAACGACGCGAACCAGCATGGAAACACCGGCCGCTATTTCGGCCTTACTTTTTGGTCTCCCAACATCAACATCTTTCGCGATCCGCGCTGGGGGCGCGGCCAGGAAACGTACGGAGAGGATCCCTTTCTCACTGGCCGCATCGGCGTGGCCTTCGTCACAGGTTTGCAAGGCGACGACCCCAATTACTTGAAAACAGTCTCAACCCCCAAGCACTTTGCCGTTCACAGCGGCCCCGAGGTCCTGCGTCATCGCTTCGATGTGTCCGTTTCTCCGCGCGATTTCGCCGACACTTACACGCCTGCGTTTCGCGCTACGGTCATGGAAGGCCACGCCGATTCCATCATGTGCGCTTACAACTCCGTGCGCGGCGAACCGGCCTGCGCCAATCATCTCCTTTTTGACACTCTGCGGAACAAGTGGGACTTCAAAGGTTATGTCGTTTCGGACTGCTGGGCAATCAGTGACATTCATCAAGGCCACGGCTTCGTTCTCACTCTCGAACAAGCCGCCGCTCTCTCCGCCAAGGCAGGAACGGATTTGAGCTGCGGCCCGGAATTCGCCGCGCTCCCTTTCGCAGTTGAAAATCGCCTTCTTTCGCCGGGCGATATCGATCTCGCGGTGAAGCGCTTGTTCGAAGCACGCTTCCGCCTCGGCATGTTCGATCCTCCGGAGCGCGTGCCGTGGACGAAACTCACCATCGCCGACAACGACACCCCTGCGCACCGTCAACTGGCTCTTGAAGCCGCGCGCAAATCCATCGTCCTGCTCAAGAACGAACGCAACACGCTGCCCCTGAAATCTTCGGTGAGAACCATTGCTGTGATCGGCCCCAATGCCGATTCTCTGCCGGTTCTGCTCGGCAACTACAACGGCACGCCTTCCAGCTACACCACCATTCTCGATGGCATTCGTAAGCGCTTTTTTCGTTGTATCGACTGTGGCCGCAACGTCCGGATTCTCACTGCTACCGGCGCCCCTCTCACGGAAACCAGCGCCATCACCATTCCTGGCGAATACTTTGGGACCGGCGGCGCAAATTCTCAGCCCGGCTTGCACGCTGAATATTTCGCCAACACGAAGTTATCCGGTGCTCCGGTTCTGAATCGCGTAGATCCTGCCGTCAATTTCGAATGGAACAATGTCTCACCCGCTCCCGGACTCCCGCCGGGAAATTATTCGGTGCGCTGGACCGGCGAACTCGTGCCGCCCGTCGATGGCGACTATCGCCTCGGAGCCAGCACAGGTGGCGGCTCCCGCATTTACCTCGATGGTAAGAAAATCATCGACGACTGGGACCCGCATGGCACTCGCACGATGACCACGCTCGTCCATCTGCTGGGGGGCCACCCTTACTCAATCCGCATGGAGTACACTCACACCTGGTGGGAATCCACGGCGCGGCTCCTCTGGCTGCCGCCAAATCTCATGCAGGAAGCCCTCAGCGCTGCTCGCAAAGCCGATGTCGTCATTGCCGTGGTCGGCATCTCCCCGCAACTGGAAGGCGAAGAAAGCGATTCCAGCGATCCGGGCTTTTTCGGTGGCGACCGCCTGGACCTCAATCTTCCTCAGCCCCAGCAAGAACTCCTCGAATCACTCTCTGCTGTGGGCAAGCCCCTGATCGTAGTGCTCACGAACGGCAGCGCGCTCGCTGTGAATTGGGCTCAGGAACATGCCGCCGCCATCTTGGAAGCTTGGTACCCGGGCGAAGAAGGCGGCATGGCCGTCGCCGATGTTGTTTCCGGTGAATACAATCCAGCGGGCCGGCTGCCCGTCACTTTCTATAAGTCAGTCACCCAGCTTCCCCCGTTTGGCAGTTACAGCATGAACGGCAGAACCTATCGCTACTTCACCGAGCAGCCGCTGTATCCGTTCGGCTACGGCCTGAGCTTCTCCTCTTTCAATTATTCCGGCGCAAAAGCGAGTCCCGACCACGCCGCTCCCGGCGTTGCCATGACTGTGTCGGTTCGCGTGACGAACTCCAGTTCCCTCCCCGGCGAGGAAGTCGTGCAGCTTTATCTGTCCCACCCCGGTGTCGAAGACGCTCCTATCCGTTCGCTTGCAGGATTTCTTCGCATCCACCTTGATCCTTCGGCTTCGCAAACCGTGGATTTCCCGCTCGGTGACCGCGAACTGAGCATTGTCGATGAAAACGGAGTTCGCCGCATCGTGCCCGGTCCTGTCGATGTTTGGATTGGCGGCGGCCAGCCCGTTTCCGGCCCGGGTCAGCCCCCGGTCCACGGCGCATCCACAAAATTCTCGATCACGTCCGCCGCAACTTTGGAGGACTGACCATTTGCTGAGAGTTCGGTTTCGAATCATCCGAAGGCCTCCGATCAAGAACACTCCTATCGAGAAAACGATAAAGGACGATCGTGTTGACTCTTGATCCGGTCGCTGCCTAAGATGCACGGACATTCATTGTGTGAACGCATCCTTCTGCACACTGGAAAGGGCTTCATAACCATGAGCGAACCGCCGCTGGACCATATCCTGCAAGTAGGTCTGGGCTTTTGGGCCTCGAAGACCCTGTTGAGCGCTGTGGAGATGGAGTTGTTCACGGAGCTTGCGAAACATCCGCAGGATCTGGAGTCTTTACGGGGTAGGCTGGGGCTCCATCCGCGCTCGGCGCGTGATTTCCTCGATGCGCTTGTGGCGCTGGGACTCTTGGAGCGGCGAGACCATCAGTATTTCAATACGGCCTCCACCGATTTTTTCCTCGATAAGCGAAAGCCCTCCTACGTCGGCGGCGTACTCGAGATGGCAAACCTTCGCCTCTATCCCTTTTGGAATCATCTGACGGCTGCCCTTCGAACGGGAGAACCACAGAACGAGACCAAGGACGGCGGGCCCAATTTTTTTTCTGCGCTCTACGCCGACGCGGAGAGACTCAGGGGCTTTCTAAAAGCTATGACTGGACTCAGTAAGGAAGCGAACCGTATCATCGCCAGCCGGTTTCCCTGGAAGAATTATGCCGCCGTTTTGGATGTCGGCACCGCGCAGGGAGATCTGATTGTACAAGTCGCCCTCGCCAATCCGCATATTTCAGGAATCGGCTTCGACCTGCCCGAGGTCGCTCCCATCTTCGAGGATTATGTTGCCGTCAACGGCCTTTCTTCTCGCGTCGTGTTTCACGCGGGGAGTTTTTTCCGCGATCCTCTCCCCAATGCTGACGTCGTTATGATGGGGCACATCCTGCACGATTGGAGCCTGGAAGAAAAGCAACTCCTGATTCGCAAAGCCTATGAAGCCCTTCCCAGCGGGGGTGCGCTGATCGTTTATGAAAGCATCATCGACGACGACAGGTCCGAGAATGCTTTCGGTTTGCTCATGAGCCTGAACATGCTGATCGAGACGCCCGCCGGATTCGATTACACCGCTGCGGATTGCATGGGTTGGATGAAAGAGGCCGGGTTCCGCGAAACGCGCAAAGAACACCTTTTGGGTCCGGACTCGATGGTCGTGGGCTTCAAATAAGATTTGCCGCGCTGCGTTGCCCCTCCGGGGAACCGTGGCAAGCTCGGGAAAAATTATTCAGGTCCTTGAATGAATCGAAAGATCTTCTCACTCTTGCTCTTGCCGCCTCTTCTCCTCGTTGGCGGGGCTCTCCGAGACTCAGCGCAAACGAACAATAAATCTCTCGCGGAAAAACTTGGATTTTCGCCCGATGCAAAGCTTCTAATCGTTCACGCCGACGATGTGGGCATGACTCATTCCGTGAACGCGGCAACCATCGCAGCCCTTGAGAACGGCTTCGTGAATTCCGCCAGCATCATGGTGCCCTGCCCGTGGTTTCCGGAGATTGCAGGCTACGCCAAATCTCATCCCCAGACAGATTTTGGACTTCATCTCACCCTCACCAGCGAGCGCATTTACTACCGCTGGGGTCCCGTAGCCTCAAAAGACAAAATCCCCAGTCTCGTTGACGAGAATGGCTACTTCCATCACGATTGGACTGCCGCTACCCGGATCGATCCGAAGGAAGCTGAACTGGAGCTGCGCGCCCAAATTGACCGCGCTTATGCCATGGGAATCCGTCCCACGCATCTTGACTCTCATCAATATCGGCTCATCGATAACGGCAAAGAACTCTTCCAGGAGTTTCTCCGCGTCGCTCACGATTACAAACTGCCGGCTTTCGTTGCGCGGGATTGGTTTGCCGAAAGGCCTTATCTCGAATCCGCTTTGAGTCCCGCTGACATCGTCCTCGATCACACGGTTACTATCGATCCGAATGTCCCGCCCGAGAAATGGAGCGAATTCTACAAGAAGGCCCTCAAGAATCTGCAACCCGGCATCACCGAGTTCGTCATCCACCTCGCATACGCCGACGAGGAAATGAAAGCAGCCACGCGCGAGCGTGATACCTGGGGCGCCGCGTGGCGTCAGCGCGATTTTGCTTTCTTCACCAGCTCGGAATTTCGCCAATTGCTCCGGGAACAGAACATCCGGCTCATCACCTGGCGCGAACTGGCCCGGGGCGTGGATCGCTGAAGCAGGCCCACGCTTGCCGCTGCTTTCCATCAGCCCCCTTCCTGCGTTATTTTCTAGGGAGGCCCACGCTCACGGGAGTAGAACGCGATGCTGCCTCAATCCGATCCGCCAGCCAAATCCAGCCTCAAAAATCCCTTTCTCTACTCCTGGGGCGTGCTGGTCATCGCCGCTTTCGCTGTGGTGTGGATTCTTTTCTCGCGCTGGCAGGAAAACCGCTCTGTCGAGAGTCGTGCCAAAGAAGAACAAGCGCAAAAACAACGCGAGCAGGACCGCGCCACTCTCGAACGAATGGGCGGCAAAGAGCTCGCCATCCAGAGTTTTTATGCCATCCCCGCGGAGATTCGCCGCGGCCAATCCGTGCAGCTCTGCTACGGCGTGGCCAACGCCAAAACCGTCAAGCTCGAACCCCAGTCCAATCCCGTTTGGCCCTCCTACACCCGCTGCGTCGACGTCAGCCCCACCAAGACCACGACGTACACGCTCACCATCGCCGACGCCACCGGCAATACCAAAATCCAGTCTCTCGAAGTAAAAGTCCACTGATGCCAGGCGGAAATTTGCTCTTGACCGGCTGTCTCCCTGTGGTATACTCATGTTCGGGTAATGCCGCGAATTCACCTGAAACGTTCCCGTCCTTCCTCAATTTGACCAAGGAAGGAGCATTTCCCCGCGAGGCTCGGTTCTGCACAATTCTTGTGCTTCCTAAATCTTTTAGAATGAACACTTCCATAGGTGTTGATTCTAAACAACTTAAAGTTCTTTAGAATGAACACTCAACACTTACAAAATCCTAGGGGAG
>QHYN01000232.1 GCA_003224145.1 Acidobacteriota bacterium
CGCTCTACTCGATGCGCTTGATGGGGATGTCCTTCCCATCGGCGTGCAAAATCATCTGGATGACCCGGCCCTGAGCGTCAGTTTCGAACGTATAAACGTCATCAGCTATGGTAAAGAACTGCGTTGCACTTTCAGGGACCAGCTCTTGTTTGGGCTCGTCATTCTCCTGCACGGAAAGGTGGTCGCCTTCCCATCGCACTGTCAGAATAATGTTTGGCATGATGTCCGGCGGTATGCAGTACCGTCCAGCGTACCGTTGCAACACTGTCGGATCGACGGCAACTTGAATGCGCTGTTTGAGCGGGGGCCGCGGAGGAAGTTTGTCATACGGCGTGTAGCCTTCCCATTCAATAGGCGTGTAGGTGTTTTTCAGCAGAACCTCCAACAGATCTTTGAAGATGCCCTCGCCATTGCCGCTGTTGGTCATGATGACGATGCCGGTTTTCTGCTTGTCGAAACAGACGGCGTAGTTCCGCCAACCGTCGTCATGCCCCTCCTTGAAAAATGCCCTGCCATAAGGGGTCCAGTAAAGGCCCTACGCCAGTCCGTAGCTCGGGCGGATGGTTTTGTTTTCGTCCGTGGTCTCCTCGCTGAACGTCGGGAACTGGTGCTTAGAGATGATTTGAACTTGCGGGCTGAGCATCTGCTCTCGCGTTTTGCTGCGGAGCAATCTGCTTTCCATCACGGCCTGTGTGAACCGCGCAAAATCGGCGATAGTCGTTTGCATCGAGCCCGCCGCATCCGCCTTCTCGCGCTTCTGCGGACCGAGCGACCGCCCGTACTCGTCATAGCCATTCGCGTAGTCGCTTTCGAAGCGGTCCTGCCAGACCATGCTGGTTCGGGTCATCCCCAAACGCTGGAAGACACGTTCCTGCATCAGTTGTTCCAGCGGTTTTTTCGCGATGCTCTCCACAACCAGTTGCAGCAGATCGATTCCTTCGCCGGAATACGCATACTTTGATCCCGGCTCAAAATGAATCTTCAGCTTGCGGTCTTCCTCAAACGCGCGCCAATTCGCAAACCCGCTGGTGTGGCTGAGCAGCATTCGTGCGGTAATGCGCTTGTAGCGCGAGTCGTTGGTCAGATCTGCATAATTCGGGTATTCCGGCAACGGCTTTGGCAAGTACTGATAGACCGGCTTGTCCAGATCCAGGATTCCTTCGCCTACCAGTTCCATCGCCAGGTACGCGAACGCCACCTTGGAAAACGAAGCTGCGGACATCACCGAGTCCACCGTCAGCGGCAGATTCTTCTCTTTGTCCCGAAGGCCATAGGCTTTCAAATGAGCGATCTTCCCGTTATTGAAGATCGCAATTCCCACGCCTGTGACCTCCGCGGCCTTCATCAACCGCGTCACTGTGCCATCGAGTTCCGATGAGGTGATGGTGCTGCCGTCAAGCCTTGTGACAATTGATTGCTCGCCTACGGCCAGCGACCCACTCAGAGCCAGCGTCATTGCCAAACATAGGAGCGTCCACCTCATCAACTCCTCCTGCGGTAAGGTGATACACAGAGATATACGACAAGCACACTCAACAAGTTCGCTCGTTCATGGGTGCCATATGACTATTGAGTGAGGCGGATTTCGTCGAACGTGGAGTCGAACCCGGTGCCCTCGGGCGAACAGCACATGATGCCCGCGTCCACGACGGCCTGGAGAGGCAAATAGCCGAGGCGCGTGGAGATGAAGTTTTTGCCCTCGAGAGAGTAGAGAACTTCCAGCGAAGAGCCTTTGCGGACGATGCGCCACCAGAGCGGTTCCTTGGCGGTGATGCCGCGAATCGTGGACCAGTCGGAAAAATCGCGTGTGACGACGACACTGGCATGGCCGATGCCATCCACCAATTCGAGACCGCATTTCAGCCAATTGCTATCGTCAATGCGGACCATCAAGCCGGCCTGGTCGTAGAGCGCGGAATATTTTCCGGCGACGCGGCTTTCCAAGGTGAAATCGCCGGTGAAGGGCAGAAAAAAGAAATGACCGTTGTTGGTCACATAGTCGTAGAACATTTTGCGCCAGAAATCGGTTTTGGGCTTGGTGGTGCCAACGAGTTGATCGCCGGATTGTTTCGCGGAGGCAGGCGCGTTGAAGCACTTCATTTTGGCGAGAAGGGATTTGCCGGAGAGTTGCGAGTCCGCGAGTGGCGGTGCGGCAGGCGCCGGATGAGGTTGAGCGGTGAGCATGTTGTTGCAAAGTGCGCCACAGCTGAGTGCGGCCGCGCGGGTGAGGAACTGACGGCGATTGGAAGGACTCATGGTGTGTGTGCTCCAGATGAATGGTTTACGCCTTTGGCGGGGAATGATAGCAGTTTGTCCTTTTGTCCTTATTTCCCGCGACAGAGTGGGTCAGTTTGAATTGGATACCACCCCTTCGTAGACATAACGCTGCTGCTTGCGTCTGCTTTCACTTTTTGATACAAAGTTCTTCATGCGCACCCGGACACGCATCGTCGCCGCCTTGGAACTGGCGCTCATCTTCCCTGCCGCGCTCTTCATGATGGCGTTGGCGGTGCGCAACATGCTGCCGCTACAATACGAGCCGGCGCACATCGCTCAACGAATCATCGTCTGGTACTCGGGACGGATGTGGACCCTGTGGGTGCTGCTGCTGGCTCTGCCGTTTGCGGTGTTGATCACCGGCGCCGTGACGCTGCTACGCGACAGGGACCGTGATGTTGGACTCCCCAACACTGCGCGGCAATCGCTTGCCGTGCTCCGCGAGCACCCGGCGAAGCTCTTGGTCGCCGCGACGACCCTGACAGCCGCAGGCATCCTAGTGATTGTCGTCCTGCACATGCTTGCGAACTAACTGCCGCGCAGGCGGCTTGCTCCACTCATCGCACGGGCCAAGTCGGCGCGAATGGGTGATCGTCAAACTGACCCATTACTGAGCATGCGCAGCGTCTCGCCGTGGCCGCCGAATCGCGGACAGGGCGGGGCCGGCGCGGCAAGCGAGCGGCTCGTCTGCGCCACGGCAAGATGGCAGCGATGGAACCGGGCGATCGAACGGAGCATCTTAGGATACAGACTGTCCATTCTTTACATTGAGAGGGGCTACCACTATGTGGAGGCGAAGCTTTTTTCTTTTAGCGGTCAGCATAATTCCGGGCGGGAATCTGGTAGCACAGGTAACGCACGGACAAAAGCCAAAATTGCCCGCGCCGTTTGAAACGAAATCGGCGGGCAATGGGCCGGACCGCGAGAAGCCGCCGGAGGGATTTCTGCCGACGGTACCGGCCGGATTTCGTGTGAATGAGTATGCGAGGAGTTTCAAGAGGCCACGCTGGCTGACGGTGGCGCCGAACGGAGATATCTTTCTGGCCGATACGGGAGCAGGCGAAATTATCGTGCTGCGCGATGCGCGGGATACGGGCGCGGCACAAGTACGAGAAGTCTTTGTCAGCAGGATGAGGCGGCCGTTTGGGATCGCGTTTCATGAAGATTACGCGTATGTGGGGAACATGAACGAACTGGTGCGCTTTCGCTACGATCCCAAGACTTCCAAAAGGCTGGGCGAAGAAGAACATTTAATGTATTTGCCATCAGGCGGACACGATACGCGCTCACTGGCCTTTTCTCCGGATGGAAAGCACTTGTTTGTTGCCGTGGGTTCGGCATCGAACATTGACACAGGGGAAGATCCGCGCCGCGCGGCAGTGACAATCTGCGATCCTGATGGAAAGAATGCGCGGCTGTACGCGACGGGCCTGAGGAACCCCGTGGGCCTGGCCATCGAGCCCGTGAGCGGGAAGGTCTGGACCAGCGTCAATGAGCGAGACGAGTTGGGCGACAACCTGCCGCCGGATTATTTCACTTCGTTGAGAGATGGAGGATTTTATGGCTGGCCGTACAGCTACATTGGGGACAACGTGGATCCGCGCGTAAAGCCGCAGCGACCGGAGCTGGTGGCGCGGGCGATTATTCCGGACGTGCTGCTGGGAGCGCACGTGGCGCCGTTACAGTTTGCGTTTTATACCGGGAAACAATTTCCGAAGAGCTATTGGGGCGGGGCGTTTATCGCGGAGCACGGGTCTTGGAACCGCGCAACGCGCTCGGGATACCAAATCGCGTTTGTGGCGTTCCAGGACGGCAAGCCCTCGGCGGACCCCGTGCCGTTCATGACCGGGCTGGTGCCGGACCCCAGCAAACCCGATGTTTATGGACGGCCGGTGGGAGTGACGGTGGCGCCGGATGGCTCGCTGCTGGTATCGGATGACGGAGCGGGAGTGGTGTACCGGGTTTCGGTGGTGAAGTGAGATTGGAAAATAGAAAGAGAAAACAGACAAATCACTCCAGCATGAACCGATACCTGGCAGGGCTGGCAAAGCAGCGCTACTTCACGGTCAGCGTGAGCTGAAGGGGCTGCAATTGGAGCGGCTGGCCCGAGGGAGACATTGCGCTCATCGTGACGGTGATCGTCGAAGTGCCCGGGGGAGTGATGAGCGGCGGAGGAGGGGCAACAGCAGCGCTGCCGCCTCCGCAGCCCGCGATGCCGAGAGTTGCTGAAAAAATGGCGGCGGCGAGGATCCCAGACATCGCGAAGCGGTTCCTGCCAGCGGCGGTCTGGAAAGCCCGGAAAGCAATCAGCGAAAGCAGCGCGAGCGCCAGGAGCGGAACCAAGGGCACTTGCGAAAAGGGCGGAAAGCGCATGGGAGTTGATGGCGGCAATGTGGCCGGTCCGCTGGTGGTCACGGTGACGGTAAAAGGCGTAGCGGTTCCGTTCGCGAGAGACACACTCGCGGGTACGTGACACATGGCGCCGAGAGGCGCTCCGCTGCAGGTGAGCGAGACCGTGCCGCTGTAACCAGGCCCCGGCGTCAACTGCATCTGGTATTGAGCCGTCTGGCCTGCGGTGACAGAAGCAGTTGTGGAACTCCCCGCGACCGCTGCAACGGCGAAAGCGGGATTGGCGGTGGCACTGAGGGAAGCGGCTTGCGGTGAGCCCGAAGCATCGTCGGAAACCAGCAGGTTTGCGGTGCGTTGGCCCGGGGCAAGCGGACTGAAGACTATGGCGATTGTGCAGTTGGATGCCGGAGCAACCGGGGCCGTGCAATTATTGGTGAAACTGAAATCCGAGGGGTTCGGCCCAGCAAGAGACACTCCGGAAACGTGCAGCGGTCCAGATCCAGAGTTGATGAGGGTCAGCGTTTGCGGCGCGCTGGATGTTCCCTGCGTGCTGGCGGGAAACGCTGGCGCTGTCGGAGAGAAAGTGACAGTGGGTACAGGGGCGGTGCCAGTGCCGTTCAGCAAGAGAGTCTGTGGACTGCCTGGAGCGTTATCGGCCACCTGAAGATTGGCGGCGAATGTGCCAACGCTCGCCGGGTTGAAGGTGATGCTGACAGAGCAATGGGCATTAGGAGCAAGAGTTGCAAGGCAGGTATTGGATTGAGAAAAACTGGAGGCGTCGGTTCCGGCAAGCAAAATGGAATTGATGGCAAGCAGTTGATTGCCCTGATTGACGATAGAAAAGATCTGCGTGGAGCTAATGGTGCCAGCGGTGGCAGTGAAGGTAGCGGCTGAGGAAGGGAACATCGTGGCGGCCGGACCGCTGATGGCTTGAACGGGATTGCCGGAGATAGCAAGGCCCTGGCAGCATCCGACTGAAGTTATTCCGATACCGAATGGTGATCCAGACATTTCGGTCAGGTTGCCGGTTTGGGGGTCGACCTGAAAGGCGTGGACGACTGGTGGAGTCGTCTGGTCTGCGGAGTAAATATACGGCCCCATAGGATCAGCAACGGAACGCCCCTGGGCCAAGGTAATGCCCGTTGCGGAACCAACCTGCGTTGGAGTACCCGTGGTTTGATCCACCGAATAGACAGCGACGCTCCCGCTGGTGTCCCCGTCCCCAATGTAGAGAAAGTGCCCGGAGTTCTCGACGAGCATGCCGGTATTCGAAAAGAATAAGTCGAAGAATGATGGGCATGTATTCGCGGTCCCATCCACCGGTGAAATAATGCAACTTTGTAGAAAGTCCGCGGTACCGCCAGTCGCAAAGAAAAAACGATCCTGCGGATCAATCGCATAGTCTATTCCAAAGGAGAGAGAACTCCCGGCCATACCCTGATAGGACAAATTGCCGGTTGAGGCGTCGATGGAATACACTTCCGCCCCACCTACTAACATTCCACTGGAACTGACGCCCAAACCGACATAGAGGTGAAGGCCCTTGGAATCGGTCAGTAACTTTCTCGGGGAGCCACCCGTGTTGGTCAAAATGCTTTCGACCGTAACGAGCACAGGGCTGGGACCCGAAGTGTCGATCGCCAATGAGGCAACGGAACTCGGTCCCTGGCTGCCGGACTCAAATAGGTAGCCGACGAAGAGAAATTTTCCCGACCGCTCGGCGGCAATGGAAAGAGGGTTCGAGGGCGGCGAACCGGAGCTGAAGGCGGGGGGAACGGCAAACGGAGAGGCAGGAACTTCGGAAAGAACACCGGAGGTCTGGTCGATCTGGAACATGGAGATGTCGTCGCTCACGGGGTTCAAGACAAAAAGAAATTTGCCCTGGCCGTCGATGGCCATGAGGCCGCCTTCAAGCCGATCACTGAAGGGTGAGCCCGGGACCGGAGTGAGAGCCCCGGTTTGGCTGGTCTTGCTAAAGGCAGCCACAACAGAGGTAGGCGAGTTGGCAGCAGCAGAAGCCGAACCATACACGTACTGCTGACCAGAAGTCTGGGCAGAAGCCAGCGATGCGACACTGAGGCAAATGCTTAACAAAAGAAGAAGGCGCACGATGGCGGAGGGGTGCAGGATTCGAGGCGGAAAGGGAAAGTGTGCAAGCGGAAAGGTCTCTATTCGCGTGGCCATAGGTCTTCCTTGGCCGTGGGTCGAGCGGCTCATACTGGACTTGAGAAGGAAGCGCTTCTAACTGAAAAGGTAAGTCCAGAATTTTCGAATGTCAATGCGAAGTATCTAACCACGTATCCCACATTAGCTGCTAGTTCCAGAATAAGCACGGATTGCTCGCTGCTGGTATCGGATGACGGGGCGGGGGTCGTGTACCGGATTTCCACGGCAAAGTGAAAATGGAAATTGGAAAATAGAAAATGGAAAGTTGAAAGCTTGGGGCGGCTTGACTTGCGGGCTCACTCCGGCAGCCCCCTCCCCCCGGTTTTTTCGTAAGTGTTGATTCTAAAGGTAGATAAAGTCTTTTGTTTTCATACACTTTTGCAAGTGTTGATTCTAAAGAAATTATAATAAACCGCTTGATGATGGACAAAAATGCTTTGTTGTGGAACCGGTAATAGGTCAGCGGCAGAGCGTCAGTGAAGAACAGGCAACTCGGCTGAAGCTAGAAAAAACGCGCTTGCGATCGGTCAAGGCAGGTCGAGGGCAATCTTTAAGGCAGCGTTTATATGGGAAATTTTCTGCGGTGGGAGATGACCTAGCGCCTTTGTCAGGCGGCTTTTTGCGATCGCCCTGACTTGTTCGCACAATGCAACTGAATCAGCGGTCAACCCACCCTCATGCATCCTGAGTTCGACGTGGCTGGGATAGATTTTTTGCTTGTTCGTGCGGCTGGTGACAGGAACGATGATGACCACAGGGCTGCTGACATTGATCGCGTCGCGACTAACGATGATGACGGGACGTATACCAGATTGTTCGGAGCCTTCCGTTGGATTGAGGTTGGCTTGATACACGTCCCCCTTCCTCATCTATAAGCCTCGACCGGATCCTTCTCGCTAATTTCAAATGCTTCCCAGTCGCTTGGACTGAATTCCTCTTCGATCAGCTTGCTTTCTTTGAGATAGTCTGCGTCCTCCGCCATTCCGGCAAAAGCAGCATCAATCTGTTTTCGCCGCAGCATTTTCACGTAGTTGCAGATCGCGGTTACGAAAAAGTCGTTGATGTTTTCGGCTGGGCTGCAATCAACGAACTTCCGTGCCTCATCGTACAGCGGACGAGGGAGACGAACAGTCGTGCGTACCCTCTTTGCAGATGAGCTCACTGCAGGCATAGTTCCTCCTTTCTGGTTATAGCGATGACGACCTCTAGGCACTTTTTTTGCTCTCTTTCTGACAGTTATATATACGTTTGTCAAGCGCAAAAGGTTGCGTCATTTCTGACGCACAATATGCTTGCATTTATGATGCCATCCTTGGCATCATGTAATTGATTGAATTTGAACGCAGGAAGTTACATGGTACTGGTTCTTCATGCGAATAAGTGGGTCAAATCGTAACAAAAAAGTCCAACCGTTGTGTTGACCGACGTTTACATCACGCCCAAGTTGGGCCAAAGGAGAATAGTTATTATGTTAACCGCAGCGGTGATTGGAACCTACGGTGAAGTGCATGCAACTGCTTGGCTAAGAGCGAACGGGTGGAGGTGTTATCGCAATACCCAGCTTCCCGGTGCAACTGATATTGAGGCTGCCGCTGGCACGCGGTCATTGCTGGTGCAAGTCAAAACGGCAATCTGGCCAAACTTCCCCGCGAGCCTGAGCGGAGAAGAAAAGAGATCGATCGTTGCTCGGGCCAACAGAAATCAAAAAGAAGCTTGGCTCGCGCAGTTACAAATCAATCGTGAAGGTGCATTGGTTGGCAGTATTACGTGGACCAAATTGAACTAGCCACTCGTAATACTCCGGTGTTGGGCCTAAAGATTCGATGATCTTTTCTAAGCCCAGAAGAACGTGTTCGTAGTGTGTCGATAGTCCTGAATTTTCACAACTCTGTGATTCGCGTCGGAGGAGTCTGTAAAAATTGATGAGATCACTTTGTCTCGATGATTCTTGCATCGGCAGCTCCGCCCTTTCAGGAGTACGACCTGCTTGACAATCGGGCTGAGACCATCTTATCGCAACCCAAGACATTAAATGCGTTTCCTTTTGATCCGTAGCCTCAAAGATATCCTGGGGATCATCCTAAGAGGCCTCGGGAGTGGCGGGCTCCGCGGCGGAGGCGGTGGTGGGTTGCGAGGCGCTGTCCGCGGCGGGTTTGGAAGCTTGGTCGGTAAGTTTTGGCGCAGGCTGTGGCGCGGGTTGAGGAGTGTTTTGGGCCGGGCCCCGAGCCAGGTAGTTCGCATTTTCCTTGACATGGGAATATATGATCTTGCGCCAGTCGTCGGAGCCGAAGGCGTTTGAATACTCGTGTTCGGCGAGATGGATGGTTTGCAGGAGCGTCTGGGCGAGATAGGCAAGGGTGGCGGCGGTTCGAGGTTTGACCTCGCCGCGGGCAACGGCGGCAAAGAGGCGGCCCAGGGCGGCGGCCAGATCACAGGCGGAGAAATAATCGCCGGAGAAGAAATAGGCGAAGTCGCGGCCAAGTTGTTCGGCGGCCTCGACTTGCGCCTGCTTGCGGGCGTGGAAGCAACAGAATTGCGGGTGGCCGGACTGGCGCGGAGTGCGGCAGCGGCGGCCATCGACGAAGGTGAAGGTACACAAGGACGCGCGGTCCTTGGCGTACATCGTAGACATGGAAGTTCTCCTAAAGAGTTGGAATTGGATTGCTAGATGAAAAAGCCGGCAAGGATGCCGGCGGATCCCAAACAGATTGCTTTGACGTAAAGGCTAAGTTGAGATCCTTCAGGCCGCAGAAGGCGCGGCCTTCAGGGTCACAACATGCACGGACCCGGGCGAGCGAGTGAAACCGTGACCAACGGGTGACGCAATGCCAAGACGCTTTGGTTGGCACAGGCTGAAGCCTGTGCTACCAAAAGAAAAAGCCCCGACCAGTTCGGGGCGCACTGCTCTATGAAAAGCATTCTACAGGCTAGTCATGGGTTTGTCAAGACCGAAATTAGTATGATCCTGAGGGGGACGCGCTGGACGGCCGGTGGAATGAGGGGATAAGGTCTGAAGGTTAGAAAAGTTGATGTCCTGGCACCCGATTTTAGGCTATTGTTCGCATTCTTATGGCACAGCCACGACTCGAATTGGAAAAACTAGCCGGGTCCGATGGCGACCGGCTGATTCTGGGGCTGAAGGGCCCGCTGAGTGTTGAGACCGTTCCCAATTTCATCCAAACCGTCAGGCCGGAACGCGCGGCCCACCTCATCCTGGAAATGAGCGGGGTATCGTTTCTCGACTCCGCGGGCGTGGGTGCGTTGGTGCAGCTGTTTGTGCATCGGAGAAACAAGGGACAAACGTTTGCGCTTGCGGGACTCACCCATCAAGGCAGCGCCATCATCCAAGTTGCCGGGCTGAGGAAACTTTTCCCGACATACGCTTCCTCCGAGGAAGCGCTGGCCAGCGGAAATCACTGAAAGCGGTTCCTGCCGAGGGCTTGCATTGAGGGGCGAGGCTAGCTGGGCGTCCAGCTAGGCCGGCTGGTGAAAAGGCCGTCGACAAAACCGATTTGGTAACAGATAAAACTCCCGAAACAGAGACTGAGGAGACCCGAGCCAACGACAAGGCTCCGGTTGAGCCAGGCGAACCTATGGCCAACGAAGGAAAAGGGCAGCGCCAGAACGGCAGTAATCAGCATCATGCCCGCGATCGTACCGATCCCGAAAATGAGCAAATAGAGGACGGCCCACCGAGGCTGGTGAATCGTGCTCAATACAAGCAGAGCGACGGCGGCGGAGCCTGCCAAGCCGTGCACAACGCCGACGAGCAAAGGGCGCAGCGCATGAAAGAGCCCCAGCCGCTCGAACGGTCCGCGCAACCAGCGAGGCGGGGTGAGGCTCTCGGCGTGATGATCTCCGGTGAACGAGTGGGAATGCCAATGGAAATGCAGCCGGCTTCCATGCTCATGGACATGGGCATGCGCTCCGGTCACCGGGGGATGGGTGGGAGAGAACTTCTCGCTGAGCCACTTCATGGCTCCCGTGAGGTTGAGAATGCCGAGGAGAATGAGCATCAAGCCCACGGAAAATTCCATGGTCAGGCCGGCGTGCGGCGGAATCACCGCGCCGAAAAGAATGATGGCGGTCCCCACAATGGCAATCGTCAGAGTGTGACCACAGCCCCAGAGGACGCCGATTAAACCGGCTTTAGGGATGGAGCGCTCGCGGCTGACGATGGTAGAAACGGCAATCACGTGGTCGGGATCGGTGGCATGCCGCATCCCGAGAAAGAAACCGATCACCAGAATGGCCAGTCCGCTTGTCAATGGCGCGCACCTAATGATTCGATAGCTGCGAGTTGCCGAGGAGAAGCATACCTCAGGAGAAAAGGATGCGCACGCGCAGAGGCAAGGGCACAGCGATGCTGCGCCCCTACAAGTGGCGGGGCGGGGGGACGCGCTGAAGCGCGCCCCTACACGTGGAGGATGCGCATCAACTCGGCGGCGGCGTGCGGAAGACGGGCGCCGCGGCGCGAAACGAGGTAGACGTGGCGCGGCATGCTGAGCTGCCGGACCTTTACTTCTTTCATCCAGCCGTGCTCGATTTCCCACCGAACACACATGCGCGGCACAATGGCCACGCCCATGCCCATTTGCACAAAACGCTTGATGCTCTCAATAGTGGGCATTTCGATGGGCATGTTGAGAGCGGTGCGGTGGCGCGCAAACAGTTCGATCACCCGGCGGCGGAAGGGCGATTCGACAATATGCGCGATAAAGGTTTCTTCCCCGAGGTCGCCCACATCAACTTCACGCTTCCTGGCGAGGACGTGTTTCGGAGGCACAACCAGCGTCAGCTCATCCTTGAGAATTTCGGTTGCCTGAAGCTGAGGGTCGCGAGGCACATAGGAAATGGCGCCGAGATCCAGCCGGTAATTCAGGACTTCGTGAGGAATGTCGCGGGAAAACATGCGGTGAACGCGCACCTGGACACCCGGGTGCATTTCCCGAAATTGCGCGAGCGCCGGGAGAAGAGCATGAATGGAGCTTTCGTTCACGCCCAGGGAAAGCTCCCCGCGCTTGAGGCCTTCCAGCTCCGAAAGCCCCTTTTTGACCTCATCGCGGAGGTTGATCAGCCGCTCGGCGTAATCTTTCAGAAGCGTACCGGCATCCGTGAGACGGACGGGCCGGGCGCCGCGGACGAAGAGGGGCTGGCCGAGAGAATCCTCCAGCTTGCGGATGGCCAGGCTGATGGCGGGCTGGGTGCGGAAGAGACGCTCGGCGGCGCGAGAGAAGCTGCCCTCCTTGGCGACCATCAAAAATACTTGCAGTTCACCAAGATCCACGAGTCTCCCCCCGGCGGCCAGTATAAGGCAGAATTATCAAAAGTAGAACAAAGATAAATTGGACCGCAAGGGGCGGGGCATGCGTTACTAGAGGCTGGGAGACTCTATGGACGCTGTACGCATTTTTGACACCACGCTCCGTGACGGCGAGCAGTCGCCGGGTTTCTCGATGAATACGGAAGAGAAGCTGCGTATGGCACGGCAGCTTGCCGCGCTGAATGTGGACGTAATCGAAGCCGGGTTCCCGATCGCGTCACGAGGCGACCTTGAAGCAGTGCAAATGGTAGCGAAGGAAGTCCGCAATGTGCCGATTGCCGCGCTGGCGCGGGCGAAGAAAGAGGATGTGAGCGCAGCCATCGAGGCGCTGAAACCGGCGGCCGCGCCAAGACTGCATGTTTTCCTGGCGACATCCGATTTACACCTTCGCGTAAAGCTGAACATGACGCACGAGCAGGCGCTGGAAGCAATCGCCGCGATGATCCGGCACGGCCGGCAGCATGTGGGAGAGGTGGAGTTTTCCGCCGAAGATGCCGGACGGACCGATATCGACTTCTTGTGCCAGGTATGCCGCGTAGCGGTGGATTCTGGCGCGACGGTATTGAATCTGCCGGATACCGTGGGATATGCGGTGCCGGAAGAGTATGGCGCGATGTTTACGCGGGTGCGCGAACACTTGGGCGATCCGGACGGTATCACGTTGAGCGCCCATTGCCACGACGACCTAGGTCTGGCGGTGGCGAACTCGCTGGCGGCGATTCGCGCCGGGGTGCGGCAAATCGAGTGCACCATCAACGGCATCGGCGAGCGCGCGGGAAATGCTTCGCTGGAAGAGGTGGTGGTAGCTCTGGCGGTGCGCAAAGAGAGCTTTGGAGTGTCCACGCAGATTCGTCTGGAAGAGCTTTTTCGCACGAGTCGAATGCTCACGGAAATTACCGGAGCGCAAGTGGCGCCGAACAAGGCGGTGGTGGGCGCCAATGCCTTTGCGCACGAAGCGGGGATTCATCAGGACGGCATCATCAAGAATCCGCTGACCTACGAAATCATTTCGCCGCAGACCGTGGGAGTGCCCAATCGCTCTCTGGTGCTGGGCAAACATTCGGGCCGCAATGCGCTGCGCATGACGCTGAAAGATCTGGGTTACGAAGCCAGTGATGGGGAACTCGCGGAAGTCTACCGGCGGGTGACCGCGCTGGCCGACCAGGCCAAGCAAGTGCGCGCCCGCGATATCGTCGGCATCGCGCATGAAGTAATCCGCCGGCGCCCGGCGGTCATGGCAACGGAATCGCCCTCCGCGGCCTGATTTTCTCGCTGCTCAAGAGATCGATGAGTTGCAAGCGGCATTCTTGTAAGTGTTTTTGAAGCGCTTGCGGCCGGCAGGAGGTTTGTATCGTTTCGGGGACCACCATGAAGAAGACCATAGTGCTGCTACCGGGAGACGGCATCGGTCCGGAAGTTACACGAGCCGCGGGTGCCATCCTGCGAGAGACGGCGCACGAGTTTAATCATGAGTTTGCGTTCGTGGAACTTCCCATCGGCGGCGCGGCTATCGATGCCTCCGGTACACCGCTTCCCAAGGAAACGCTGGAGGCTTGCCGGAAAGCCGACGCCGTATTCCTGGGAGCCGTTGGCGGACCGAAATGGGATACGCTGCCTGTCGGGAAGCGCCCTGAGAGCGGATTGCTCGATTTGCGCAAGGGCATGGGGCTTTTCGTCAACGTTCGCCCGGTGAAACTGATTGAACCGCTACGGGCTCTTTCTCCGCTGAAACAGGAGCGCCTGGGCGATTTGGACCTGGAAATCGTGCGCGAACTCGCGGGCGGAATGTACTTCGGAGAACGCGGAAACCGCACGGAAAACGGTGTGGAGCGCGCATGGGACACAGAGTCCTATTCGACGCCGGAGATCGAACGGATCGCAGCGTTTGCTTATGCTCGAGCGGAGAATCGCTCACGGCGACTTTGTTCCGTGGACAAAGCGAACGTCTTAACGAGCTCACAGCTCTGGCGGCGGACCGTAACAGCGATGAGCGCGGTTTACCCCTCCGTGAAGCTTGAGCACATGTACGTGGACAATGCCGCGATGCAGTTGACGCTGCGTCCGTCACAGTTCGACGTCCTGCTCTGCAGCAACATGTTCGGGGACATCTTGAGCGACGCGGCGGCAGCTTTGGTCGGCTCAATCGGGCTGGTTCCCTCGGGGAGCTTTGGGAACTCGGTGCCGCTCTTCGAACCAATTCATGGTTCCGCACCCTCTCTGGCCGGCACCGATTCGGCCAATCCCATTGGGTCGATTCTCAGCGCAACGATGATGCTGAGGGACGCCTTTGGGCTCTCGCTGGAGGCTGATTGGATCGAGCAGTCGCTATCGCGGGTGCTGTCCGGAGGTTTCCGGACGCCCGACATTACGGAGCCGGGCGCGCGAGCCGTGGGCGGATCGGTGTTCACGGAGATCCTGCGGGAAGAGATGCAGCGGACGTTTGAACACGCGGAACGCTATGGCTGGGGCGTATAGAGGCTCAGGCTGAATCGAATTTTCGCTTATTTCGGAAGAGAAACTCCCTATCTCGAACCATTAGGCCTACTTGCCGGGCGGAGGGCCCTAAAGAATAGTGTCCTATCCGCAAGCTGCCTTGCGGGAAGGCGTTGAGAATGCTACCTTTACTCTTTCCCAAGCTGCCTGCAGCCGGTGAAAGCCGGGCCACGCGGTCGTGTAGAATTGGCGCAGGCTGAGATTCCGTCCCAGTACAGTTTGACCAGAAAATGAGATGCATCCTTAAGGATCACGTTTTCAAGAAATCTTGCGCGGAACGGACCGGCCTCCGTTAATCATCGGCCCGCGATGCCACATCCTGCTTCCAATTCGGCTCAGACACCCGCCAGAGGAGAAGGAAAGATTTCCTATTGGCGAGTGGAAGGATTCCTCCTTGAACTGGGCGCAATGCGCCCCGTGGGCTTTTTCACCTGGAATTCTCAAAGCTTTTCTGAGCGCTGGGCCCGACGTGCCGGAATGGCGGGCATGGCACTGACTCGACCGTTTGCTTATGCGGCGAACCGTACCTTCGCGACGCGATTTCTGCACATGCTGCTCCGAGGCGTCAGCCGCGATCGGCTTGATCTGCTGGGCGAAGAGTATTTCCATTATGTTTTGAAGCCGCAACTGCGCCGTGAAGCCGTGGAAAAAATTGTCGCAGCGGTCCGCGAAGGAGAACGCGTCGTATTGGTGGGGCAACTGCTCGAAAACATCCTTCGCCCGCTGGCCCATCATCTCGGAGTGGACTCATTCCTGGCGAATCGGCTGGAATACCGCAATGGTAGAGCGATCGGCCGGTTGCTTGATCCGGTAGTCCGCCCGCGCGGACCTCTCGCGTGGCTGGCCAGCGGCTTTGCGGATGGACCCATTTCCAAGGAAAAACTTCTGAGACAGCTTGGCTGGTCTGCGAGGCCCGAGCTGCTGGAAAAAGCCATCCACTCCACGGCTCGAAAGGGATTATCGATAAAGAAGCCGGTGGCAGTCTTTGGGGACGCGCCGCGCGTCGAACGCTTCTCGGTCCGCGAAACATTGGCGAACCGGCATATTTTGCTGATCGGAGTAACGGGCTTCATTGGCAAAGTCTGGCTCGTTGATCTCCTCGAGAAACTTCCAAAGATCGGCAAGGTGACACTGTTAATTCGGCGCAATCGCACGACCTCGGCGCAGCGGCGATTCGAGAAAATTGTCGAGGAATCACCGGCCTTTGATAGGCTGCACGAGCGCCACGGCCGGAAGCTCGGCGCATTCCTGAAAGAAAAAGTAGAGGTTCTGGAAGGGGACGTGAGCGTGCCGGGTTTGGGGCTAGATGATCCTACCCAGGCACGGCTGCAGAAATCGCTCGACCTGATAGTGAATAGCGCAGGGCTGACGGACTTCAATCCGGATTTGCGCGACGCCATTTCCTCGAACGTTGATTCCGCACTTCATTTGCTGGACTTTCTGCGCAAGTGCCAGCACGCCGGCTTGATGCATCTTTCGACCTGCTACGTTGCGGGCATGCGCGACGGGCGTGTTACCGAAAGTTTGCAAGACAATTACAATCCCAAGAACGATCCCCGATTTGATGCCCAAAGCGAGGTCGCTTCGCTGCGCGAGACCATTCGGTGCATCGAAGCGCGCGCCGAGAGTCCGGAGCTGGACAAAGCGCTTCGCCGCCAGGCACTGGGCCGCGGCGGCGACGAAGCCTCGGCGCCCGCGGGGGCACTCGAGGGTGTCCTGAAGCGCAATCGTGCGCGCTGGGCCCGCAACCGGTTGACGCGTGTGGGCATGCGCCGAGCGCAACACTTGGGCTGGCCCAACACCTACACGTTCACAAAGAGCTTGGGCGAATCTCTGCTTGTGCGGCGAGGCCGCGATCTCCCGATTGCCATTGTGCGTCCGTCGATCGTGGAAAGCTCGGAGCGTTCCCCTTTTGCCGGCTGGAATGAGGGAATCAATACCTCGGGCCCCCTTTCTTATCTGCTGGGCACGAATTTCCGCCAGCTTCCATCCAACGAGCGGAAATGCCTGGACGTGATCCCCGTGGACATGGTGTGCCGCGGGATGACCCTGGTCGCTTCCGCGGTGGTGTCCCGGCGCCACGCGCGGCTGTATCAGCTGGCAACCTCGGCGGTCAATCCCGTGAATATGGGCCGCAGTATCGAGTTGACCGGACTCGCGCACCGCAAGCACTACCGGAGCACACAGAGCATCGACAGCTGGCTGAAGGTTAAGTTCGAGACCATTCCGGTGTCGAAGCAGCGCTACGAGCGGCTCTCGATTCCCATGCAGAAGGCGGTAGTATCCGGACTCAATCGAGCGGCCACGACCTTGCGCATGAAGAAGCCACCGTTTGCCAAGGCTGAGCGCGACCTCATCCGCGTCGAAAAACTTATCGAACTCTACGAGCCTTTCATACTTCACAATGAGCATGTCTTCGAATGTGAGAACGCGCGCTTGCTTTCGTCGGCATTGGTGCCCGAGGAGCGGCCGCTCTTTGACTTTACGCCGGAACATGTGGACTGGTGGGATTACTGGATCAACGTCCACATTCCGGCCTTGCGCCGCTGGTGTTATCCGTTGATGGAAGGCCGGCCGCTGGAATCGCGCGAGCCGCGCGCGCTCGATTGGACCGAGGAGCCGGCGCAACCAGCGGCGCTCTCCAAAGCAGCCGCGCCGTCCGACTCGTTATGGCCATCTTCATAACCGGCTCGACCGGGTATCTGGGCAGCTACGTGGTGGCAGGGCTCCTGACAGGCCATCGCGACCAACTGAATCTGCTGGTGCGGGCAAAGACGGAACGAGAAGCGCGCGAGCGGCTTTGGACTTCCCTTCAATTGCATTTTGAATTTCCGGAATTCCGCGAACATTTGGACACGCGTGTGTGCATTTTTCGCGGCGATTTAACCGGCGAACGATTCGGCTTATCCGATGACGATTACCACAAGCTGGTTGATACCACCGATTCGCTGATCCACTGCGCTGCCTCGCTGAACCGCAAATCGGAGAAGCAATGCTTGAATGTAAACTTGCGGGGCACGCTCGAGGTGATTCAATTGGCACGGCGGGCGCAGGACCGTCATGGGTTGCGGCGGTATTCGCATGTCTCCACGGTGGCCGTCGCGGGAAAGAGAAAAAACGAAGTCGTCGGTGAAGACAACGCAATCGACTGGGAGCGCTCTGACTACGATCCTTACGCGCGCACAAAGAAATTTTGCGAACATATGGCGAATCGCTTGCTCCCGGACGTCCCTAAGACGATTTTCCGGCCCGCCATCGTACTAGGAGACAGCCAGCGTGCGGAGACTTCGCAGTTCGACATGGTGAGGGCGTTTCACGTGCTGGCACGCTTGCCTGTCCTTCCGCTGCGCCCTCACGATAGAATCGATATCGTGCCGGCGAATTATGTCGGCAGGGCGATTGTGACCATTCATCAAAAAGATGCGCCTGACCATGGCATCTATCACTTGTCCTCCGGCACGGGATCGCAGACCTACGCGGAGCTGACGGAAGCCATCGCGCAGGTGGGCGGAATGCGACGGCCTCTATTTTGGCCGTGGCTAGGCAAGCCGTTTTCGAGCACGGTCAGTTGGGCCGCGGACCGCGGAGGCACGCTGGGGCACGTCGCCTCACTGCTCAAGGTCTTCTGGCCCTATCTTGATTGGAACACGGTCTTTGATAATTCGCGAGTCATCGCGGAACTGGGTGAAGCGCCAGCAAAATTCTCGACGTATGCCGCGCCGCTCCTCAAATTCAGCCGGGACAATCAATTTCGATATCCGGCCAGGCCCTGGCCACGCAACGCATATTCTGAGAAGATTGCCGTAGCAGGAGGGGCAAGCGCATGACCGACTTCCTCCTTGTTGCCTGGGTCAGCGCGCTGATCGAGATCCGGCGCTTTGGCTGGATGCTGGGTTTCGGCAAGCGATGGACCGCGGGCGAAAAACTGAAGCTGCTCTTTGCCGGCTACAACGGGACGCGCAACACGGGTAGCGATGTACGCGTTCAGGAGATGCTGAGGCAGGTCCGCCATGTGCTCGGAGCGGACAACGTCGATTTCAGCGTGATGACGCAGGACTTCGGGCGCACGAAAAGGTATTTTGAAGGCACGCGGCAAGTCCATTTGCCAGATGTTTACCCACCCTTTCTCTTTCGCGAGGTGCGGCAGAATCACGGTGTAATTGCGTGCGAAGGCTCGATGTTTAAGAGCAAATTCGCGAACGCTTTGACAACCATGATGATTGGCTCGCTGGGGCTGGCTTCAGCAGAAGATAAACTTTCTGTGGGGTATGGCGGCGAGGCAGGCCAGATGGATAGGCTCCTTGAATCCATGTGCGCGCGCTACGTCAAGGATTCCCTGGTCGTCACCCGAAATGTGGAATCGCAAAGGCTGCTAAACTCGCTCGGTATCCCCACGGAACTGGGAACGGACACGGCCTGGACCTTTGAACCGCATCCGCCGGAATACGCCCGAAAGGCATTGCGTGAAGCAGGCTGGGATGAAAAGACGCCAATCCTGGTCCTCTGTCCGATCCATCCCTTCGTGTGGCCCGTGAAAGCCTCCATTGCGAAATATGTCGCGCGAGCAACGGCGGGAGCCTTTAAGGTCAGCCAGTACCGCACGGTGTACTTTTTTCAATCCGGAGCCGAAGTGGACCGGAAATACCGGCATTACATCTCTGCATTCACCAAGGCAACGCAGCGATTCATTCAGCGGCATCGTGTGTTTCCGATTCTGGTGGCTATGGAGCGGCTCGATGCCGTCGCTTGCCGTGATATTGCAGCGCAGATTTCCGACACGCCGATTTTTACTTCCGACGATTACGACATGTTCCAGCTCGTTTCTATTCTGCGAGCCTGCGCTTACATGGTGTCGTCACGCTACCACGGCATCGTTGCCTGCATGCCGAGCCTGGTGGCCTCGGCGGGTGTAACGATGGACGAGCGCATCCGCAATCTGATGCGCGAGCGCGGCCACGAGCACCTCCTGCTGACCGTCGACGACCCCGATCTCGAGCCCAAGCTCATCAAGATGATGGACACGCTGGTTGCAGAGGCGGATTCCGTTCGCGAGGGAATCGGCCGCACGGTTGTCCGCAACATGAAAGCCATGGCTCGCATGGGCACGTTTTTGGAAGACGCGGTCCAACGCACCTATCCGGATTTTCCGATTCGCAGTGGTGTCTTCTCCTGGGAAGATTACCTGCCGCCTCTGAGCAAGAATCTGTTCCAGCTTTTGGAGCACTACGGCTCTTCACCGGCCATGCTTGCAGCGGCTCGCTGATTCTTCATGCCAAATTTTCTTGAAGATATTTTCGGCCAACTAAAACGTGCGCACGACCGCGTCGTTCTTCGGGAAATCCACGGCCAGGAGTTTGTGAGCGTGACCGGGAGAGAATTGCTCGAGGAGGTTCAGCGGGTGCGGGCATTCCTGCGGCATTCCGGCATTCAGTTCGGCGATCGCTGCGCTCTCCTCGCACCCAATTCGATTCGCTGGGTCGTGTTTGACCTGGCGCTGATGGCCGAGAGCGCTATCGTCGTGCCGCTCTATTCGCGGCAGGCCCCCGGTGAGCTTGCCGCCATGATGAAGGATTGCCAGCCGCGCTTGCTGTTTGTGAGCGACCCCGCGCTTGGCGAAGGTGTTGCCACGGCATGGCACGAGGCTCCGCCGAGGGTTCTCTTAGATGAACCACTCCAAGGGACTGCGCCAAAAATCTCACTTCCCGATCCGCCGATTTCTCGACTGGATTCTGACCTCGTCACCATTATCTATACCTCCGGTACGTCGGGTGAACCCAAGGGCGTGTGTCTCAATGTTGGCAACCTGAACTTCATGCTGGGGCGCACGACAGAGAGGCTGGGCCAACTCATGTCGCAAAGGCGGGCCGCAGGGCCCGACCGCGTTTTTCATTATTTGCCTTTCAATTTTGCGGCGTCCTGGCTCCTCCTGCTTTCCTGCCTCACTCGCGAAACCATCCTGACGCTTTCGACCGATCTCCATCAGCTTGCGGAGGAAATCCGCCTCGCATCGCCAAACTACTTCCTGAATGTCCCCACGCTGCTCGAAAGAGTGCGGTGCGGCGTTGAAGAGGCCGTCTCGAAGCGCCCTGCCCTCATCCGGTCGTTATTCCACGAATCGCGGGAAGTCTGGCGGCGCCAAAACGCCGAGCGCGTCGGCGCATGGGGCAAACTTTGTCGCGCGTTGGGAAGGAACCTGATTTTCAGCAAAATCAGGGAGCGCTTTGGCCGCGACCTGCGCGCGTTGATCTGCGGTTCGGCGCCGCTCTCCCCAGAGACGCAACAATTTTTCCAGATGCTGGGAATCCCGGTACTGCAGGCATACGGCCTCACAGAAACCACCGGCATTTGCACGATGGATGACCCGCGTGTTCCCGCTGAACCCGATTACGTCGGCGCAGCGATTCCGGGAATCGAGATGAAGTTGGATGAAAACGAGGAGATCCTCGTGCGTGGGCCGCATATTTTTCCAGGCTATTGGAAACGCCCGGAAGAGACGGCGCGCGCGTTGCAAGATGGCTGGTTCCACACCGGCGATCAAGGCCAAGTGAATGTCCGCGGGAATTGGCGCATCAGCGGCCGCATCAAAAACGTGATCATCTTGAATTCGGGGCATAAAGTAGCGCCCGAGCCGTTGGAGGAAAGAATCGCACGGCTCCTACCCGCCGCGCAACAAGTCGTGGTGGTCGGGAATGGTCGCAGTTATCTTTGCGCGCTGGTGACGGGAACAGTGGAAGCGGCTGCCGTTCAGGCAGTCCTCGACACGGTGAATCCAGAACTCCCGCATTATCAGCAGATCAGAAATTTTAAAATTATATTCGGGTCCTTCACGCCGGAAAGCGGGCTGCTCACCGCGAACGGCAAGGTTCGCCGCGATGCTATCAACGCGCGCTATTCTGCTGAAATCGATTCCATATACGATGCGAGGGCCCATGGCGACGCGGTAAGGGTTGACAGCGAAGCAAAAGTGGCTAACAGGCAGCATGCATGAAGAGCTTCACCGGCAAAACATTGCGCTGGGAATGGAGAGAGAGAGTCGTCGAGCTGACGCTGGATCATGAGCCCGCCAATGAAATTGGTACGGCCATGGTTGCAGAGTTGGAAAAGTTTGTCGCCTCGTTTGGCGCGCTCGTTCCAGAAACTTCTGTTTGCATCATTACCAGCGCAAGAAAGTCCATATTTTCTGCGGGCGGCGATCTGCGCGAACTGTATCACCGCGCGACGGCCGCTCCCGAAAAAGAACGCGGTGCAGGTGTACGTGAGTTTCTCGAACGCATTCACACGGTTCTGAACTGCATCGATGCCGCACCGTTTGTCACTATTGCTGCTGTCCAAGGTCTTTGCTTCGGCGGGGGCCTCGAGCTCGCGCTCGCTTGCGACATAATCGTTGCCGATAAAATGGCGAGGTTCGCGTTTCCCGAGTTGCGGTTGGGATTCATTCCGGGCTTCGGGGGTATTCCGCGCCTGAATCGTGACCTGGGGAATGCGGTTGTCCGGGATATGCTGTTCACGGGCCGCACGGTGAACGCCACTCGCGCGCATGCCGTTGGCCTTGTCGCGCAGCTTGCTGGCGAAGGCCAGGCCCTGCGCATTGCGCGCTCGACCGCGAGTCAAATCACAAAGTTTGACGCAGTAACACAAGCAGCGGCGAAGAAATTCATCAAGCCCATCCCTGACGAGGAACTACGCCGCGAAATCGATCTTTTTTGCGAGCTATTCACGCGCCCCGACGTCATGGCTGCACTGAAGAAATTCCTCGAGGACTCCGGGCCGATGCCGTATCTACCGTGAGTCAGACGAGCGATTCGGCCAGTGCAGGTAAACTCGTCCCTCATACTTAAGCGATTTCTCGGCCCGCTGAATTTTCTTTCCCTGCGTTGGGATGATAAATTTGAGGTTCTATGCGCACGCTGGAACAGACAACCCAGGAAGTCCTCGAACTTGCAGCGAGGCATTTCAACCTGCCTGCCCGCTCCCTTGCTCCAGAGGATGACTTCTTCAAGAAACTCGGCATTGACAGCCTCCAGACGCTGGAAATGCTCTCGCGCCTCGAAAATCATTTCGGCATCGAACTTCCCGATTACGAGGTCCAGGGCGTCAGCGACTTCAAGACCCTGGCTGAGCGGATCCAGTCCCGCCTGTAATGCTGGACCTTTCCAAATACCAATCCATCGGCGAAGCGCTGAGAGATGCGCTGGACCGGTTTTCGGAAGAAGTGTGCTTGATTGAGGCCGACCGCGAGCGCGAGAAAGAACGTTTGACTTATCGCGAGTTCAAGAGGCGCGCGCTCCCGTTGGCGAGAGCTTTGCAAGAGGCCGGCTTCGCCTCCGGTGACCGCGCCAGTATCATCATGACGAATCAGTCCAAATGGCTGATCTCGGCATACGCCGTCTTCTTTGCCGGCGGCGTGCTTGTGCCGCTCGATTACAAACTGACGTCTGACGAGCAGTGGCAATTGCTCAAACATTCCGGCAGCAGCATCTTGATCACCGAGTATCCCATCTGGCGGCAGCTTAGCGCCTCCGCGGGACGAACGGCGGCCACAAACATAGCCACGGTTTTGGTGACGGAAGCACCGGTAGGCGTCGATCTAGCCGGTGCGCAGCGCTGGGAGGAATTCCATAGCACAGGAGAACCTGTGTTCGTGCCGCGCAAACGCAGCGATACCGCCAGCATCGTGTATTCCTCGGGAACCGGCGGACGTCCCAAAGGCTGCATGATGACTCACGAGAATTACTTGGAGCAATGCATTGCGCTGACTTCCATCTATCCGTTCTGGCCAGGCGTGCGTTATCTCAGCATTTTGCCAACCAACCACGCCATCGATTTCATGGTCGGCTTCTTCGGACCCTTTACGTGTGGCGCTGCCGTCGTGCACCTGCGCACGCTGCGCCCGGAATATGTACGGGAAGCTTTTCCCAAGTATAAAATCACCTACGTAAGCCTTGTACCCTTGGTTCTGAAAAATTTGCAGAAAGGCTTGCAGGCACGTTTCGATGCTCTGCCTCCCGGCAAGCGCAAATTATTCAACACGTTGGTTGCCATCAATAAAGCTCTGACGAATAGGCAGCCGCGCCCGCGCATCAGCCGCCTGCTGCTGAAGCAAGTGCACGCGGCGTTTGGCGGAGAGCTTCGCACAATCATTGTGGGTGGGGCTTTTACGGAACCGCAGACACTGCAATTTTTCTACAACCTAGGAATTCCCGTCGCCAACGGTTACGGCCTCACGGAAGCAGGCACGGCCATCACCGTCAACGACCTGAATCCGTTCCGTGCCGACACCGTTGGCAAGCCGCTGCCGGGAATGGAGGTGCGCATCGTGAATCCCGCCGGCGACGGCGTCGGTGAAGTCGCAGTGCGCAGCAAAACAGTCATGTCCGGCTATCTCAACGATCCGGAGCTGACGACGGAAACGATTGTCGATGGTTGGCTGATGACCGGCGACCTGGGAAAGTTGGATGAGGCCGGCCACTTGATCTTAAGCGGCCGCAAGAAAAACATGATTGTCACGGAAGAAGGAAAAAATATTTATCCGGAAGACATTGAGAAGGCCTTCGAAAGCTTGCCGGTCAAGGAATTCTGCGTTTTTGCCGCTAACTACATCTGGCCCAAGCGATCGATGACCGGGGAGCGGCTTGTGCTCGTGCTTCATCTGGAACCGGGCCACCAATATAGCGACGAACTTCGGCGCGATATCAACGCGCGCAACCATCGCCTGCTAAACTACAAGCGGGTCCACGGGGTCGTCCTGCTCGATGAGGATTTTCCCCGGACAGCTTCTCTCAAGATCAAGAGGACCGAACTGACGGCGCGCTTGGCAAGGCTGGACAGTGCCACTGCGATTCAACCGTTGTAAAACGAGTTCGAGAAACACGCTGTTGCTCAGGAGTGAGCATTTCTAGGTGCGCGCCCCAAATGCAACGATTCTTCGCCATCGTCAACCCTGCCGCCGGTGGCGGCCGCGCCGCGAAACTCGCCGGACCTGCGCTTGCCAGTTTGGGCGAAAAGAAATTGCAAGTGGACATGATCGCCTCGACTGGCACTGGTCACGCAATCCAGCTTGCTCGCGAGGCCTACGATCAAGGTTACCGGCGCTTTCTCGCTGTCGGCGGAGACGGCACGGCTCATGAAATTCTCAACGGCGTCTTCGCGGGCCGCGAATCCGTAAACCGCATCGCTCTTGGATTTCTTCCCTTGGGAACCGGCAATTCCTTTTTGCGGGATTTCGCCAAGGATGGCGCAGAAGCTTCCCTCCAGGCGATCCTCGAGAACCGGACGCGCGCAGTGGACCTTCTCCGTCTGACCCATGCCGCCGGCGAAGTCTTTTCCTTCAATCTCTTAAGCGTTGGCTTCACTGCGGATGTTGCGGCTCTGACCAATCGTGTGTTCAAGCCCTTTGGACACCTTGGTTACCTGCTCGGCGTTTTCGTTCGCGTCGTGCAACTGCGTCGGCGCTCTTTTGCCTTGCGATGCGATGGGGATCCGGAGTGGGACGAGCGGCGCTCTCTTTTCCTCACATTCAGCAACAGCAAGTATACCGGCGGCACGATGCTGATAGCCCCGCAAGCCGATCCCGCCGATGGTCTCATCGAATTTGTCCGCTGGGGGCCGATCGGCCGGCTCGGCCTGTTACGCAATTTGCCCCGGCTCTATGACGGATCGCACATCGAACATCCACTTGCTTCGCGGAGGGCGGTGCGCCACGTGGAATTCAAAGTGCCGGCTCCCGTCGACATCATGATTGACGGCGAAGTCGCCACGCTCGAATGCCGTTCCCTCGATGTTCTTCCTGCTGCGCTGGACGTATTCATATGAAAAACGCCTGGCCTGTCCTTCGCAGCGCGGCTCTGTGGGTTGTCAGTGGTTTGCATTTCTTTGTCGTCGCGCCCCTTCTTGTGCTTCTGGGCATTTTTCTCGATGCGCACAAACATGACTGGCTTCAGCGCGGTTTTTGCACACGCATCGCATTTCTTTCAGGAGCGAAGATCGAGGTTTGCCGTTCTCCCCGATTCGACGCCAGCCGAACTTGCTTCTTTGTCTCCAATCACGTCAATGTCTTTGACCCTTTTATGTTGTACTGCGCCATTCCGCAGTTTGTCCGTGGCTGGGAGCTGGAATCGCATTTCAAAATCCCCGCGTACGGCCGGCTGATGAAGCGCTTCGGGAATGTCCCGGTCCCGGATGTGCGGCGCCCTTCGGATTTGAAGCGCATGTGGCGCCTGACCCAGGAAGCGATAGATTCCGGCACCAGCCTCATCATTTTTCCTGAGGCCAAGCGGACGCGCGACGGCCACGTCAACGAATTCCAGGACGGCGGTTTCCGCGTCGCACAACAACTTGGGATTCCCATCGTTCCGGTCAGCCTGGTTGGATCGTTCCAACATCACCGGACCGGTCACTGGATGTTATGGCCGGGCAAAATCACTATTCATCTGCACGACACGATGGAAACCATGGGACTGAGTAAGCAAGATGTGCCGGCGCTGCGAGAACGCGTCCGAGCGATTATCTCCGCGCCCGTGGAAGCAGCGCTCAACGCGAAGCGCGCAAATACAGCGCCAGCAATGAACATCCAGCAAGAATCGCAGTCCTAAGCTAACCGCAGTTCATCAAACCGCACTTACTTAGATGACTGACTGTTTTGGCAGTTCGGATGCCTCAAGTTCTAAAGCGAGAGTTTAATTCCCGGAAGGACCCGGCCGGCCCTCGTCTCCTGCCAGGTGAAAATGATACGGTGAATGACGGTGACGGTCGAAACGACGGCGATCACCCACAAGACCGGCCCAATGCGATTGAACAGCCCACCGATGATCAGCAGCACGAGCCGCTCTGGCCGCTCCATGAATCCGACTTTGCACAGAGGAATGAGCGATTCGGCCCTGGCCCGGGCATAACTGACCATGACTGAGCCAGCGGTGGCTACTGCCGCCAGCACCACATAGGGAGTGCGGCCGCTCACCGAGTAATACACCAGCAAGCCCATGTAGAGCGCCATGTCCGCGTAGCGGTCGAGCGTCGAATCATAAAACGCGCCGAAAGCTGTGACACGGTTCTGTCGCCGCGCTACTTGGCCGTCCAGGATATCCAGAAAACCCGCGCAGAAAATGATAATGGCTCCCTTCCGGAACGCCCCCACGGCAAAAAAGGCGGCGGCGCCGAAGTTCACCACCAGGCCCAGGAAAGTGAGAATGTTGGGGTTGATTCCCGTCGCGGCAATGCCCCCGACAATCTTGTCGAGCAGCCACTTACTTGCGGATCCGATGGTCCCCGTGAATGTAGCCATATCAATCCACTAGTCTCTCAAATGGACTGCACTTTTTCGCAATTCAACTAACTACTCAAGTTTGGCGGCATCGTACACCAGCCGCACTCCGCCCCGCAATTTGCTTCTTCGGAGGCCCTGCAATCGATCGCTTCTGAATGAATCCCAAGTATCCAGTTGACTGATTTCATGAAGAGAAATTTCGCTGGCTCGGTGCGTATCTAATATGGCAGTCGGTTTGCAGAACCATTTTGGCCCACGGCGCGTCAAATTGGTTAGCCAAGAAATCCTTGACGCTGTGTATTCCACGGCTTACAGTCCCAAAGATACATTTGAGGCTTGCCGAAATGGACCCGTCTCTTAGCCGTCGCCGTTTCTTAGCCCAAGGGGCCGGAGGACTTTCCGCCGTCTGGGTTTCCGCGCACTGGCCTGGTCTCCTTGCCGCTGCTACCCACGCGCACCATGCCGCGCAATCGGCTGCGCCTCCTAAGTTCGAATTCTTCACCGCCGAGGAAGCCAAGGAGATTGAAGCCATCTGTGCCCGCATCATTCCTAGCGACGATACTCCAGGGGCGCGTGAAGCCGGCGTTGTTTTCTTCATCGACCGCGGCCTGGCCACGTTTGGCGTGGACGATCAAAAGACCTACCGCGAGGGCCTGCCGGAACTACAGGCCAGAGTGACCGAGATGTTCTCGGGCTTCGCCAAGTTCTCTGCCCTGACACCCGAGCAGCAAGACCAAGTCTTGCATTCCTTCGACGAGCCCGCCGAACCTGGAAAAGCGGCTAGGCCAGCCGCAAGGAATTTGCGGCGCCGACCTGGGGCTCAGAATTTCTTTGAAACTCTCCGCCAGCACACCATAGTCGGCTTCCTAATCGATCCCGACTACGGCGGCAATCGCGATGGCGCGGGGTGGAAGGTCGTTGGCAGGGACCGCGAACACACGTTTCAGCCACCCTTTGGCTATTACGATAAGGACTATCCAGGTTGGGAATCAGCCGCCAAGGAAGCGGAGAAGAAATGACTGTCGATCAGCCCAAATACAAAACTTCGGACGAAGTGGACTTCGTCATTGTTGGCTCCGGCGCGGCCGGCGGTATTCTGGCCAAAGAACTCTCGACCAACGGATTCCGCGTTGTGGTTTTGGAGCAGGGCCCCTATCTTACGGAAGCTGATTTCACTCACAACGAAATCGAGATTTTTGCCCAGGACAAGCTCACCAATCATCCAAAGCTTCAACCAACAAGTTTTCGCAAAACTCCGGACGAAAGGGCCAAGGCGCAGCGCGCGCTTATGTACGGGCGGTGCGTCGGCGGTACCAGCGTGCACTTCACCGCGAATTTTTGGCGCTTTCACGAAATTGATTTCATCGAGCGCAGCAAGGTCGGACCGATTCCCGGCGCAAATTTGGTGGATTGGCCCGTCACCTACGCCGATCTGGAACCCTATTACACCAAGGTGGAGTGGGAGATTGGCGTCTCTGGCCTTGCCGGTTCGAGTCCGTTCGATCCTCCTCGCTCGAAGCCGTATCCCATGCCGCCGCTTCCGGTGAAATCATCCGGAGTACTCTTTGAACGTGCCGCTCGCAAGCTCGGTTGGCATCCCTTCCCCGCGCCCATGGCGATTCTCTCGCAGGCGCGCCCAGGCCGGAGCGCCTGCGTTCAGTGTGGCTATTGTCTCGGCTTCGGCTGCGAGGTGGGTGCGAAATCCAGTTCGCTGGTTGCGGCGATCCGCGTGGCGGAGCGCACCGGCCGCTGCGAGATTCGCCCCAACTCTTACGTGCATCGCATCGAAACCGACGCCAATGGCCGCGCCGTCGGGGCCGTCTACTTCGACGAAAAACGCAACACGCATCTCCAAAAAGCCAAGGCGGTCGTTGTCTGCGCGAACGGCGCCGAAACGCCGCGGCTCTTATTGCTTTCCAAGAACAAACAATTCCCTAACGGCCTAGCCAATTCCAGCGGCGTGGTCGGCAAAAACCTGATGTTCAACACTTACAGCTCGGTCACCGGTGTGTACGAGCATCCGCTTAACGACTACAAGGGTTATTGCGTCAGCCGCGTCCTTCATGATTTCTACGAACTTGATCATCACAAGGTCGGTTTTTACGGTGGTGGTGGTCTCGACGCGCGCTACGAATGGACGCCCGTCTCATTTGCGTTCGGCGGTATGCCTCCGGAAACTCTGCACTGGGGCAAGGATTTCAAGGCCACCCTCGCCCACAACTTTTCCCGGACCATGGAGGTTTCCACCCATGGCACTTCCCTGCCCGTGGAAAACAACAGCTTTTCTCTCGACCCCGACCTGAAAGACGCCTGGGGCTTGCCCGGTTTGTGCCTCACCTACAAGGATCATCCCGACGACCTGAAGCTTACCAACTGGCTCCTTGAGCGCGCGCACGAAGTGCACGAAGCGGCAGGCGCCGTGAAGAAGTGGAGTTTCCCTGCCCAAGAGCAGCAGTTTGGAGTGCATCTCCTCGGTACCTGCCGCATGGGCAATGACCCGAAAACTTCGGTGATCAATCCGGACCATCGCACGCACGATGTAAAAAATCTTTTTCTTTGCGACGGCAGCAGCCTCGTGACTTCAGGTCGCGGCCAGCCCACCATGACCATCATGGCGCTCGCTTTCCGCGCGGCTGATCGCATTACGGCGCTCGCTAAGCGCGGCGAAATCGGCGCCTAGGAGCGCTCCCACTTTCTGTGCATGCCTCTTCACCAGGGCTTTGGTCACATGTCCTGTTGCGGTTGAATCCATTAATGTAATCGTAGGACATGAGTGATCCCTGTCAGTGAATTTCGTTGCTTGCCCTTAGAATCGGAATACAAGGCCGCCCACAAAGTTTCCCCGATGCTGGTAATTGGAGACTTTCGCCGTAAAGCACCCGAAGAAGGGATCGCAGAACAGCGCAAGAGAAGAATTCGCATACGTCGGCAGGTACCGCGCATCTCCGCGAAAGCCGACATGCCTGGTAATTTCGTATTTGATCCCGCCGCCAATGCTGTAAGAAAAATCCACTCGCGTGGGGTTGCCCCCGCTGTTGAATTCATGCGTAAAGCCAACGCTACCCGCGATGTACGGCCGCCACTTATGTTCCTCCCCGAGGAGTGTATAGAGCGCCCCGAATTGATATTGGTCCACCGTCGAATTGTAGGCCTTCACATACGCTGTGCCCGGAGACGGCTGCTCGCTGTAGGAAGTTAGGTTACGGTCCCACATAAACTCGAATTCCGCATTGGACGTAACGGAATAGCCGATAAACCAGCCGAAACTCGGTGCCCCGTTCACCCGCAATTTGTTTACGGTTACGGTGCTCGAAGTGGGATTCAACGGAAAGTACCCGCTCGTCTCATATCCGACGAAGGGCGTCACTTCCCATTTCTCCCGCCCAAACTGTGCCATAGCCGGCACGCTCGCCACCAGGAAGGTTAGCCCTCCCAGCAGCCACTTCATCCCGATTCGCATTACTTCTCTCCTGTTCTTCCGTCCAGACAAATGCACGATCGAGAATCCATGCCAACCCACCAACTGTAGGATGCGCCTTGCCTGCCTCAAGTTTGTTCTAATTAGGCCGGCACGGCGCCCGCAAATCGAAATGCCAAGGCCAATCGGGTCTCGCACAGGATAACGCAGCCATGTTTGTGATGAGAAATTCCGGAGAGGCTAGGAATTGACTGGTGGGCCTGGGTGGACTTGAACCACCGACCTCGCCCTTATCAGGGGCGCGCTCTAGCCACCTGAGCTACAGGCCCGCATCGAAGACAACTCAAAAATTCTAGCAGGCGAAGCTGCACCGCACAACTGCAACCTGCGAACCGGGCATTCGAGCGAAAACTCCCACTTTTACTGCACGAAACCCACATTCGGAGTTGGCCCGCTTCCTTCGGGCGATTCTTTGATCGGACCGAATTGCGCCTCATACCGGCCAAGATTTTCCCCCAGCGCTCGCCAGATTCGCTTCGCATGCCCTGGGCTGACAATCACGCTGTTCAACAGTT
>QHYN01000257.1 GCA_003224145.1 Acidobacteriota bacterium
AAGTACTCCTTCGCGCCGACCAATGGCGAGTTCAAGGGCGTGCGCACTTTCGCCGAAGAGGTGAAGCACATCGGCTTCGCCAATCACCTGTTTTTCGGTCCGCTCATGGGTGAGACCATCGACGTGAAGAACATCCAGCAAGAGTCCAACGGTCCCGCCGAGCTGAAGACCAAAGCCGAAATCATCCAGTACCTGAAGGACTCTTTCGCGCTCGGCCATCGCGCCATTTCCACGATTACGTCGGAAAACGAGGTCACGCTGCTGCCCAAGCCGCCGCTCCCGTTCCTCTCCACGCGTCTCGCCATCGCCAATATCGGCACCTTTCATCCGATGGATCACTACGGCCAGATGGTCGAGTACCTGCGGATGAACGGGATCATCCCGCCCGCCAGCCGCCCCCGCCCGCCGCAACCACCGTCCTCGCAACCCAAACCTCAACAATAAAATCCTCCCCTGCGCCCGTCACTCCGAACGCAGCGAAGATCTCTGCCCCATCGCGAGCAACGCAAATCTGTGTTCTTTGTCTTTCCATTCTACGTTTTGCTTCTTACTCACTGGCTTCTGCCTGCGCAGACATCTTGCCGCGATCCCTCGCTGCGCGTGCTTTCCGCAGGCTGGCTCGGGATGACACGGGGGATCAGCGGTGCCGTGGAGTGTAACCCGCGCCTTGCACTCACCGATGAAAGTCCGTGCTCAAGTCCCGAAATTTTGGATTCATCTGGCGAATCAAGGCAAGCTTCTTCTCCCGCCGCCAACCCTTGATCTCCTTTTCCCTCGCAATGGCATGACGAATGTCACCGAAAGCCTCAAAGTAAACGAGCCGCGCGACGTCATACCACTGTGTAAATCCGCGAACCGCCTTAGTTTTGTGCTGAATCACCCGGCACTCCAGATTGTTTGTCACTCCCGTGTACAGCACTCCGCTCGCGCTGCACAAAATGTAGACGTGGTACACGCGCATTGTCGCGAATTCTGGCATGAGAGGCCTGCAGTTGTCATCACGGTTGCCTTGATTGTCATTCCGAGCGGAGCCAGGAATCCTGGCTTGACTTAAACACAGCAACGATCACCGTGAACAACGCGATTCTGTGTCTGGATGTTTACTAAGCGCGCCCGACAGTATCGACTCTGACCTTGAAATCCCGCATAATTGCGTATGCCTCCCTGAGGTTGCGGGAGGCGCGAAAATGAAAGCTTCGCTTTTCAAGGAGATGATGGCCGGCTTCGACGAAGCCGTCAAGCACCGTCGCGGACAGAAAGCCCGTGTGCGCGTGTCGCGCTTCTCTCCGGCCGTGGTCGTCTTGAAGCCGAAGGACATTCGCAAGATTCGCACCACGCTGGGCCTCAGCCAGTCCGATTTTGCGCGCTACCTGGGCACCAGCGTGGCGTGCGTCAGAAGCTGGGAACAAGGCATGCGCCGGCCCCAGAGCGCTGCCCTCCGCCTCCTTGCCATTGCCAAGAAGCGCCCCGCCGCCCTTCTGCAATTCGTCGCCTAGCATTATTTCTGTCATTCCGAGCGTAACGAGGAATCTCTCTTCGCTTTTCTTTTACTTACAACTTAAAACTTAGAACTTACAACTTCCCGGCGGCTTGGCGCTGCTCTCCTGGATTGGAGCAGCATACCCTGCGGCCGCTACGGCGTAGACTGCCGGATGATAGGCTATCGTCCGAGACTGGCCGGCTTAAGGTTCAACTGGGGGAATTACATGCCACCCATCCGATAGCGTCACCCGTTCCCACTCTTCGTTCGGCAGGGTGCTCCATCGCCTCCTTGGAAGTCTATCGATCTCCACCATGCTGATGACCATCCCCCAGGTCCTCACCATCTGGGTAGGTCACCGGGCAGCGGGGGTATCCATGCTGTCCTGGACGGCATATCTGGCTTCTGCCGTTGTCTGGCTATGGTATGGCATACAGAAACGCGACAAGAATATCTACTTGCCGTGCCTGGGCTGGATCCTGCTCGACTGCGCCGTGATTGTTGGAGCGCTTTTTTACGGGTAAGGAGCCACCCGCCCAAGTTAGCGTCAGCATGTTCCTTCTCCTAACAAATTTGTGAGAATATAAGTTCATGGACGAGCAGCAACACTATTGGGTAGTTACGTGCAAGAACGTAGCGTATCACCAAGAGAAGAATCCTTTCGCTCTGCATCGCATACGGCTGGCAAAAACTGAGGTAGGTGCCCGGCACCGGGACCATGTGGGCCGTTTCTCGGTCATGTGCGATGACTGCGGAAAGCAGTTCACTTACGAAGCACCAGAAGTGATTATGTGGATTGGCCCGCCCGTTTTGTTTATGCCCCACCCACTCTTCGCCTAACCAACTGCGTGGTGCTTTATGAGATTTGAAGGTGCCCTCGGAAAACTGAACGAATCTTATTTTTTTCGAGAATTTACATTTTCGACGAACACGTTCAGGCCCGACAAGAGAACTGAGCTGGAACTGGCCGATGCAGTTGTATGGCTAGATGATTTTCTAGTTGTTATTCAAGTGAAGGAAAGATACGCCGCCTTCGGTGCGACATCCACGGATGAAGAGAATTGGTTCCAGAGCGAGGTCTTAGGAAAAGCAGTAACCCAAATTGGAAACACACTTCGGTACCTTCGCACTTACGATTCCATTGAGCTTGAGAACAATCAGGGCCATGCGCTTAATCTAGCTGACGCCAAAGACAAGCGCACCCACAAGCTCGTCATCTATCATCCCAATGAAAACCTGCCAGATAGATGCGTCTCACAAAAATTCCATGAGAATGCGACCACAGGCGTTATTCACATCATCCACTCCGCTGATTATCTTGGCATTCTTGAAACTCTGATTACGCCCGCAGAGGTAGAGCAGTATTTGTCATTCCGCGAGGTACTAATCAAGAGATGGGGAAACGTCGTCTCTGAGGTGACGGAACAAGCCCTAGTGGGTCAATTCCTACGAAACGTTCCCGAGCAACGGCCTTCGCCGCGATTTATCGAATGGCTTGCGGCGTTGCAGCAAAGGGCGGTCGACACTCAGAAATGGGACATCTCACGTATCATTCATTTGTTCGCTGAGCGGCGCAATACACCTGAAGAATCCCCGACCGATTATTACGGAATTCTCAAAGAGCTTGCCAAGCTGAATCGCACCGATATGGACGCTTTCAAGACAAGATTTTTTCACTCAATGAAGATGGCGAACGCCGATAACGTCGTTCTACCTAACAGATTCGTGGCTTCAACTGGATGTGGTTTTGTGTTTATCCCTTTGCAGCGGGCGCGCATGGGAGACAGGCATCATGCGCTAGCGGCTTTTACGCAACTGAATAAATACGACTTGCGGCTCCAACGCTGTGTCGGGCTTACGTTTGTTTCGGAGGGGAACGAAACGTGGTGTGATGTCCAGTGGCACCGGCTCGACTATCCGTGGAAGGAGAATCCAAAGTTCGCGGCAGCTTTGAAGAAAAATTATCCATTCAGGCCAATGAAAACAACAGTAGTCGAACGGTACGGACTTTCATTGCCGGAAGAGTGATGGAGGCGGGTGGCAAGCTCTTAACTCGTTGAATCGAGAGGGCGGGTGGCCGCCCCTCGATCCGCTGAGATCTCTTGGGTGGCCCATCCTTTCTGCGGTTTGTGCAGAAAGGGTGGGGCTGCCTTCCGCTAGCTTCTTCTCCTTTCTGAACCTTCTAACGTCACTTCGCCCCGCCATCCCCCCAAAAACAAATGACTTATTTACGCGTGGGGGGTATTCTTCCCATTCTCGAACCGCCACTACCAGAGTTCTTCGTGGGCGGGTTCTTCGGGCGCTGCTTTGCTTCTTGGCTTGCGTTCGAGGCGGGCGAGGGAGTCTTCGAGCATTTGGGAGATGCGGCGGCCGCGGGATTCGGGAGCGCGACAAGACCGAAGAAAAGGCGCGGGAAAAAGCGGCGTCGAGCCGCCGCACTCCAAGCGAAGATGCCGGGCTAAAGCCCGGCGCTACAGGGCGGGGACGGGCACGGCGTGTCGTGCCCCTACACAGAGGAAAGCAGCGGGAAAGAGAAGTGAAAAGCAGATCCCTCACCCCCATTCCCGCGACAACCTTTGCGCCCGCTCGCCGCGGGCAAAGCGCGGGACTGGTTCGGGATGACAATTGGGGAGAAAGCGCGGGAAAAAGCGGCGTCTAGCCGCCGCACTCCAAAGACGGCGACGTATAGTCGCCGCTACAAAGGGAAACGAAGATGCCACCCTCCCGACGGGTCGGGATAAATTCCGGGCGGGACAAGCCCCGCCCCATCAGGCGCAGAAAGGCAAGGACGCCGGCAAGATGCCGGCACTACAAAAGAGAGAAGCAGATCCCTCACCCCCATTCCCGCGACAACCTTTGCGCCCGCTCGCCGCGGGCGAAAGGCGGGACTGGGTTCGGGATGACAGTTGGAGAGAAGGCGCGGGCAAAGGCGGCGGCAAGGCCAGCGCTACACACCGAGGAGTGTTGTTCGCACTTGACCGTGGCGATGCTTAAGACCAGCCAGGATCCCTCGGGCCTGAAGGCCCGAGCTACAGCGCTCGGGATGACAATTGGGGAGAAGGCGCGACCGGGTTCCCTTCGGGGCGGGCAAAAGCAGGGGCAAGGCCAGCGCTACACACCGAGGAGTGTTGTTCGCACTTGACTGTGGCGATGCTTGAGACCAGCCAGGATCCCTCGCTACGCTCGGGATGACAATTGGGGAGAAGGCGCGGGAAAAGGCGGCGGCCCTTCGAGGCTCAGGGCAAGCAAGCCGCCGCACTCCAAACGGTGCCCGGCAATTTTTCAATGCCGCGGGAGAACAATCAATCCGTTATGTCGAAGTCCACGGTCCGGTTGGGCGCCTGGTTTTTGGCCGAATCCACGGCCTGCATAACCAAAAGGTAGGAACCTGGCTTCAGGTCGTCCACCTTCACCTTCATCCCTATGGGGATAACGGCATTCCCCTTTTGGATGAACTCCTCGGCGCGCTGCACTCCGGTGAAAAAGACCTTTTTGTTGCTGGCACGTTCAAAAATCGTGTAAGCCATGGCCACCGACGGCGGGTTGGCGGAGGTCATCAGCGGCTCATAAATCTCGCTGTAGACAACGACGTTGTCCGTGTGCTTGAAACGGTTGCTGCCGGAAGGAATGATCTGCAAGCCTTTGACGAGCAGCGGCGTGCGATCCTCGAGCAGCACCGAGTCCAGGCCCGTGGGAATGTCGGTTAGCTTTTGCGCGGAATTCGTCAGCGCCAATCCTCCCAGGCTGAACTGTTTGCCGTCATAGGCATCGATTGCCAAAGGCGATTCAAATCTTCCGAAGGCATCGCCTCCGGCGCTTAGTACGACTGTTAGTTTATAATTGCCCGGCGTGGCGTCGAATTGGTTCTCGTAGTGATACGGCGACTTGGTGAACTCTTTCCATTCGTCTTTCTCCAAATCCATGTTCACGGTATCGCTGAACTTGGCGCCAATGGTTCCGTCCGCACGATAGGCGATGCCCAAAACGTTCAAGTTGGCGTGATATTTGCCCTTCTCCTTGTTGAATTGAAACGAGTCTGAGGGAATTTCCATGGCCAGGTTCACGCGCGCGGTATTGGGAGCGGTGTAAAAGAAAGGAGCCTCCAGCACGCCGTGAATTGAGCCAGGCTGCGTGCCCGCCGCGTGCGCTTCAAGCTGTTTCTCAAGCGGTTTGCCTTCGAGCACGTTCGTGGTCCGGACATTGCAGTACCCGCTGCGCGAGCGCACATTCATGCCGCCGCGATTCATTTTCACCTTCAGTGTGTGGCAACTGCCTTCGGGTGAATCGCCCGGTGAATATCCCAGGATGTAGAACTCGTTTTGTTCGCGCCCGATGCGCTCGAGTCCTCCCAGCAGATCGTTGGTGTTGAAAATCGTGAAACCACCGGTTCCCTCCGCCAAAGCTGCAAGAATCTGCTGGTTGGTGGATGCCGAAGGCGGAAACTGCGGCACGATGCTGCGCGGCTGGCCATAGGTCGAGTTGTAGAGATTGGAGTTCGGCATTCCGCCGCCTCTGCTTCCGCCTCCTGTGCCGCCACCACGCGTGCCACCACCCGTGCCTCCGCCGGTCCCGCCTCCCTTACCTCCTCCAGTGCCTCCGCCGGTGCCGCCAGTACCACCCTTGCCCCCTCCGCCGGTGCCACCGGTACCGCCACCGGTGCCTCCCGTACCACCACCGCCTCCGGGCCGACCACCGCCACCACCGCCGGTGCCGCCACCACCCGGCCTCTGGGGATCAGGCATAGCCGTCGCCGGATAAGCCGCGAGCAAAACCCTGGCCCGCGGTGCGGTCCGCCGAGCGGGCCTTCGAGAGGAAGCGGAAGCCGGCCGGGCCTTCCCCGGAGCCGCCCTGTTCAGGGAGCTCCCAATCGGAGAGGTCGAAAACAGGCCGCGCGCGTCCACGGCATAGATCGCTACATTCGATTTATTGCAGGCGTCGATGGTCGCCGTCAGCTCGGATTGGTTTTCCGTTGTCAGCGGGAAACCGCCGGAGAACAGAATCACCATTTTACGTCCCGGTACACTGCGCAGATTCTTTGCCAGGCTGCGCACGGCCAGCAACATGCTGCGCGCGCCAAACTCCGCCGCAGCATTCCCAAGTGAAGACATGCCGATCATCGGCGGGCCTGCGGAGGCCACCAGAGCGGGTGTATCCGCCGACGGCGCGTTCGGATCCACGGCCGAGCCCTTCACACCGGAAACGGCGGCGCGCAGCACTTGCGCGTTGGCCGTGAAATTCTGGACGATTCGCAGTGCCCCTCCGAAATCCACGACAGCCATCAAGCGATCCGGTCCGGCGTTTGCCTCAATGAATTTCTGGGCGGCACCCCGCGCCTGGATCTGGTCCGGTGCCGCCATGGTGGAATTATCGAAGAACAGAATCAGATAGTGACGCTGGCCGTTGGGTTGCGCTGTGGCTTCGGCCCCGGAAGAAAAAGTAGAGACCGCCTGCTCCTTGTTGTCCTCAAAGACTTTGAAATCATTCTGCGTCAGGTCGTGTATGTAGTTGCCCTTCTTGTCCGTCACCACCGCATCGACAAGGACCAGTTTTGTTTCCCGTTTAATGACCGCGGTGGATTGCTGGTCCGCAGGAGAGGCCGGCGGGGGAGGTGGCGGAGAAGTGGGTTGCTCCTGGGCCCGCACGGGCCAGGCAATCCCGCACAAGAGGGCAATTGCCAAGCCCGCGGCCAACCGAAACTCTCTCGAACCGCTGCGCTGTGTAATCATGTGGTCCTCCAGCCAAACCAGCCCATTCTAATAAGGAATAACCACGGCCCCGTTCCGCGCTGCCATCTGCTCGCCCTCGGCATCGCGCACCACCAGCCGCACAAGGTAGGTGCCGGGCTTCACGTCGAAACTGGATTTCACGGTAAAGCCCGAGCGGCTGAGCCGTTCGTATGTCGCGTCGCGCAATTTCATGTCCACGATTTTTTCCATACCGGTAACAAACGCTCCGTTCTCGTCAAAAATTCCCGTCACGATGGTCAATTGATCGCTGTTGCGGTCCAGCGCTTTCCGGAAGCGAATTCCCTTCAGGTCCAAATGGGTCAATACAGCAAGACGAGCTTGGGATTCGTCCTTCTTAAAATACTGCGTCTGCAGGTCGATGAGGAGATCGTGAATCTCCTCCTGCGAGAACAGCGCTTCTTGAATTTCCTGCTTGGTGGCTTCGGCAGGATCGGCGACCGAACGCGGCGCGAAGTACCCGCGCCTGGCCTGCACATTATATTTTCCCTTGCTGGCAATGCTGACCTTCAGGGTGTGATAGCGACCATCCAGCTTCAGGTTTTGCGGAGAAAAGCTCAGGAGATAGGAAGTGGAGGGCGCCGCTCCTGCCTGGCGCATGGCCTCATCGACGTCGTTGCGGTTGTGATAAAAGGTACCGCCGGTCCCGTCTGCCAACTCCGCCAAAACGTCCTCTTGAGCGTTTTGGGCGGCCACGCGATACGAGGTTTTATAGCCCGCAGTGCGGACCGAGTCCCGTGGCGGATTGGCGATGTCACCCATCACATCGGGCGCATACAGGCCGCGGGCATCGATGGTGTTGATCACGATATTGGCGCGCGTCGCGCGATCGACCATGCCCGAGACCTCGGACTGCAGGGTGCTCAGAATAAACCCCGGCGAAACCAGAACCAGGATGCGCTGCCCCGGCAAGCTGGTCATGCGCCTGACGATATCCTCGAGATGCCGGTAACTATATTCCGTCTCGCTGTCTCCTTCGGCGAGTGCTTTCGCGGCCGCTGCTTGCGCCATGGCTTGTGCCGCAGCCTGGTACCTGCTGTCTCCGTTGAAAGCGCACTGCAGCGTCTCGTCCGTCGCCACGGCGAAAGCTTGCGCATCATTTTTGTTTTCAATTACGTCCGCCTCGTAATAGCTCATATCCGGGCAATCCGAGGAGGTATGGATCGTCAGCGGATGCGGCACAATCCCCAGCAGAGCTTTTTGCAGCAGTGCATGATCGTCGGTAAAATCCTGCGTGAGCTGTCCGGAAGTAGTATTGATCGCCACGCGATCGCTAGGGGCCAGCGCGCCGAAAAACCGGGTCGCCGAATCCCGCACGAACACCGCGTCCTCCGTGGACAGGTGCACGTCGTCAAAAACCATGGAGACAAAACGCTGCGGCAGCACCGCGGCCTTTCCCGCGATGGCATCTGCGCTCGACGAGTAAGCTTCGGCACCCGCGGAGGCGGTCACCGAAGCCGTATGCGTTTGGGGCGTTTCCACCGCGAAGGAGGTGATCGTTTGGAGTTTCCGCCCGTCGTAGAGCTGGAAACTTTCCTTCTTCAGGTCGGGAACGATGTTGCCGCGCCCGTCGCGCACGACCACACGCACCAGCACCGTGTTGACTCGAACTTTGAAGGTGGCCGGTGTGTCGCGGCTGGACACTTCCTGACTGTCGCTTGGCGCGGCGCCTTGGGGAGGTTTGGCACTGGAATCGGCCTTTGCCGGTTGGTCTTGCGGAGGAGGCGGACTTTGTGCCGGGAGCGGTTTAACTAAAATTGTTCCGGAGCAAAGAAGAACTACTACGATGCCGTACTGGAACACCCGGGATGGCAGTAAGCGAAACATCCACGTCTTTGGGAAACCCGCATCCTCAAGTGCCATCAGACAAAAGCCTGCCGGGCTCCTGGGGAACGCCCCGAAACCGAACGTAGCAGTCACTATACGCCGCTGGTAATTTTCCTGTCAATCAAGCGTTCGCACGCGAGTAGTGGTTCAGTCTGAACGGGCCAGTACAGGATCACTCCGAATGGCTGACGATCTTGGAGTCGGCCCGTCGATGACGACAAGCGCGTTTCACAGGACTAATGTTGAGTTCGGTAAACATTGGTCGCTGAGCGCATTGGCCTGAAGGCAACAGTCGAGCCAAGGGTCACTTAGCCGGAAATGCGACTATTCGGCCAAGCGACGAGAAGCCTGTTCTAACTAAGCCTCCGCCGCCGGCCGTAGCTGTATCTCGTGTGGGACGATCGTCAAAACTCCAACTTCTTATTTCGCCTTCGCTAGCCCCGCAATAACTGCGGCAACTTTTTCGAGGATCTGATTCCAGCCCTCGAGTTGCCCGCTGTTCTTTGCGTCTTCCATGGTTTCATTGCCAATCATGGTGAGTTTCGTCTGGCCGTTC
>QHYN01000344.1 GCA_003224145.1 Acidobacteriota bacterium
CAGACTAGCCCGTTGGATTAGGTCAATGGGAACGCCTGAAGAGTCTTCCGATTAGCAAACGGCCGGTCCGCGCTTCCAGCGCGTCTTCCGCTCCGAATCCGCCGCCTTAGCAGCCATCCCTGCTCGCCGCGCCACTTAAAAAAAAGCGCTTCCATCTGGCGGGACTAACCAGATGAAAGCGTCTTTCCTTTGACGGACCTGGCCAGCTAGTAGCTAGAATCAATATCCCAAGTCGTTGGCGCCGCACGCAGCACTGATCTGACCCTCGGTCATAGACGGCCCGGTGTTGGAGGGATTATGCTTGTGCAACTCGATGTCGCCGCCCCCAGGGTTAACGGCGCTGCACGTCATGACGTTATCTGTTGGGCTGTTGCTCGCCAAACACCGCGTCGGTACAAGGTAGGCGGTATTCCCGGAGTTCAAGTCATGTATATGGATGCCAAACTTGTCCTTGGGCGGCGGGAACGACTGCTTCTCTGCGTCGATCGTCCTTACTCGAAACCCCCAGGTCCCCCTAGGGGAACCGTTAATACTCACGTCGGCGGTCCCACAGATGTCGCGTGCATTGTTTGCGGCAGGAGGGCTGCACCCGGGGCAAGGGTTAACGTACGCCGTGATGGTGTCGCTGCTCAAATGAAGCCCGTTGTTGTGGTCCACGTAGTTGACGTGCCCAAAGAAGCCGCCATTCTTGCACCCGCCCACCAAGCCGAAGTTCGCCTTCTGGCCTGTCTCCGGCAAACCGGCGACGTTGGAGGCCGTCCCCGGCGCGATGAGGATAAATCCTCCACCGGTCGTGAAGTCGCACAGGCTTGGAACTTCGTGCGCGTACACGGGTGTGGGCTTAGTCGCCTGTAGAGCGAGGAGAAGCCCGCCCGCCAAAAGGGCCGCTGCTAGCATGGGGCCAATTACGCTTATCTTTTTGTTCGTTTTTAGTGATTTCATTGATTGTCCTCACTCTCTCAGGAAATGCCCGCTGTCGCAGACGCGATCACGACATCGGCAACGCCATTGACAGTGACGTGAATGGCGTTCACCACGGCGCTGCCGGTCGAGGAAATGGTTTGCTCGTTAAGAACTATCTGGCCGCCGGGAATCCAGATGGTCTGGTTCGGATCCCCAGTTACGTTGACCGGTACGCCGTTGATTGTAAGGTTGGTGATGTAGGAACTGCCGCTGCCTGCGGCTCCCAATACCTGCGACGCCTCTGCCACAACCGAGTCAGCGGAAATGTAGATCCCAGCGACAGTCACGCCCAGGTTCGCGAGCGAGGCCGCGGAGTCAACTTGATCAGGATAGCTATACGTGGCTGCGTTGAGGACTTCCGCCCCCAGCAAAGACGGGATGCTTCCCGTGTCTTGGCCCACGTCGCTTTCAGCATTTGTACTTGAGATTCCGGTACTGGCGAGACTCGTTGAGGTTGCCGTTCCAAGCAATCCAAGAAGGACTGCTTGCGCAGCGGTCGCCTGCCCCGTGACTGTACTCGTGGTGGTTGTGGTCGTGGGCGCTGGCAACAGACCGCCTAGCTGCGCTAGGCTGGCCGAAGGCCATGCCAACAGACCGGCCAGCATCAGAGCGACCGCTGCTGATGCTGAACACCGGTGGTTCATTCGATTCATTTCAACCTCTCTTTCTAAATCCGCTTCAGATCGACCTCTCAGGGCCCTTCTTAACCGCCGAGTTCGCTGTAGGTCGTCCCAAATCGTGCGATCAAACTAAACAACGCCCGAGTAGCGCACAATCCAGTGATTGCTCGAATTTATCGTGGGAAAAGTCCCGCTTTCCTGAGGTTTATCCACTCAGTTTGCCGGTTTTCAGTACCCCGCCAAAGAAGGCGCCGAGATTAGCAGGCAGTTCTGGAGGCAGATGCAGCCCTAACTTATGTTCTGAATCTCGCTATTACGACAGCCTCAGTCTCTGTAGATTCCCGGAAGGCAAGCTTTTTCGGTGGCTCTGGGATGCCTAGAGATCGGAGCCGGTGCTTGGGCCATTGCGCGTAAGAATTTCCTCAATTCACTTGCGGAGGGCCGTGGTCGAAACCTACAGTCAATTGCGCAAACGGCTGGAAGGTTGCGCCCGAACCTTACCTGCGTGATGTGCTTGTTGCGGACGAACTCGGCAATGGTGTCCGCGACGCTTCTGCCTTTTAACCGGACGACTTGCGCTCCGAGATTCTCGCCAAAATGCAGATTCCCTTCTAGCCTCTTACCGTCTTCCCATCGCTTGCCGAATTCGCGCTCGACGTGGACAACATAAAGTTCCGCGTCCATCTTTCGGGCCAAGCGTGCGGCGCGCGAGATGAGGTATTGACCGGACGAATTGCCTGACACACAAACGGCAAGACGTTCTCGCACACCCCAGTTCTCGCGGATATCTTTCGAGTCCATGTAAGACTCGAGGCTGCGATCTACCTGCTCGGCCACCTGGCGGAGGGCAAGTTCGCGGAGCGCGATGAGATTCCCGCGCCGGAAGAAATTCTTCAGCGATTGCTCCACCTTTTCCCGCCCATAGACATCTCCGCGCCTCATGCGGTTTTGAAGG
>QHYN01000345.1 GCA_003224145.1 Acidobacteriota bacterium
AGATGAGTTGAGCGAGGCTTGTGGGAGACCATGCCTCGGCCGGGCCAGGGAAAAAGTTTGTCGGGCCGCCAGCGAGCAGAGCCACTATCGTGAAAACGCCACCGATGCAGCGGTAAATCACAAGCGCCCAACAGACGACGACAAGGACTTTGGCAAACGTGGCGCCGGCCCTGGCCAGCAGCAAGACGATGTAAAAGAAAATCGAAACGGCGAGCACGCTGACGGGGACCGCGATCAACGGCAGGAGATACCAGTATTCCCGCTCGCGGCGCAATGTACCGATCTGTTGTTCTTCGGTGCCGTGTGATTTTTGCCCAGCCAGGCTGGCGTCCCATTGCACCTTGGTGCGCGCCATTTGTTCGAAGTTGGCATCGGTGACGAGCACTTGGTAGACGACGAAGTCGCCCAACAGGCTGAAGAGAAGCAGCAATGCTATCGGGAAAACCTGTGTCGGCCTTTGATTGATGTCCTCAAAGGTTTTGCTCGGGGAAACAACAATTCCCGCAAGTCTTTGAAGTTCGGTCATTGAACATCTCTGTGAAGCCGTGCTCTCCAGCCCAAACAATGGTCGCGAGATGGACTCTTCAGTGGGCGCGGGAAAAGTGCTCGTGAACAACGCGCCAGTTTTTGCCTTGTTTGGCAAAGACGTGTGTGCCGCGCCCGTGGATTTTATGACCGCGGCCAAGCTGCACGGTCCAGTAAAAAGTCGCGACGGCGGTTCCACCGTTCACGGACACATGTGGCTGTTCGATGCGGTAGGCGAGTTTGGGAGCGCGCTTCAAATAGTAGGTAAAAGTTTTGCGGAGAGCACCGAGGCCGCGAATACGTTTGTGCTGCGTGGAAGAGAAGCCCACGAAGCCGCGGTCGAACATTTGCAGCGCACCGCGCAAATCGCCATGGTTGATGGCTCGGACCTCTGCGCGTTCGAGTTGAAGGATCTGTTGACGAGTGGTTGTTGGCACGGGACACCTCAGGGAGTTCGATGAAGAGAGGAGCGCCCAGGGGGAATATTACACCCAACGTGGAAAGGGAGGTGTCTCGTTGTTCGTTAGAAGCCGCCGCCGCCACCGCCACCGAACCCGCCACCCGAGAAGCCGCCTCCACCGCTAAAGCCGGAGCCGCCCGAACTGCGCGGCGCGGACGCCAGGACACTACTGGCGCGCGATGACATGTTATTCAGATCACTGGTGAACATTACGGGATAAAAATTGGGCCCATAGGAGCCGCGATACCACTGGGGCGGCTGGGTCATGATGCCCTGAAACGCTTTGCTCCAGTTTTTTTCGACGCCGAGGGCCATAGCGAAGGGGAGAAATCTTTCGAACATTTGCGGCGTCTTGATCATTTTGTTGAAGCGGTCGGACTCGACGTGATTGAGAAAATCTTCGAAGCCGAGGACGCCTTCCATGGCGCGTGCACCCTGGTTCGTGTGCGCAGGCATGAACCAGCCAAACACGCAGATCACGAGGCCGGTGAGAATGCCCGAGATGATGAAGGTGAGTGGAGCCATGCCCATGGATGAAGCGATGAAATTGCCGCCAAAGACGAGGAGAAGGCCGCCGACGATACCGGCGCCAAGATAGGCAGCGCGCACGCTGTCCGGCCGGCGGCGATAGTAGCCATGGGTCACGAGGGAGTTAAAGATGCCGCTCTTGATGTCCGGCAAGTTTTTGTAGAAGTGGTTTTCGAGGCTGGACATGGGTACGGTTTCGCCAATGGTGCCGAGGGAGAAAATTCCGTTCAGGAGCGCCTGCTCGTGGGGCTTCAGCTTGGCCCACTCGGAGCGGTCTTTTTGCAGGATGAAGTTGTAGTCCTTGTCATGGACGAGGCCGAGCATGCGGTTGTGCTCATGCTCCTCGATGACCAGGTAGCCGCGCACGGCAAGATCGACGATGGAGGCGGTGATGTCGCGCATGTTGGCGGAGTCATCGATGAGCGTGCCGGCTTCGCCGGGAGTGAGTTGATCAGGAGGCTCGTATTGCGCGGTGATGGGACGAAGACGCGGATCGCGGCCGCGGGTCCACCACAAATAAAACATGATGACGAAAGCGGCCAGAGGCAAACCCAGCGGCCAATTGCTGCGGAAGAAAAGGCTGGCTTTGTCGATCGCCGTCGGCTCATGGACGAAACCTTTGTCGAAAGCCACGGCGACGGTCAGTCCTTCGTGATAGCTGAGCGGGTCGTGCGTGCGAACTTCAACGCCATTGGCTGCAATTTCCACGCCCGCGCCGCGCGCCGTCGAGCGATAGGCGCCGGTGAAGACATTGGCGCGGATGTTGGTGGTGCCTTCGGGAAGAATAATGCGCGCGCTGGCGGACTGGATGGGGACGTCCCACTCGTCGCCGGTAACGTTCCAATAGAGCTCGTCGTGATCCTCGAAGAAACGCAGGGCGTCGGCAACGGTGTATTCAACGGAGATGGTCTGCGTGGAGTTGTCGGCATTGGGGACGTAAATCTTGAGCTTGCGATAGTGGCGTACGCGGCTGGTCTCGAATTTGAGGCGGTTGCCGTTGGCGTCGGTGACGGATTTGACGTCGAGAAACAGCGAGTAATTAAGCGCCTGCGGTGTGACGTATTCGACAGGGATGCTGCGGTACAGGCCGTGCCACGGCCCACCGATAAAATGGACCTGGATATTTTCGGTGACGTCGATCGAACCGCTCGGCGAGACCAGAATCTCCGCCTCGAATTTCTCAATCCGAAGCTGTTTGCTGGTGAATGAAAAGCAGGTCGAAACAAAACCGAGGAGCAGCAGCGCGGCGGCAGATACCCGGCGCCGCGAAAAGTTGTGCAAGCGCATGATGGGAGCCGCGCTCCCGCCCTCATGCATTCGGCGCACTGAAACTAACCTTTGGGGCTTCCCGTTCCGCCGCTGCGGCAACTTCAAAGAATTGCCGTTCCTTGAAGCCCAGCATATTGGCAAAAATGTTGGTCGGGAATTGCTCGATCTTGGTGTTGAGATCGCGAACCACCGCGTTGTAATAGCGCCGCGCGTTCTGGACGGTATCTTCAATCTGCGAAAGGGAATTCTGCAGCGAGGTGAAGCTTTCGATGGCGCGGAGCTGCGGATAGGCTTCGGCGAGCGCGAAGAGGCTTTTCAGCGCGCCGGTGAGCATGTTTTCCGCCTGTGCCTTGTCGGCTGGAGTGGTGGCGGTCATGGCGCGGTTGCGAGCATTGATGACGCCTTCGAGCGTGTCCTTCTCGTGCGCGGCGTAGCCTTTCACGGTCTCGACGAGATTGGGGATCAAGTCGTAGCGGCGCTTGAGCTGCACGTCGATGTCAGCCCAGGCGTTGTCGCATTGAATTTTCAAGCGCACCAAGCCGTTGTACATGCCGATGAGGAAGATAACGAGCAGTACCAGGATGCCCAGAATAATCAGGCCAGTCATCGGAGAACCTCACGCGTGGTGAAGTGAACACAAACTTCGGTAACGCCAATATACGTGCGGGCCGCGCGAGTGTAAAGCGGGCGGCAGAAAGTGCCGTCCAATGTGTAACCGCCAGACTGTCAAGTTAGATGTTGGTATCGTATTGGTTTTGTTCTATCCTTGCCAAGCTTGCTGGGAGCTTCCCTCCTGATGCTCTACAAGACGCAGAGCGCGGCAGTTTACGGTATAGATGCCTACCTCGTCGAAGTGGAGGTGGACGTGGGATCAGCGCGCATGCAGGACTTCAACGTGGTGGGCCTGCCGGACAATGCCGTGAAGGAAAGCCGAGAGCGCATCAAGAGCGCGCTAAGGAATTGCGGCTACGAGTTTCCCTATGGGCAGGGTGTGACCATCAATCTGGCGCCGGCGGATGTGCGCAAGGAAGGCTCGGGATTCGATCTGCCCATGGCGCTGGGTCTCGTGGGGTGCCAGGGGCAGTTTTTCGGTAAGCAAGTCGACAAATGCATGTTTCTCGGGGAGCTGTCGCTCGACGGGAGTGTGCGGCCGGTGCGTGGTGCGCTGTCAGCGGCGCTTGCTGCGCGCGAAATGGGTTTGCAATCCGTTGCAGTGCCGGAGGCTAACGCAAAGGAAGCGGCGGTCGTGGAAGGCGTGAATGTTTTTGGGCTGAAGTCCCTGCCACAAGCGGTGGACCTGATAAATTCGCCGGAGTCCTTTACGCCGGTGAAGGTGGACGCGGCGCAGATGCTCTCGGAAGCGGCGCAGTATTCCGTGGAC
>QHYN01000346.1 GCA_003224145.1 Acidobacteriota bacterium
GAGGATGTCAACAGAGCCATGCGCAGTTACAAAAAAAGGTGGGGCAGGGGCCACACCTGCCCGCCTGGTACAGACCGGGCGCATCCCTGACAGAATAGACCGGGAGCATTGCTGACACTGTTAGTCAATGGCAGGCGCGTGTAGAAAAAGCGCAGGCCATGGAAAACGAGCAGTGTTATGGAAGAAAAGCTTCGATTTGTATTCGAGTTTGAGTCGGGGGAGCACACCATGACCGAGCTCTGCCAGCAGTACGAGATCGCACGCCAGACCGGGTATGTGTGGCTGTGGCGGTACCGCCAAGCCGGAGTGCCCGGGTTGGTGGAGCGCAGCCGCGCGGCCCATCGGCATAGGAATCAGACGCCAGAGGAGATCGAGCGGATGGTGTTGGAACTACGGCAGGCGCACATGCGTTGGGGACCGCGGAAGCTCCAGCGCGTGCTGGAGCGCGACGAGCCGGGGCGAGCGTGGCCGGCGACGAGCACCATCGGAGAGCTGCTGAAGCGGGAAGGTTTGGTGGTGGCGCGCAAGAAGCGCTTGCGCACCGCACCATACAGCGAGCCGTTGGCGCATGCCGATGGAGCCAACCGGGTGTGGTGCGCGGACTTCAAGGGCTGGTTCCGCACCGGGGATGGGGAACGCATCGATCCGCTGACCATCTCCGATGCGCACAGCCGGTATCTGCTGCGCTGCCAGGCGGTGGAGAAGACCGACACGGCCAGAGTGCAGGCGATTTTTGAAGCGGCCTTCCGTGAATACGGAGTGCCGGCGGCGATCCGCACCGATAACGGGGTACCGTTTGCTTCCTCGGCTGTGGCGGGGTTGTCACGACTGGCGGTGTGGTGGATCAAGCTGGGAATCGTGCCGGAGCGCATCGCCGCAGGACATCCGGAGCAGAACGGGAGGCATGAGCGCATGCATCGCACGCTGAAACAGGAGGTGGCCCAGCCGCCGGCAGCCAACCGGCGGAAGCAGCAACGGGCGCTGCATCGGTTTCGCCAGGAGTACAATCAGGTGCGTCCCCACGAAGCGCTGCAGATGCGCACGCCCGCTTCCGTCTATGAGGCGTCGGAGAGGAAGTTTCCTGCGAGCGTGCCGGAACCGGAGTATCCGGAGAGCATGCTGGTGCGCAGCGTGCGGCGACGTGGTCATTTTCGTTGGCAGAAGTACGAGGTGTTTTTGAGTGAAGTTCTGTGGGGCGAGCGGGTGGGCCTGTTGCCGGTGGACGATCGTTGGTTCACGATCTACTTCGCGCAATTTCCCATCGCGAGATTTGACAGCCAGGAGCTGCGAGTGACGCCTTTGTCGATGACCAGGGGCTTCTCCAAAGTAAATGAGGTGGAAGGGGACGCGTCCCCTTCTACCGCACCCCAGCCCCTCGTCGAACGAAACCAGAAAGTGTCAGGGATGTGCCCGGTCTAAACTGTCAGGGATCCCCCCGGCCGCACAGCCTCCCGCCCACCAGTTTTCAAACCGCGCCCTATTTGTTGATGTCGTCCTTGGCTTCCAGCCGTTTCAGGAGCGGCTGAAGAAAGGGTTTCGTCGTGTCGGGCGCCCCGCTGATGGCCTGCGTCATTTCCTTCGATGCCGCTGGAAAATCTCCTTTATTCGAGTCGATTCGTGCAAGCGCCAGGTGGCTGATCCAGTGGCTCGGATCTTTCTTTGGAACCTGGGGATACAACTCGAAGGCGCGCTTCGCATTTCCCTGCCGCTGCAAGCCCCGGGCATAAACGTAGAGTTGCACCGCGTTGGCCTTTTCAATAGCGGTTGCCAGCGCTTTCGCGGCGTCGTCCTTCCGGCCCATGGCATCGAGGATCCGCGATTTCGTTTCCCAATTCTCAAACCGCTCTTCATTCTGAATGGAAGTGCCTTCCCACTTGAGTGCTTCTTCGAGATTGTAATTGTTGTCCAGGCACCATTGTGCCGCCTCGTCGTACCCAGCCCATGTGAATCCGCCCACGCTGCGAAGCTCATTCTTGATGCTTCGCAGCACAACTGCTCTTACGTCTACGGAAATACGAAATGGAACAGCGAGCTTCTCCCACCGCAGGGTTGCTGCCGCAGAATCGGGCTTCAGATCGTCGAACGCGTACGTAAGAAATTCGCGGAAATCCGCTGCTTGCGGCTTCACGGCGACGCGCAGGGCATCTTCTTTTTCGTCGTAACTGAAGCTGCCCCACGACGTCGAATTCTTGGAGAAAATCACGGTCCACTGATCCTTGTCCGGGATCATGTGCAAGCCATACGTCCCCGCCGCAAGCGGCTTTCCTTCCACGGAGACATCGTCCGCGAACTGGATGGTCGTGTTCTCATTCGCCC
>QHYN01000199.1 GCA_003224145.1 Acidobacteriota bacterium
TAGACCGAAGTGTTGATTGGGCGCTCTCGTCCCGGTGCAGACCGGGATTCGGATAGAAGAATCATGGCCGTGGTACAAGGCCGTATCGATGGTTGGCGGAACGATTCGCCGAAGAGTGATTCACCGTGAAAGTTTCAGAGCTTCGGTCCTCCACCTCTCTGAATTCAAGCGGTGCTGGAATTCGTGTCGGGGTTTACGTCCGGGCCACCCGCCCCCGATAAGGGGCTGCTATTCGCCGGTTATGCGAGAATGCTGATCCAGAGGAAGAAGCCATGACCGAGACCAAAAACTCGATCTCGGAGAGCGATCTACTCGTTCCTTTTGAGATTCAAAATATCCCTAGAGAATACAAAGAATACTACCTCGCAAAACGACAGAACTTTTTCGCCAGCGTTCAGGGATTTTCGGAAACGTTCGACTGCTACATGCTGCTTGACAAAATATGGTTACGGGAATTTCAAGACCTCAAAGTTGCTAGTGATCTGAACCGGATGTTTCCCTTGCTTCTGTATTTCAACGCGCACGCCAAGATACGTGTCAGTATTGAACTTGCACTGTCCGGCTGCCTAGCCGAAGCTCGTTCTATTCTTCGGGACGCAATCGAGTTTGTTGCGCACGCTCACCATATGCTTAGCGATCCTGCTCTGCAGATGAAATGGCTCAGCAAGAACGACCAGGAGAAAGCCTTCAAGGAAGCGTTTGAAAAGAACAAGAAGGCAGGCCTGTTTAACGAACTCGACGAATTACACAAAGCATGGGGAGACTTATCCGAAACCGGATCACACGCGACGATCAACGCGGTCTGTGACCGGTTTGCTATGGTCGAAGACGGGAAAACATTTGAGTGGCAGATGCGCTACTTGGGAATCGAACCACGCATGTGGGGTATGCAGCTTTTGTGGATGCTGTTGGTGTGCTTTACGATGGAGCAGACACTATTTCTTGATTACGAAAACCGTCTGCAGTTGGATGACACACTTCTGAAAATGCGTGCCGAATTCGAGAATAGGAAAGAACAACTACGTAGAGATTTGATTGTACGCTACGAAGTGCCACCCCCTGTTGCACGCGGAGTGTCACCATAAAGCGGTGACATGATCTTACCTCTGAAGAAGCGGCACGCGCTCGCGCGCGGGCTAGGTGATATTCCAGGGCTTGCGGTACTGCTTGGTGAGCTTTGCGTGGGTAAGTAAGCGTAAAAAACAGGAGGAGCGAATGTCGTTTTGTCGGTCTCCAGAGGGATTACGACGGGGAACCTTGCGGCGATGAAGAGCGTTGAGTCACCGAAATCGGGGCAGAAGAAGTAACACTGTTAGTGCTCCTGGCCTGGAGCCAGGATAGCAACGCGGCGCGCCCGGCACTGGTCGGCTGGTAATTCTGGTCCAGCAGACCATCGCGCACCAAGCGATTGATAACGGTCACATCAGGAAAGGTCTGCCCGAGTTGAAGCCTGCCATTCGGCCAGGACCACAGACGCTCGCCGTTCAAGATTTGCTGGAAGGTTTGGGCCTCGGATTCGTTGAGGTTCACCATAAGCGCTAGAGAGGTCGATGCCCCGGTTAACATACCGACCCAGTTTCACGGCTAGGGAAGCTGGCGTTGGACCCCCGGCAGGGTGTGCATGCCAAGTGCCATGCACGCAGCACAGGAGTTTTGGTCAACCTGCTGATTTCAAATAACTTACAAGTGGGATGGCCCACCCCGGTGCAATCTCGTGCCGCCGCTGATGAAAAAGTTTGCACTCAAATTCTAAAAACGGAGTGCACATGCTTCTGCAACGGACCGAGGCGCCATGCTTGTGAGAGGGAGTTCAGAGAATCCATGAGAGGCAGCGTGGAAGCTGAGATCCATCGGCGAACCTCGCCGGTTCGCCTCATGATGAAACCGCTTTTTTTCGACAGGCCGGGCTGGTGGTGAGAATACGGCGCTAGTTGAGCAGGCGGAGGATGGCTTTGAAGAGGATGGCGCCAAAGAGGGCGGCACCGGGGATGGTGAGGACCCAGGCGTAGACGATGCGCCGGGTAATACCCCAGCGGACGGCGGAGAGGCGACGAGTAGCGCCGACGCCGACGATGGCGCCGGTAATGGTGTGGGTGGTGCTGACGGGAATGCCGAAGACGGCGTTGGCGACAATGGTCAGCCCGCCGGCAGTTTCCGCGGCGAAGCCACCGAAGGGAACGAGCTTGGTGATGCGCTGGCCCATGGTCTTGATGATGCGCCATCCGCCAGCCATGGTGCCGCCCCCCATAGCTAAGTGGCAGCAGATGATGACCCAGTAAGGAACGACGAAGGACTTGAGCAGGCCACCGGCGACAAGAGCCGTGGTGATGATACCCATGCCTTTCTGCGAATCATTTGTACCGTGGCCGAGGCTGAAGAGCGCCGCAGAAAGCAACTGCAAGCGGCGGAACCAGCGGTCGACTTTCTGGGGACGCTGGAGGCGCACAATCCAACTGGTGATGAGGGTCAAAATGATGGCGAGAATCATGCCCACGACCGGCGAGAGGAAGATGAAGGTAACCGGCTTGATCCAGCCAGCGAGGATGAGCGCTTTGAAGCCGGAGCGCGCTACGGCGGCGCCGCCGTAGCCGCCAATGAGGGCGTGGGAGGAACTCGTGGGCAGGCCGAGGATGAGGGTGATCAGGTTCCAGGAAATCGCGCCGAGCAGGCCGGCAAGCAAGACTTGCTGGTTGATCAGCTCGATGTGAATCATGCCCTTGCCAATGGTGCTGGCGACGGCGGTGCCGAAAACGAAGGCGGCGATGAAGTTCCAGAAAGCAGCCCAGGCGACGGCGCGGAAGGGGGTGAGCACGCGAGTGGATACGACAGTGGCGATGGAATTGGCGGCGTCGTGCCAGCCGTTGGAGAACTCGAAGGCCAGGGTGAGGAAGATGACGACAACGAGGAGGGAGAAGCTGGTCATGGATGAGGCTCGAAAATGTGAGTCGAATGAGGATGCACAGAGAGCGACGGACTGGCGCTTATTTCGGGACGTTCACACCACGATCCCTCGACTACGTCCGGGCAAAAGACGCCCGGACTTCGCTCGGAATGACAGCGTCTCGTTTTTGCGTAGCGCAGGCTGGTGGAAAGCATTGGGAGTTAGCCGCTCTTGAGAATGACGCCTTCGATGACGTTGGCGACGTCTTCGCACTTGTCGACGGCGGTTTCGATGACTTCGAAGATTTCCTTCCACTTGATGATCTGGACGGAGTTTTTTTCCTCATCAAAAAGCTGGGCAATGAGGGTACGGCAGACGCGGTCGCTGTCATTTTCGTAGCGGTTGATCTCGATGCAGTGCTTGAGGGCGTTCTGCGGCGTTTCCATGGCACGCACCGCGGCGACGACTTCGACCGTGGCGGCTTCAAGGATCTTGGCGAGATCAAGGGTGCCCGTGCGTATGGAGTCGACGCGGTAGAGCACGAAGCGGCTGGCGGCGGCGTCAATGAGGTCGATGACGTCATCAAGCTGGCTGCAGAGTTCGTGAATGTCTTCGCGGTCGAATGGAGTGATGAAGGTCTGGTTCAGCTTGGTGAAAATGGCGTGAGTGATTTCATCGCCCTCGTGCTCAAAAGCTTTGACGATCTGCACCTGCTCGGGAACCCCGGTGTAATGGCTGAGCATCTTGAGCAGGGCGTTGGCCCCGGCGTTGATGTTTTCGGCTTGCTTGACGAAGAGCTCGTAGAAGCCCACTTCGCGCGGCAGGAAGCGCTGCAAGAGTCCAGGCATTTGTATGAGTCTCCCCTGAGGAGCGTGTTGGTTGAGGCAGGGAGAGTGTAGCGAAGGAGGCGCACCGAGACAAGGCGGCCGGGACGGATCAGGTTAGAGAAACCGATTTGGAAGGCCTTGGCTGGAGTCGGGCACACGCGTTCGAAACAGAAAGGGCGTCCTGGTTGGAACCGAGGACGCCCTTCGGATTGAGGTTGTGGGCAGGCTGGCGATTTTAGTACATGCCGCCCATGCCGCCTGCGCCGGGAGCGCCGGCTGCCGCGGCCTTCCTGTCGTCTTCCTTGAGTTCGGCGACGAGCGCTTCGGTAGTGAGCATCAGGCCCGCGATGGAGGCTGCGTTCTGCAGCGCCAGGCGGGTGACCTTGGCCGGGTCGATAACGCCCATCTTCACCATGTCGCCGTACTCGCCGGTTTCCGCGTTGAATCCGAAGTTCTCATCCTTGGACTCGCGGATTTTGCCGATCACGACGGCACCTTCGGAGCCGGCGTTGAGGGCAATCTGGCGGGTCGGCTCTTCGAGCGCGCGCCTCACGATGCCCGCGCCAACGGCCTCGTCATCGTGGAGCTTGAGCTTCTCGACTGCGGCGAGACAGCGAAGCAGCGCCGAGCCGCCGCCGGGAACGATGCCTTCCTCGACGGCTGCGCGGGTGGCGTGCATGGCATCCTCAACGCGAGCCTTCTTTTCCTTGAGCTCGGTCTCGGTGGCTGCACCAACCTTGATGACGGCGACGCCGCCAACCAGCTTGGCAAGGCGCTCTTGGAGCTTCTCCTTGTCGTAGTCGGAGGTGGTGATCTCAATCTGTTCGCGGATCTGCTTGACCCGCCCTTCGATATCGGTGTGCTTGCCCGCACCTTCGATGATCGTGGTGTTGTCCTTGTCGATGGTGACTTTCTTGGCGTGGCCGAGGTCCTCGAGCTTCACATTCTCGAGCTTGATGCCGAGATCTTCCGTGATGGCCTTGCCACCGGTCAGGGTGGCGATATCTTCGAGCATGGCCTTGCGGCGATCGCCGAAGCCGGGAGCCTTGACGGCAGCGCACTGCAGCGTGCCGCGGAGCTTGTTCACCACGAGGGTGGCGAGAGCTTCGCCTTCGACTTCTTCCGCGAGGATCAGCAGGGGCTTACCCGCCTTGGCGATGCCTTCGAGCAAGGGGAGCAGGTCCTTCATCGAGCTGATTTTCTTTTCGTGGATGAGGATGCGGACGTCTTCCAGCACGCACTCCATGCGGTCGGGATCGGTGATGAAGTAGGGGGAGAGGTAGCCCCGGTCAAACTGCATGCCTTCCACGACTTCAAGGTTCGTTTCCATCGTCTTGGATTCCTCGACGGTGATGACGCCATCCTTGCCGACCTTCTTCATCGCCTCGGCGATGATGTTGCCGATCTGCTTGTCGTTGTTTGCGGAGATTGAGCCGACCTGGGCGATCATGTCGCCCTTGACGTCCTTGTGGAGCTTCTTGATTTCTTCGACGGCGACTTCAACGGCCTTGTCGATGCCGCGCTTGAGAGCGGTGGGGCTGGCGCCGGCGGCGACAGTCTTGACGCCCTCGCGGAAGATGGCCTGCGCGAGCACGGTCGCGGTGGTCGTGCCGTCGCCGGCAACATCGGAAGTCTTGGAAGCGACTTCACGGACCATCTGCGCGCCCATGTTCTCGAGGGGATCCCTGAGCTCGATTTCCTTGGCCACGGTCACGCCGTCCTTGGTGATGACGGGCGCGCCGAACTTCTTTTCGATTACCGCGTTGCGGCCCTTGGGGCCGAGGGTAATCTTCACTGCATCGGCAAGAGCGTTCACGCCGCGCAAAATCGCCTGACGGGACGCCTCACCTGTAACAATCTGCTTCGCCATTTTCTTCATTCCTCCTGAATTTGGTTGCTGACTTCGAAACTTCTCTTGAGATCGTGACATCGACGGCAGGGCAAGCGCTGCCCCTACAGAGTGGGACTGCGACTTACTTCTTGCCGCCCACGGCCTTCGCTGCGCCGCTCAGCTTCGCCAGAATCTCTTCTTCACGAAGGATGAGGTATTCTTCGTCTTCGATTTTGATTTCCGTGCCGCTGTATTTGCCGAAGAGGACGCGGTCACCTGGCTTAACGTCCAGCGGGATGCGCTCGCCTTTCTCGCGCTTGCCAGCGCCGACGGCGATGATCTCGCCTTCCATCGGTTTTTCTTTTGCGGTGTCAGGGATGATGATGCCACCCCTGGTAGTTTCCTTTTCTTCAATGCGCTTCACAATGACACGGTCGTGGAGCGGGGTCAGTTGCACTGCCATCTTGGACAACCTCCATAGGTGATATAATGGTTTGACTGAAGGCTGTGGGAGATAAAGGGGATTAGCACTCCTCACAACCGACTGCTAATATAGCAGAAAATCGCTGCATGTCAAGCGTTTTCCCGACGAAATCAGCCGTCTCCTTACCGTTACTCTTCTCATCTAAATTGCTTGGATGCAATAGCTTAGGAGGTGCAAGACAAATCTTGCACTTGGTGATTGCCATGCTATAAGTCTGAGCTTAGAATCGCGGGAGCTTGTCCGATGCACTACACTGTTTATCTTCGACTGGTGTTGCTGACGGCGGGGACGCTTCTGCCGTTCTTCTGGATGGTGGTGATCCTCGGGCATCGGCGGCAGAGGAATTTCGAGCGCATCTTCTTTTTCTTGTGCCTCGCGCTGGTTTTCTTCTTTGGCGCCTCGCTGCTGGCCCTGAATGCGCAGCTTTACTACACGACGATCCCGCCCTCGCTAGCGGTATTCACGTGGACGGTGCTCTGCCTGGGCCTGTGGTTTGTGCCGTCGCTGCTGGTGCATTTGCACGTCGAATACGGGCAGATTAGAGGACTCCTGCGCGCCGGTGTGCCCAAAGGGATTTGGTTGGGGGTAGCTTATCTTCCTGCGCTTTTGTTACTGCCCCGCCTCTATTCCGCGCTCCGTCTGCGTGCCGGCTTCGATTTGGTTTTGCCCAGCAATTCGCTGGGCCGAGCTTTTCAGATTTGGCTCGTTTCCGGGCTCTTGGTCTCCGCGGCATGGCAATGGCGATTCGTGACGGCGGCTCCCGACAAGGAGCAAAAGTCATTCCACGATTCCGTGCGATTCGAACTTGCATGGGTTGCCGTCTGGATTCTGGCGCTGCATTTCGGATTCTCACGATTACGAAGCTTTAGCGATCAAAACGCTGCGATCGTCACGACGATGGTGGCGTGTTTTGCGCTGGCACCATTAGCGGCCCTGATTCGTAACGTACAGCAGTTCAATTTCCTGCAGATCGGACGGCAGCAAAACCTGGTCTATGCGGTGTCCACCACGTTTTTGGCGCTGCTTTATCTTAGTTTCGTCCGGCGGATCAGCCAGTGGATGGAACCTTACCTACCGCCGGAAGCCACAGCAGCCCTCCTTCTATTCCTTCCCGTGGTGTTTTTCGAGCCCCTGCAACGACTGATGAAAAGAGTTCTGCGGCGTACCGCGCAAACCGAGGTGGATCGGGCGCAACGCCTGATGGGACCCATTCAGGAGGCCGCCCGGCTCGGCAATCTGGAAAGACTAAGCGGCTTCATCGAGAAATGGATTGGAGAACAGTTGCAACTTGCGGAGGTGAAGCTCGTGCTGGATGGCGCCGACGAGGCTGCAGCGAGCCACCAGGCCGGCGAGGAGATTTTCGCCATTCGGCAATCGGGCCACGCGATTGGCACGCTGCGCGTCAAGGCGCACGGAGCGATGCTATCTGGCGAAACCGTGGCGGCGCTGGAGTTTCTGTGCGAGCAGTTGCCGGGGGCCCTGGATTTGTGCCGTCTGATTGAAGAAAAGCTGGGACTGGAGAGGGAATTGGCGGAGCGGGAGAAACTTGCGCTGGTAGGACAGATGGCAGCGAGCATCTCGCACAATTTGAAAAACCCATTGGGATCGATGAAGACCATCCTGCAAGTGCAGCTGGAGAATCCAGAGCTGCCGGAATCGATTCGTGGCGAAACCAAAATGGTGCTGGAGGAAATTGGCAGACTTTCCACAAAACTGAATCAACTGCTGAAGTTCAGCCGGCCGGCGGTGCGCGGGGGGAGCGGAACGGTCAGTTGTGATTTGGCGGCGGTTGTCGAAGAAGTGGCGGGGATGTTGTCGCATGAAGCGGAACGCCGTGGGCTGAAATTGCAGACAAACGTTTGCGGATCAAGGGCGAAAGTGGCCGTGAGCGCGGAAGCGCTCAACGACATTGTGTCGAACCTGGTGGTGAATGCACTGGAGGCCACGCCGCGCGGAGGACTTGTGACCGTGAGTGCCGCGCAGGAAGACGGAAGATGCAGTGTGCGGGTGGAAGACGACGGGCCGGGGATTCCTGCGGCGCTGCACGAAAAGATTCTCCAGCCCTTCTTCACCACGAAATCGCAGGGAACGGGATTGGGTCTCGCGATTGTGGCGCGGCGCGTCGCTGAATTCGGCGGAAAAGTGAATTGGGAGAGCCCGGTGAAAGATGGGCATGGCACGAGGTTCCAAGTGACGCTGCCCTTGAAGGAAATGACGACCTAACGAAGCAGGAAGCAAGGAAGTAGGAAGAACAAAAGATGAAGACGATCTTGATTGTGGATGATGAGCCCGCGGCAAGATACGGAGTGCGACGGGCGCTGGAAGCAAAATACCGGATCGCGGAATCGGATTCTGCGGAGGCCGCGCGCGAGGCGCTGGCGCGCGAGCAGCCGGATTTGGTGCTGCTGGACGTGGTGCTGCCGGGCCAGGACGGATTGTCGTTCTTACGCTGGATGAGAGAACAGAGAAGCGAGGTGCCGGTGCTGATGGTATCGGCCCTGGACACGGCGAAAACGGCGGTCGAGGCGCTGCAATTCGGAGCGGCAGATTATCTGGTCAAGGGATTCGAATTGGATGAGCTGCGGCAGCGCGTGGCGAATTTGCTGAAGCTCGCGACACTCGAAAAAGAGAACGACGCGTTGCGGCGTCGGTTGACAACCGAAGGACAGTTTGGGCCGATGATCGGACGTTCGGCGGAAATGCGGCGCGCGTTCGAAATGGCAGACCGCGTGGCGCCAACGGATTCGACGGTGTTGATTCTGGGGGAGAGCGGTACGGGGAAGGATTTGTTGTCGCAGGAAATTCATGCACGGTCGCCGCGAGCGGGGAAACCGTATGTCGCGGTGAATTGCGCGGCGCTGCCGGAAACCTTGATCGAATCGGAATTGTTTGGCTATGAGCGCGGAGCGTTCACGGGCGCAGCGCAGCAGAAGAAAGGGAAGTTCGAGCTGGCATCCGGCGGAACGATTTTTCTGGATGAGATCGGCGATATGAATCCGGTGACGCAGGCCAAAGTGCTGCGCGTGCTTGAAAACCGCACCATTGAGCGGCTAGGAGGAACACAAGCGATTCCGGTGGATGTGCGCGTGATCAGCGCGACGCACCGCAATCTGGCCGCGGAAATCCGGAATGGGAAATTTCGCGAGGATTTATTCTACCGGCTGCGCGTGGTGGCGATTGAATTGCCACCACTGCGCGCGCATAAGGGAGACCTCGCGTTGCTGGCAGAGACCTTCCTGCAAATGCACGGCACAAGGCTCGGGCGAACGGCGCGACTGAAACGCGAAGCGCTGGCAGCGATTGAAAAACACGATTGGCCGGGCAACGTGCGCGAATTGAAGAATGCCCTGGAGCGCAGCCTGGTGCTTTGCCGCGGCGAAGAAATCGGCGTGGAAGATTTGCCGGCGGAGGTTGTGCATGGCGGCGCGATTTCTCTCAAACGCGGCAGTAACGATCAGGATCATGGGATGGGCGAGCGGGATTTCCGGGAGGCGAAGCGGAAATTTGAAGTGGCCTATCTCACGAAGCAATTAGCGGAGCATCGCTGGAACGTTTCGCGAACGGCGGCGACCATTGGATTGCACCGGCAGAGTTTGCAGGAAAAGTTGCGGGAACTGGGGATTCGCAGGCCGGGCCGAGAGCCGCCGGAAGAAGAGTGACTTGTGGTGAGTGGAGGGCATGCAGAACGCTCGCTGCGGCCGGCTGGATATATTATGGCGGGAGGAGCGAGCTCGCGCTTTGGCGAGGACAAAGCACTTGTGGAAATCGGCGGACGGCCGATGTTGGGCCGCATGATCGATCTGATGCGCCGCGTCACGCCGAAGCTGAAAATTGTGGCTCTCAGGGAGAAATACACAGAGTTTGGGATCGAGACGGTCGCGGATCGATGGCCAGGCGAAGGCCCGCTCGGGGGAATCATCACGGCCCTCCTGGATGCGGTAGCCGATTCCGCGCAGACGACTCCAAATCAACAGTCACAAGTCACCAGCCAGGAGGCAGGCGCGTGGTGCATCATTGTGAGTTGTGACATGCCTTTTCTGACCGAAGATTGGCTGAAATTTCTGACACAGCGCGCGGAATCGAGCACGGCCGAGGTGATCTTGCCCCGCTCCGCCGGCGGGTTTGAGCCCCTTTGCGCCTGCTGGCGACCGGGAGCTGCGGAAGCCTTACGACAGGCCTTCGAACGAGGCGTCCGAAAGATGATGGACGGTGTGAAAGAAGTGAAAGCGGAAGTGCTTGACGAGAAGGACTGGAAACGATTTGATAGCGCAGGCGCAGGGCGGCTCTTCTGGAACATGAATACACCATCGGACTATGAAGAGGCCCGGCGCATTCTGGAAGCCGAAGGACGATGACTGACTTACTCAACATCAGCCGCGGCGGACTTACGAACCTGAATCCTCCGAGCGAAGAGCTTAGCCTTGAGGAGCTTAAGGCGATCGGCGTGCCTCGTTCGGAAAATTTCTTCGAGTTCCGTCAGGTGTGCAAGGCGTTTGACGAACGACTGGTGCTGGATCATGTCAGCTTTACAGTGAAGCGCGGGGAGACCTGCGTGATTATGGGGCGCAGCGGCGTGGGCAAATCCGTTTCGCTGAAGCACATAATGGGCTTTCTGAAAGCGGATTCCGGTCAGGTCATCGTGGACGGAGAAGACGTCACGAATTTCAGCGAGACGCAGTTCGTCGAAGAGGTACGCAGCAAAGTGACCATGGTGTTTCAATCGGGAGCGCTCTTTGACTCGCTCACGGTAAGGGAAAATATTTCGTTTCCGCTGGACGGGCAGTCGGGCCTGACGTCTGAGGACATCGACGAGTACGTCTCAAAAATTGCGCACATGCTGGAGGTAGAGACGGTGCTCGCTAAGCTGCCCAGCGAGCTTTCGACCGGAATGAAGCGGGCGGTGGCCATCGGACGCGCGTTTGCGCAGAATCCCGAAGCGATTCTGTACGATGAGCCGACGACGATGGTGGATCCCATCATGGCCGGGCACATGGGCGATTTGATTCTGCGATTGAAGCAGGCGTTTCATAAGACTTCTATCGTCGTCACACACGACACCCATCTGGCAAAAAAACTAGCGGATGTGGTCGTTTTTCTGCAGGAAGGCCGCGTGACCTTGTTTGGACCTTGGGCTGATTTTGAAAACTCCGATGATCCCTTCCTCAAGAATTTCCGCTTGCAGGATGAATTGATTCCCGCGCTGGATGTAACCCTGTGAGCCAGGCCGCGAACGGCTCTTCCGACCCCATCCAGCAGCTCCGCAAAGAGATGGGTTTTTGGGACGTCCTACTCTTTAACATTGCTACGGTGCTCGGTCCGCGCTGGATTGCGGCGGCCGCCCATAACGGCACTTCTTCCATCAGCCTGTGGATCATCGCCGCGTTGTTCTTCTTCGTCCCTTCGGCGCTGGTGATCAACGAGCTCTCATCGCGTTTTCCGCATGAAGGCGGCCTATACGTGTGGTCCAAGGAAGCGTTCGGGGATTTTCACGGATTTGTCGCTGGCTGGTGCTATTGGATCTATACGGTCTTTTATTTTCCCGGCTTGCTTCTGGCGAGCGCTTCCATGAGCGCTTACGTGATTGGCGAGAGCGGTGCCAGGCTGGAGCACGACCGCACATTTCTTTTGCTGGTTTCCCTAGGCCTGCTGCTCGTAGCCGTGGTCCTGAACATCATCGGGCTCAATATCGGCAAGTGGCTGCAAAATGCCGGGGGTGTTGCCACGTACCTACCTTTGCTCATGCTGGTGGCGGTGGCGGGCTTGCTGTTAGTGCGGCACGGCTCCGTGACGCACTTCAGCTTTGGCAACGTGATGCCCGTGTGGAACTGGGACACGGTAAATTTTTGGTCGCAAATTGCTTTTGCGTTCACGGGTCTCGAGCTGGTTTCCGCGATGAGCGCGGAAGTGCGCGATCCGCAGCGCACCTTGCCGCGGGCGGTGTACGCGGCGGGTGCATTAATCGCCGCGATGTACATCGTGGGTACGCTGGCGGTGCTGGCGCTTGTGCCCGCTGCCGAGGTGTCAACGACCAGCGGCGTTTTTCACGCGATTACAGTTGGCTCCATCGCTCTGAAGATCGGATTCTTCGGGATTCTTGCAGCGTTACTCGTGACCGTAGGGAACGCAGGCGGGGTGGGCAGTACCGTTGCGGGCATCGCGCGCGTTCCTTTTGTCGTGGGCATCGACCGCTATCTGCCCGCGGCCTTTGGCAAGATTCATCCCCGCTGGAAAACGCCGTACGTCTCGATTCTCGTGCAAGCGATTATTTCCGGCCTGATTCTGCTGGTGAGCCAGATTAACGAGACAATGCGCGGTGCTTATCAATTCCTGGTCGACGCGGCCATCATTCTCTATTTCATTCCGTTTCTCTATATGTTTGCCGCGGCCATCAAACTCGCGAAACGCGCAGACCGGCGTGAAAACGCACATGCGGTTCTTATCCCCGGCGGCATGCCGGGAGTATGGCTTATCTCCACCCTGGGGTTTGTCATCGTGCTGATTGGGATTGTTGTTTCTCTCGTGCCCCCCGGAGATTCCGCGGACAAATTCGGGTTCGAGATGAAACTGGTGGGTGGAACGGTCGTGGCTATCGCGCTCGGTTTGAGTTTGTACTACCGAGGTGCGTGGACAAAAAAATCAGAATCAAGCGCGTGACGGCCGCATTCCTGTGAGGCGCAGGTAACGAGCGCATCACTAAAAGCCTTGTTGGACGAGGCGTTCAATTGTTAGCTCACCGCCTGCCACCGAGGCTTTGCGTTCTTCCAGATAGCGCTCGACATATTTTCCGAGAACGTCGCCTTCGAGGTTGACGGCGTCGCCGGACTTGCGGTCGCGAATGTTGGAGTGTTCGTAGGTATAAGGAATGATGGCGACTTCGGCGATGTTGTTCTGCCAGCGAGCAACGGTGAGGCTGATGCCGTCAATGGCAAGCGAGCCTTTGGGGACGATATAACGGGCAAACTCTTCCGGCACGCGAACGCCATACCACCAGTTTTCACCTTCAGGCGTCAGATGAGTCACGCGCCCGACCGTGTCGACGTGCCCCAGAACAAAGTGGCCGCCAAATTCCTTGCCAGCAGTGAGCGGCTGCTCGAGATTGACGCGCATGCCAACGCAGAGCTCGCCACCTTTTGCCCCGAAAGAAGTTTTGGAGATGGTTTCACCGGAGAGATCCGCAGAGAGCCGGGAATTGTGAAGGTCAACAACCGTAAGGCAACAGCCGTTCACAGCGATGCTGTTTGAAACGACGAGTGACGGCGCGACAGAGGGCGCATGGATGGTCACGCGGCCGCCGTCGCGCGTGAGCTGGAGGGCTTCAATCTTTCCCTGGTGCTCGATGATGCCGGTAAACATGATGGCTTCGATTACTTCGAATTCGAGTTTACCGCAATTCACGCCGAGCGCAGAAAGCACTACACTGGTGCCGAAACCCATGCCGAATCCTGGAGGAGTGGCAACATGAAGGCGTGCTTGCTTCGCGCTCCCGCCGCGATCGAAACGAAACCGTTGGAATTCACGGAAGTCCCGGTGCCGGAACCGGGAGAAGGGCAAGTACTGGTGCGCGTGCGCGCCTGCGGCGTGTGCCGCACGGATTTGCACGTGATTGAAGGCGAATTGCCGCCGCGCAAGTCGCCGGTGATTCCCGGGCACCAGGTTGTTGGCACTGTAGAGAAAATCAGCAGAAGCGCGCAGCGTTTTGCGATCGGTGCTAGGGTAGGGATCGCCTGGCTGCACAAGACGGATGGAACTTGTGAATACTGCCGCGCAGGGGCGGAAAATCTTTGCGATAACCTAGCGTTTACAGGGTACACGGTGGACGGCGGCTTTGCCGAGTGCATCATCGCGCCCGAGAATTTCGTCTACGCGATTCCGGAGGGATTCCCCGACGAACAAGCTGCGCCGCTCCTATGCGCGGGGATCATCGGGTTTCGATCCTTGCGGCTTTCGGGGATCAAACCGGGCGGAAGGTTGGGATTTTACGGTTTCGGAGCTGCCGCACACATCGCAATTCAGGTGGCGCGGCACTGGAAGGTTGAAGTGTATGCATCCACGCGCGATGCACGGCATCAGAAGCTGGCGCTGGAATTGGGCGCCGCGTGGGCGGGCGGGAAGTTCGACGAGCCGCCGAAGAGGCTGGATGCCGCGATTGTGTTCGCGCCAGCTGGAGAAATCGTACCCGCTGCACTCAAGGCGCTGAAGAAAGGCGGTGTTTTGGTACTTGGCGGCATTCACATGAGCCCGATTCCGTCGTTCGACTACGATCTCCTTTATCAAGAGCGCATGATCCGAAGCGTGGCCAACAACACACGCCAGGACGGCCAGGATTTTCTTCGCGTCGCGGCGGAGATTCCCATTCGAACGCATGTGCAAGTTTTTTCGCTGCAGGAAGCTAATCGCGCCTTGAATGCACTCAAGAACGACGCTATCCCCGGGGCAGCGGTTCTCCGCGTCAGCGAGTAATGCCAACTTCCTAAAATTAGTAGTCGCAAAATAGTTTGCGGCGCAAACCAAAATTCCGGCTCTCAGGATAGGCTAAATTGTTGATTGCAATGGGCATGCACGCGGAAAAGTGGAAAAAGGGGATGTCTTCACTCCGATATGCCAGGAAGCGTCATCGGCCCGGAATTCCGGGCTATTTTTTGTAGACGTCGCGCAGGTAGGCCTCGATCCCAATGTCAGGGCCGAACTGGTGCGTGCGAACATTTTGCAGTGCAGGCATTTTGAGGTTTGGCGCGATCGCGAAAGGCACGCGATTGTCTCCGGCAATTTTTGGGGCATAGAAAAGGAAAAGTTTGTGGACAATGCTCGCCGCGAGCGCGGCGCCGTTGAGCGTCGGACCCGCCTCCAACAAGACGCCGGTGATTTCGCGCCGCCCGAGCTCCACGAGCACGCTCTTGAGATTGATGTGCTTTCCCATCGTCCCGACAGGCATGAGTTCGACGCCAGCATCTAACAGTTTGCGGGCCCTTTGCGAATTGAGCTTTGCGGACGTAAACACCAGTAGGTCGTTGTCCGTCGTCTCGACGATGCGCGCTTTGGGTGAGAGGCGCAGTTTCGAATCCAGAACGACGCGGAGAAGCCGCTTGCGGCGAGCCAGCCCGCTGCGATCGGTCAACAGCGGGTCGTCGGCGAGCACGGTGCCGATTCCGGTCAGCAGCGCGTCGGAGGCATGCCGCATCCTTTGAACTTCCGCTCGCGACTCTTCCGAGGTGATCCATTCGGAGGCACTGTGCTTTTGGGATCTCGTAGCGGCCTTCTTTCCCGGATGTGGCAGAGCAAGCTGGCCATCGAGAGTCAAGGCAGACTTCAGCGTCACAAAGGGCCGCTTGGTTCGGATCCACCAGGCGAAGGCTTCATTGAGCCGCCGCGCTTCGTCCTCGCAGACACCTGTGAAAACTTCGATTCCCGCCGCGCGCAGGCGCTCAAAACCTCGGCCGGAATTGACCGGATTTGGATCGTCCATGGCCGCGACGACACGCTGCATGCCGGCTGCGATGATGGCTTCGGCGCATGGTCCTGTGCGACTGGTGTGATTGCACGGCTCGAGCGTCACGTACAAAGTCGCGCCGCGCGCTTTTTCGCCCGCCGCCTTCAGTGCCACGATTTCCGCGTGGTCGCGCGATTCGTATTGATGAAAGCCCTCGCCGACAATCTGGCCTTCGCGCACGATAACGCAGCCTACCGTCGGATTCGGGCTGGCAAGGCCAATGCCTTTGCGGGCAAGCGCCAGCGCATGCTGCATGAAGCGAATGGCGTGTTCGTCCACGGCTCAGTCGAAGAGGGAATTGGCGTACGCTTCAGCGTCGAAAGGCACCATGTCGTTGATCTGCTCGCCGGTGCCGACGAAGCGTATGGGCAGGCCCAGCTCGCGCGAGATGGCAACGACGATGCCGCCTTTGGCCGTGCCATCGAGTTTGGTAAGAATGATTCCGGTGACGCCCACGGTGGAAGTGAATTCGCGCGCTTGCGCAAGGCCGTTCTGCCCAGTGGTGGCGTCGAGAACCAGCAGAACATCGTGCGGCGCGCCGGGGATCACTTTGGCGGCAGTGCGCTTCATTTTCTCCAGTTCGGCCATCAAGTTGGATTTGGTGTGCAGCCGTCCCGCCGTATCCACGATGACCACATCGGCCGAGCGCGACTTGGCTGCCGCCATCGCATCGTAAACAACGGCGGCGGGATCGGCGCCGGGCTTTTGCTTAATCACTTCAACGCCGTTGCGCTGCGCCCAGATTTCGAGCTGTTCGACCGCAGCAGCGCGAAATGTGTCCGCTGCGCAAAGCACCACCCTGCGCTTCTCTTGTCGGAGCCGGTTGGCCAACTTCCCGATGCTAGTCGTCTTGCCCGCACCGTTGACGCCCACAACAAAAATGACACGAGTACCTGCACCGTTCGTAGATACGGAAGCGCCGCTGGCGGCGGAAACGTCCGGCTTCACAGGAGCATTGAGAATCCGAATGATGTGTGATTTGATCTCGCGCTTGAGCTGCGTGGCATCGGAGAGCGCGTTGCGATCCATCTTCTCGCGCACCGCATCCAGAATCTCGCGCGTCGGCTTTACACCCAGGTCGGCAGCAAGAAGCGCGGTTTCCAAATCCTTAAGAATCGAAGGATCGATCTTGCGCTCGCCGAGAAAGATCGTATCGACGGTCTCGGAGAGCGCCGTTTTTGTCTTGCTGACAGACTTCTTCAGCTTTTCAAGAAACGTCGGCTCCGGCTCGTTTTTTCCGAATAGGGAAATCATACGGTCGCGCGCTTCGCTCGTTACCAGCGCAGCCTAAAATTGTAGCAGATACGGCTTCCGGCGCCGTTCGAGATGGTGGCGGTAGGGAATGAGAAGTGTGCTAAACGTGCACTTCGACGGCGCTGAGGCGCAGCTTGCCGTGCTGCACAGCGGATTCAAGGGCGTTGACGACCGCGGAATCGAATTTTGTGCCGGCCAGCGCGCGGATGCGGTCCATCGCGTAGTCCAGATCCATCGCCGTTTGGTAGGGGCGGTTTGTGGTCATGGCGTCGAGCGTATCCGCCACACCGATGATGCGCGCCATGAGCGGAATCTGCTGGCCCTGCAAACCGTAAGGATAGCCGCGGCCGTCCACATGCTCGTGGTGCAATTCGATGCCCGGCAGCATCTCCTTCAGTTGCGAAACCGGGCGCATAATGTTTGCGCCTTTGACCGTGTGCTGCTTCATCAAACCGAATTCTTCGGGAGTGAGCGCGCCCGGTTTCTTCAGGACGCGATCTTCCACGCCGATTTTTCCCACGTCGTGAAGCAGCGCCGAAATGCGCAGCTTGTCCAGCTCTTCGCTCGAAAGCCCCAGCTCTTGTCCGATCAGCGTCGAGTACTTGGCCACGCGCCCGGAGTGACCGCGCGTGTACGGATCCTTTTCGTCGATGGCCGCAGCGAGCATTCGAATCGAGCCGATAAACAGCTCGCGGTTCTCCTCGGCCGCTTCCTTCAGGCGCTCGATGAATTCCTCAATGTCGCCTGCCATTTTGTTGAAGTTTTCGGCGAGTTCGCTGATTTCCAGCGCGCCGCGCACCTGCGAACGCTGGTGAAATTCGCCGCGGCTGATAGCGCGCGTGGACGCAGCCAGGCCGCGGATCGGCCCGCTGATGCCCACGGCAAAGAAATATCCGACCACGATGGCAGCCAGCACCACGATGGTCACGAAGGCCAGCGCCTGCCGGTTCAGCTCCGTGACGCCCGTGTCCCTCTGCGCCGCATCCAGGCTGCGCTGCGCGATGACCGCCCAGTTCAGCTCCGGGAAGGTGCTGTACGTGCCGATCATCTCGACTGGATGCTTCTTGCTGGTATCCGAAAAACGCATCGTTTCCGTATTGCGAAGTTCCTGTGGCAGCCCCTTCACCTGTGCAACCAGCGCATTGTCGCTTGCGTCCGCGCCCGGAACGAAGTTCTTGGTGTCCTGATGCGCCACGATGTGCCCGTTGTGATCCACGATGAAAACCGAGCGGCCGCGGACGCTGGCATCCTGCAGCCGGTGAAGAATCGGATCCAGCGAAACCACCGCGGCCAGCATTCCCGTGAAATTGTCGTTCACATCCTTCAGCGGGACGGCCACCACGAACGCCGGCCGGTTATCCGGCACCAGCGCCAGCGGATCGCTGCGGAACTTCACCACTTGCAATTGCTGCGATTGCAGGCAGGTGACAAACGCGCGCTGCAACGCTTTAGCCACGAACGGATCCTGCTCCGCGCGGAAATTCCCCTGTGACGCGCTCGTGCCCCTTCCGGACTTGCCCACGGCTGTCAGATAGAGGAACGTGCTGCGGTTACTGTCCACAAAATTTTCCAGCAGGCGCGTAACTTTGGGTTCCGCGGCGGGGTCTTCCACGTTGTCAATGAGACCCATGAGCGTCAGAATCTGCCGTTCGCTCAAGAGCTGCTGTGTCAGGTTGGATTCGAAAAGCTGAATTTCCTGTGCTAGCGAGCGCGACAGGTCAGTCTGCTGCACGCGCTCGGTGTCTACGAGCTTTTCCTGGCTGAGCTGAAGGACCAGCCGGTGGTAAAGGCCGAGGGGTAGCACGCTAACCATGAACAGCGCGCCGAGCACAAGCCAGAGGATGCGCACATGTCCTGCGCGCAAGCGTCCCCAAAGAGCCCAAAGAGATTGAGCGGTGGGTGGCATCCCAATATCCATTTTAGGGGACCCGCTAAAGGAAAGGCGGCTAACTGCTCCGGAGCGTCTCGCAAGTGCAACTGGGACTTTAGTACCAGTGCCGTTCCAATTGCCTCATTTCGGTGGAACGGAGTAGCAGCGCCTGAATGGCGAGCACGGAGACAGCCTTTTATTCGCGTTTCAGCGGCCGATCCATGATCTCGCGAATCGCCTCCTTCGGCGCCCTCCCACGGTGCAAAATGGCGTCCACCTGCTCGGTGATGGGCATCTCAATCTGGTGTTCTCGCGCCAGCGCCAGCAGCGGTGCGGCCGTCTCCACGCCTTCCGCGACCATGCGCATCTGCGCCAGGATCTCCGGCAGTCGGCGGCCTTTGCCGAGCTCGATTCCCACGTGTCGGTTGCGACTGAGCGCGCCCGTGCAGGTCAAAACCAAGTCGCCCAATCCAGCCAGACCGCTCAGCGTCTCCGCCCGCGCTCCCAGCGCCACCGCGAGCCGGGTCATTTCCGCGAGACCGCGCGTGATCAGAGCGGCCAGCGGGTTCGAACCGAGCCCCAGCCCCTGGCACGCGCCCGCCGCGATGGCCATCACGTTTTTCATCGCGCCGGCCAGCTCGACTCCCAGAACATCGTCGTTCGTATACATCCGGAATGTCGGCCCGGAGAGTTCTTCCTGCAATTCGTCAGCAAGCAGGGCATAGCGCCGAACTCCCCTAGCCGCAGAAGTATATGGGTGCTCGGAAGCGATAACCACGGCCGTTGGTTCGCCACGCGCCGCTTCCGCTGCAAAAGAAGGTCCGGAAAGCACCGCGATGCGCTGCGACGGCTCCACCGCGCCCGCTTGTCCCAAAACTTGAGCAAGGACCTTACTCATCCGCAAATGCGTCGCTGGTTCCAGGCCTTTCGTCGCGCTCACAAAAATCATCTCCGGCGTGAAGCAGGGAAGAGCTTGCGAATAAATCGCTCGCGCGTGTACCGAGGGAAGCGCGCCGATCACCACCTTTGCGTTCATCAGCGCTTCCGGCATTTCGTGTGTGACGCGGGTCGCAGCTGGAAGCGAGATACCCGGCAAATACAACTTGTTTTCACGTTGACTTCGCAGTGTCTCTGCGAGTGCCGCATTGTGCACCCAAAGTGAAGTGTCGTGCGCTTTGCGCACGCGAGACAGCACTACGGACAGCGCCGTTCCCCAGCTCCCCGCTCCAAGAATGGCGATTCGCGTCATTCAGCGTCCTTGTTCTTGCTGAAGGAGAATTTTGGCTCCACACCTTCGAGCAGCCGCTGAAGATTTCCACGGTGCTTGTAGATAATCAGCAGCGCCGCTGCCATCGCTCCAAACGTGATTGCTAGCGGAGGAGCATGATGCCGCGCCCACAAAAAATACATCAGGAGCGGCATGGCAGCGGCCGCGGAAATCGAGCCCAGCGAAACGTAACGCCAAACGATCACCACGAGGAGAAATAGAATGACAGCACCGAGAAAAGCCGGCGGGGAAAGCACCAGGAACACTCCCGCAGCCGTCGCCACTCCCTTGCCGCCTTTGAACTTCAGCCAAACAGGGAAGCAGTGTCCAACGAGCGCGGCGACTGCCGCAATCGTCATCGATGTTGCGCTATCGTTCGAAAGTCGCTCGGCGAGCAGAACCGCGGCGGCGCCCTTCGCCACGTCGAAAATCAGCGTGAGGATACCCGCCAGCGGACTGACCACGCGCGCCACGTTTGTTGCTCCAATATTCCCGCTGCCTTTTTTGCGCACGTCCGTTCCGCCAAATAGTTTTGCGAGGACGAGCCCGAAAGGAATCGATCCTAGAAAATAGGCAACCAATGGCACCAGAAGGAACGAGAGAGAAAATTGAAACATAGGATGCTACGCCTCAGCCGTCGCGAACGGAAAACTCGCAAGCGTAGTGTACTGCGCCCCGGAGGGATTCAGCTTGCTCTGAATGAGGTGGAATTCGTTTGTCCGCAACGAGCCAAAGTCACGCTCCATGTTCGTCGCGATGGCCTTGCGCAGGGCCTCTGACAGCCCCGGGCGTTCGAATCGCGCTAACGTCAGATGGGCCGAGAAGGGCCGCTGCTCGCGCGGGATTCCCAGCTTGTCCATGGCGCCGTCGATGTCTGTCGCCAAGATTTTCAGATTTGCCGACGCCTCAATCCCGGCCCAGAAAACACGTGGATGTTTCTCATTGGGGAAAAATCCCAGGCAGCGGAAATTCAGCTTGATAGCCTGCTCACAACGCATTTCCTTGAGAGCGTTTCGAATCGCCGCGACTTTTGCCTCCTCGACTTCCCCCAGGAATTTCAAGGTGACATGGAGATTTCCGGGCCGCACCCAGCGCGGCTCTTTCGAAATTCCTCGCAGCGAATCAAGGAACGCCGCGAGATTTTCCCGGACCGCGGAGGGGATTTCCAGCGCAACAAAGAGGCGCACCGTTCAGGCCCTTTTCACACCGCGCGGCGGCGAATCTCCGCCATTATAGAGAAAATGCAGCCGCACCATATCCAACGCAAGCTGCGAAGCGTGCCAGCGAATCGCCTCCCGGTCCCCGGGAAAACGCACGCCTCGCTCTTTTACGCCTCCCGCATGAGCCAACGCTACGTGCACGGTGCCCACCGGCTTTTCGTCGCTGCCTCCGCCCGGCCCAGCTATTCCCGTGATGCCCACGCCGAGCGTGCTGCCCACACTGCGCCGGATGCCTTCGGCCAGCGCCACGGCCACTTCGCTGCTCACTGCGCCTTTCGACTGGATCAACTCTGCCGGCACATTCACCCACGCGCTCTTCAACTCATTGCTGTAACAAACGACGCTGCCCAGAAAATACGATGAGCTGCCGGCAATACTGGTCAACCGTTGTGCCAGCAAGCCGCCGGTGCAACTTTCCGCGGCGGAGATAGTCGCCTTGTTCATTGTCAGCAATCGCGCGATCACTTCCTCCATCGAAGAACCATCCTTGGAAAAAATCCGGTCGGTCAGTGCCAACTCAAAACCCTGCACGATTTCATCGAGCGTTTTTTGCGCATACGCGATGTCCTCGGTCCAGATCCGCAAATGGATTTGAATTTCCCCGGGAGCCGCAAGAATCGTTGTCTTCACGTCGGAGTAGCGTGTGTAAATCGGCCTGATGCGCTGTTCCACTGCCGATTCTCCCATGCCCGCAACGCGCAGCTCCCGGTGAAACATGCGAACGCCCGAGCGCCGCCTCTCCAGCCGCGGCAGCACTTGCTCCTCGTACATGGGCTTCAATTCGCGCGGCGGCCCGGGCAGTAGCGCAATCAATCGCCCTTTGTCCTCCAGCCACAATCCCGGAGCGGACCCCCGCGGATTCTCCAGCACTTCCGCACCTTCCGGCACCATTGCCTGGCGGACATTCACCGACGGCATCTCCCGTCCCAATTGCCGGAAGCGCCCTTCGATGTAGCGAAGAATAGCGTCATTCAGGATCAGCTTGCGGCCCAGCAGTTCGGCAAGCGTCTCGCGCGTCAAATCGTCTTCCGTGGGCCCGAGTCCCCCGCTCGCGATAATCAGCGGCACGCGGTTCAGCGCGTCGCGAAACGCCTCCGCCAGCAATTCCCGATGGTCGCCCACAATCGTCTTGCGAACGACTTCAATTCCGAGCTTGTTCAATTCTTCGGTGAGAAAGAGCGAGTTCGTATCCATGCGGTCCGGAGTCAGCAGCTCCGAACCCACCGCGATAATCTCTGCTTTCATTAGATTGATTATCCGGCTAGTGGCAGGCCGCGCACGTCCCAATCCAGCGTGAACAGAGCGGTGGTGGTGGCCAGAATCGCGCGCCCCGAGGGTTGCAGCGCCATGCCGACGAGTCCGGAACCACTCAGCGCGAGATCGGCATGCGCCTGCGGCGTGATGCGCACGATGCCACGCTGGCCGCCGTAGGACGCGGCAACGTACAGATTCGCGTCGCGATCGAAGGCCAGGCCCTGAGGTCGGCCCAGCCCGCGGAAGAACACGCTCACCTCGCCGCCTTGCGTGATGCGGTACACCCGGTCGAAGCTGGAAGTCGTCGGCCCCGTCACGTACAGGTCGCCGTTCGGATGAAACGCCAGGTGATACGCCGCAACCGACGGTTCGAGCGTGGCAAAAACAAATATCTCTCGCTCCGGGCTGATCTTGAAAATCGTGCCGCTGCGGTCTCCGACGTACAGGTTTCCCGCCCGATCGAACGCAATGCCCGTGGCGACCCCCATGCCTTCGCTCCAGAGCTCGGCGCGGCCTTCCGGTGAAACGCGATGGATGGCTCCGTCATTCCGGCAGGAGACGAAGAGATTCCCGGAGCGGTCGAGCGCCAGCCCACTGGGATTGATGAGCGAGGTGAGGAATGGCTTCACGTTGTAGTTTGCCGTGATTTTATAAAGGGAAACGGGAACCCGCTGCCCGCGCGGCCCGGAAAATGTCACGAATATATTTCCGTCGTGGTCCACCGCGGGATTCGCCACCGGATGCAAATTGTCGGCGATTTGTATCCCAATGTGCACCGGATGCGGCTGGCTTTCGTGGCCATTCGTGGCCACCCGTACCGTTCCCCCGGCCGCGCCTTCCGGAACCCGCGCAATCAGCCGGTTCTCGCTGGCCAGTGCCAGGCTGGCCTCCACGTCGCCAAAGTGCACTACCGGCCGCGCTTGTGCGCGCGAAATGAACCCGCGCCCATGAATGGTAATCTCCCCGCCGGGAATCGCGGCTGCGGGCGCAACTCTCTCAATGTGGGGAATGCCGTTCTTCTCTGGCGAGGACCCGAACCCGAATTTCATACCCAACCAATATGCAGCGTCAAAAGGCCAAAGTGTAGCGCCACACGCAGCAGGATTGCAGCGTAGAGGCCCGCCATCCAGTCGTCCGCCATGATCCCCCAGCCGCCGGGCAATTTCTCCAGCCGGCGGATGGGCCACGGCTTCCAGATGTCGAACACCCGGAAAAGTATAAAACCGAGCAGCAGGTATTTCCAGTTGGCGAAGCTCAAGGCGAAGAAAATGGCGTATTCGGAGAAGTCCAGATGTGCCGTCAAATGCGGGAGGGCAATGGGAATCAGCGGCAGCAGTAGCGTCAGATGCTGGCCCGCTACCTCGTCGATGACCACGTGCTGCGGATCCTCGATCCCTCCATAGGAAGCCACCCGCGATGCACTCCATACCCCGAGCGTGACAAGGATGACGAGCAGCGCTCCGGCAATCAGCAGCGGCAGAGCCATGGTCACGTTGTGAATGTCTGTCCCCGGCGCCCCAAACAGATTCTCTCTTAGCATCGCATCCGCCAACGGATGCATCGAAAACACATCTCCAAGAGACTTCGGGTGGAGAAAAAAGACCGCAGAGAGAAATGCCGTCACCACGCCGGCCAGCGATCCGAAGGTCCCTGGCGCTCTGGGAATGTAACCGATCCCCAGTGCCGTCGCGATGGCCAGTGCAAGTCTCGGTTTCTTGCGCGGCGGTTCCACGGCGCACGCGCTGCTACTCTTCGTTGTCATGCGGTTTGTCGGGATCGAGGAGCATGGTCTTGCGTTCGCCTTCGACACCTTCTTCTTCGTCGAAAATGGGTTCGGAAACCACGTACTTCTCGCTGGCCCAGTTGCCGAGATCCTGCATTCGGCAGCGCTCACTGCAAAACGGAAAATCCGCATGCACCGCCGCGTCGGTTTCAGTTTTGCAAATTGGGCATTTGTGCTTCATGCGAACGATTCTTCTTCTCCGTGCCCTCTGTGTTAAGAAATCCTCAAAACAAGGTTCGACACCCTAAGCCATGCGCGCTCACATGGAATCACTCTTCGATCGGAAAGTATAGCCTACCCTAACACGCGCAGCGGTGCGCCGGTGGCGATGCGATGCAGTTTTTCAGAGAGCGGAACCGGCGGAGCAGCCGGGATGGCATGGTCAATACTTCTCGCGGGCCGCGGCAGAATTTCCACCACCCGTCCAATTAGGTCGTACGCATGGGACTTTGTTATCTCCACGCGCGCCACGTCCCCTGCCTCGGCAACTTCGCCGCCCGGCAACTCGATGTCCGTCAGGTACAGCTTCCCGTCAATTTCTGGTGCCATGCCTTCGAGCCGCGCTTCCCACACCAGCGGGTTGTCTTTCGACGGCCCTTCGATCAGCGCCGTGAAAGTCTCGTTCTTCGCGGCGCGATATTTCGCCCGCAAATTCTCCCGTGAGATTTTCTTCTGAATGGCCATCAATCGGTTGCGCCTATCTGCGATGGTCCCTGCGTCTACTTTCTCATCCAGCGCATAACTTTCCGCATTGTCCACATCCGAGTATTCGAAGACGCCCATCCAGTCCAGCTTCGCGGCCTTCACGAAATCGCACAGCTCCTGGAAATCCGCCTCGGTTTCGCCCGGAAATCCCACGATGAACGAGGTCCGCAGCGACACCCCGGGAATGGTCGTGCGCATGCGTTCCAGCAAACGCAGGAAGGCCTCGCCGTTTGAGCCGCGTTTCATCCGTGCCAGCACGCTGCGGCTCGCGTGCTGCAGCGGCATGTCGATGTACTTTGCCAGCCGCGGATGCTCCGCAGTCGTATCCAGCAATTTCTGCGTCACGCGATTGGGGTATGCGTAAAGGAACCGCACCCAAAGCAGCTCTTCGATTTGCGCCAGTTTTGCCAGCAATTGCGCCAGCCCGTCCCGCAGCCCCAAATCCTCGCCGTACGAAGTTGTGTCCTGCCCGATCAACGTGATTTCCCGCGCGCCCACTCTAGCTAGATTCTCCGCCTCGCGCACGACCGATTCGAATCGTCGGCTCCGGAATTTCCCTCGCAGCTCCGGAATGATGCAAAATGTACAAGGGTGATCGCAGCCTTCCGCGATCTTGATGTACGCAGCGTGTTTTGGCGTGGTTACGATGCGCGGCGTCAAATCGTGATACAGAAACGCGGGCGGCTGCGCGGGCAGCACTCGCAAATCGCCCTCCACCGCCTCTACGATTCGCTCCACTTCGCCGGTGCCAACCACCGCATCCACTTCCGGTACTTGCTCCAGGATTTGCTCGCGGTAGCATTCCACCAGGCAGCCCGCCACGATCAGTTTTTTTGCCGCGCCGAATTTCTTGTGTTCCGCCATCTCCAGTATGGCGTCCACGGATTCCTTTTGCGCCGCTTCAATAAAGCTGCACGTGTTCACCACCAGCACTTCCGCTTCGTCCGCGCGCGGCGTCAGCTCGTAGCCTTCGCGCGCAAGAAACCCCATCATCACCTCGCTGTCCACGAGGTTCTTCGGGCACCCCAGACTCACAAATCCAACCTTAGTTGTACGCTGCAAATTTGCTCCTCTGCGTAATCCTTGATTCTAACATGGGCCTAAAACCGGGTTTCGTGTCATTCGTCAGGCCCGTGAATAGCAGCGATTACAGTCCTGGCAATGTCGGATTAGGGCTGAATTCCGGTGGAGTTGAGAAGTGGTCTCTCCAACTAGCTGCTTCACTTCTGCCCTAGTGGCACGCGGCGCTTCAGCTCTTCAAACCAGTTGAGCACGACGTTGATTTGAGTCGGCGCCGCTTCGCCTGCCTCGCTGGGCTTGAGCATCAGGAAGCGCTGCCCATCGGGCGTCACGTCGTAGTTGGTGGTCGATACTGGCGTTGGCACGTACTCCCCCTCAAAGAGCAACCGTGGTTTCCCCGCAGTGAAACTGGGCTGCGTGACAACAGCCACAGCCATCATCTTGCTGCCGCTCCTATAGAACAGTTCCCTCCCGCTGGGGTTCCACGCAGGTTCCGTGCCCCCCTCCGTCGAGATTTGCAACTTCCCACCGGGGCCCGGATAGGGCTGCACGTAAACCTCGTAGCGGCCGGACTCATTCGAGATATAAACCAACCAGCGTCCGTCAGGCGAAAACCGCGGCACAGTTTCGTTGTACGCCGTTCGGAGAAAAGGCTCTGCCTTGCGATCGCTCAACCGTAGCACCCATATGTCGTAACCCGTCGTCGGACTGATTTCCATGAACGCCAGCAGCTGACCGTCCGGGGACCAGGACATCGGCACCTGGGTGGACTGGCTGGTTGTCAATCGCTCCAGTCCGCCACTGCCGTCGGCCCGTTGCCAGCAAATGTTCGCCGACCCTTCCTTGTTGGATTGAAACGCTATCCGCTTGCCATCGGGCGTCCATACCGCATTGATGTTCGCATTGCCCTCAAACGTAAGTCGCGTCAACGTCTCCCGCGAGAGGTCATACAACCAGTCTTGCGACTCTTGTTCGGTGATCCCCGTGGCTATCTGTCGTCCGTCGGGGGAAATTCGCGGGAACAAATACGCATGCAGAGGGGCGGCCACGGGTTGCTCTTTGCCACCTCGATTGACCCACACCAGCCTGCGTTGGTCCACTTGAAAGCTCCCCGGAACATAGACTAGCGATCCCCCGGCAGAAATGCTGAACTGTGCGGCCCCGCTTGTCGTGGATTGCCGGACGCCTTCGACCACAGGGACCGCTGTGCCCATGACCGCGAGCCTCTGGGCATCGAACGGCACGGCCATCAGGTTTCCACCTTGCGCAAAAACCAAGTGGCCAGAGGACGCGTAGCGAGCGTGTGCTGCCCCTTTGATCAGGTTCCGCCTTTCGCCTGTCTCGATTGATTGGATCGCGACCTGCGCGTTGGTCCAATTAAAGCTCGTCGGTGCAAAAGCAAAGAGCATGGCTTTGCCGCCGGGCAGGAAATCCGGCAGGCGGTGGCTGACCTCCCCTTTCTCGAGATGGGTCAGCGGTTGCGCCGCACCCCCTGCGTCAGTTACTTGCTGCACAGCCGATACTTGCATTGGTCCAAAAGCAATCATTCCCTGGCCGCTCCAACTGGCCCCACGCGGAATCATTGCATCGGCAAGCGTGACCACTGCTCCTCCGCTCACCGACACTTTCTTCAACTTTTGGCCTGCAAAAAAACCCAGCCATTGACCGTCGGGCGAGAAGAAGGGATTGACGGCTCCTTCGGTGCCCGGAACGGGCCTGGCCTCCAGGCTATCCATCGCGCGCAGGTAAATCTGCTGGGCCCCGCTTTGGACGGCAACATAGGCGAGGAGAGTGCCGTCTGACGAAAGAGCCACGGCAGGTTGATCCAATCCCGCAAGCCTCTGGCCGGGCGGCAGGGCAATCATGGTGCGGGTAACAGGCCGTGCCGGTATGGGCTTCAGACTCCAGAACGCAAGGCCGGTGATGGCCGCTAGGACCAACGAGACAGTGCCCCACAGCGCGATTCCTCGCCACCGAGCGCGCATACTTTTTGCTTGAGCGGTCGAAGCCGACGTGGCTTCTGAACCGCCTTCCGCGATCCATTGCAATTCGCCGGCTAAGTCGGCTGCACTTTGCCACCGTTTTTCGGGCTCCTTAGCGACGCAGCGGCGTATCGCATGTTCGAGGGCCGGCGGCGTCATCGGCTTGATCGTGCCGATGGGCGCGGGTTCTTTCTCCAGAATGGCCGAAGCCACGCTGAGCTGGCTTTTGCCTGGAAACGCGCGCTGGCCCGTGAGCATTTCGTACAGCACTGCGCCTAGCGAAAAAATGTCGCTGCGGCTGTCCAGTTCTTTGCCTTCAATCTGTTCGGGAGACATGTACTGAAACGTCCCCACAATCGTTCCTTGTGCCGTCACCGGAGAATCCTGCGTCACGGCCGCTGTCAGCGTGGCCACGCTGGCCAGCAGCGCAGCTGGTTTGGCAAGGCCGAAGTCCAACAATTTCGCGCCGGTCGGCGTCAGCATGATGTTGCCCGGCTTCAGGTCGCGATGGACAACTCCGCTGCGATGCGCCTTGTCCAGCGCATCCGCGATTTGCATCCCGTACTTGAGCACCTGCTCCAGCGGCAGCGGTCCTTTCTCCAGCCGCTTCGCTAGCGTCTCCCCTTCCACGCACTCCATCACGAGATAATCGATGCCGTCCTGATTTCCCACATCGTGCAGCACGCAAATGTGAGGGTGATTCAAACTGGAAATGGTCTTCGCCTCGCGTTCGAAGCGTTGCTTGCGGACGGAATCATTCGAAAGTTGCGAAGGCAAAATCTTGATGGCCACGTCACGCTCCAGCCGTGTATCGCGTGCGCGATACACCTCGCCCATCCCGCCCGCCCCCAGCGGCGACTGAATCTCATACGGCCCAAGTTTTGTGCCTGAAACGAGAGGCATGATTGGCCGCGATTATACTCCCGAGGAACCTGCGCACGGTACGTCCAACCCCGACTGTCGGAAGAAAGCCTGTTGGAATGTGCCCCTCACCTGGGGACTTAGCGTGCGCGGAGAATCATTCGAATCTGGTCCAGCAATTGTCCCAGTTGCGTGGTATTGCAGGGCGCCTCGCCGAAGCGGGCGTGCGCGTAAAGCTGCGTAAATTCCCAGACTGCCGGAGCAAGCTGCGGCGAATGTACCGCTGCGGCGAATTCGAAAGGCGTTTGCGTCTCCGTCCGCACCAGGCCGCGCCGTGCCATCATCCGCAGCAGTTCGGCATACAGCCGCGAGGCAAGCTGCGGATCGGCGCGTACCGCTTTCGACGCGCGAATCCGCAGGAAGAGTCGAAATCGACGAAGCAGTTCCACCGGCACGTTGTACCGCAGCGCGACGAGCAACAGCACCAGCGCAGCCGGCAGCAGATAGCCCAGCGTGCCATGTTGAAATTGCCAGGCCTTCAGCCATCTCTTGCCGTTGCGTTGTTTGCGTTCGAACCAGATCCGCGCTGCGTCTCCCCAATTCTTCGAGCTGCGCTGCAGGTTCTGCGCCAGCGCCACTTGGTGTGCGAAATCGTAGCCGATCACCCATTCATTCCAGGTCATCTCCATCCAGTCGACGTACATTCCGAGCCGCGTCAGAAAGCTGCTCCCGCTATCCGGGCCTGCGGGCGTGGGATCGAAGACCTGCCAGCCGATTCCGGGGAAGTACGCTTCCACCCAGCTGTGCGCGTCGCTCGCGCGCACGATGTAATCTCCGCCCAGGTCGTTGTATTCCCCGGGAAGAAACCCGTTCACTTCGCGCGAGGGAATGCCCAGCGTTCGAAGCATGATGGCCATGGCCGAAGCGAAGTACTCACAGTGTCCTGCGCGCGTTTCGAACAGGAAATGCGCCAGCGGATCATCACCTGGTTTTCCGGCCAGATTCAGCGTGTATGCGAATCGGCTTCGCAAGTAGTTCTGGATTCGAATGGCCTGATCGAATGGCGTCTGCGCGTTTTTGGTGATTTCGCGCGCCAGTTCCGGAATGCGCGGATCAAGCTCCGGCAATTGCAGATAGGTTGCGGCAATCTCTTCCGGATAATTTTTCGATGCCGCGCGTAATTTTGTCGTGTTGGCCGCCGGTAAACGCGAAACCCCTGCGTACCGCACGGCTGCGAAGTTTCGAAAAGGGTTGAAGAGGGAGTCCGTGGAGTCTTTCAGAATGTACGTTTGGCGCATGGCGTTGAAGGAATTCCCGGCTTCGCCCGTGAGATTTGCTTGGAGCGACAAAACTCTTCCCGGAACAAAAATCGCGTCCGTGGCAATCGGCTCGAGGAAGACGGTGTACCGCATCGTCTGCTCTGCCGCGCCTGTCTGCTGCGCCGCATCGCCCGTGTAAATCCAGCCGTCTGCGCCTGTCCGCAGCCTCTGCGGGTCGCGCGCGGAGGAACTCCAGCGCCTTCCGTCGAAAGTGGTCAGCGCGATGCCCCTCCAGCGTAGCAGATCGTACCCAATCGGCTTTCCCGTTTCCACGCGCATGACCACCGCGGAATTTTTCTTAATCTCTCCGATCTGGCCCAGTTCGACATCCTCCGTGAAACCGGTCATCAGCGACGGGCTGAAGCTGGCGCGCCCCAGGTATCCGGCGCTGAACCGCGGGAAAAAGAAGAAGAGCATCCCTCCGAGAAGAATGGCTCCCAGGGCCACGCTGAGCGCGGCAAGACTCAGCGCGCGATTGAGCTTGCGGTCTTTTTCCCGGTGCACCTGCGGAGCGGGCGAAACCGCGCCGGCGGCGCCGCGGCGCAATTCCATTCCGATGAATGTGGAGACCCCGAACAGGAGAAAAATGAAAAAAAGAATCAGAAAAGTCGTGTCCACAGTAAGAATTGCCGAAGCCAGAATCGCTGCAAACGACAGCATGCTGAGAAAGAGGGCGTCGCGGTCATTCGAGGCACTGTAAAAGCGGACCAGCATGGCGAAGATCAAAAAATGCACCACTGCGAGAAGCAGGGCGTAAAGCGGCGGATTCGAAGAACTGCCGACAAAAAATCGCGAGAGAAACACCGCGTCCAGCGGGAAAAAGGCCAGATACGCAACCAGGCTCCAGGTGGCCCCGCGGTGGGAAAGTTCGGCGGACCGTCCGTGCCACCACCGGTAACCTTTGTACAGTGCGGCGAAGGGGGCAGCCAGGGAAGTGATCCAATCCAGCTTTCCGGTGCCCGCCAGCGTGACAATCGCAGTCAGAATGAGCAGCGAAAGCGAGGCGCGAAAGAAACGCTCGGCGGGCAACGCGGGTGCAGGCGGAGCTGCAACAGTCTCGGTCATGGTCGATTTTCTATCCTAGCATCCGCAGGCACTGCCGAAGCGACGCCGCGCCAAAGCTCTAACGAAAAGATAACTCTCTGCGTTTCTGTGAGACAGAAGAAACCGCTTCCAGTGCGGCGCGGGCGATTTTCCGCGTGAGATTGGAAACGGGGAGGACGGTGACTTCTTGCAACGGAACACGTTCCGCCCCCTTGATGCGAGGAAGTTTTTTTGTGTTGATGCGATAGGGCTGCACGGTGATGGCACGGTACGTTACGGTGTGGCGAATCTTACCGGCAGCAAAGAGACGCAGATTTCCATTCTGCTTCTTGGCGACAAGTTCCCCCAGAACGCTGCGCAATTTCGCGACGGAATCTCCGCTGACAGGAACTGTCGGGAAGTGCCACAGTCTGGAAACTGTTGCCGGAACGTAATCGGCGAGAGATTCGTTGTTTTGGTCTTCGGGCGGGGGAAGCAACAGGGTCCATCCGTTTTCATCCGCAAAGACAGCCGCGGCGAGATGGATTTCCACGGTGGCATGCTTCTTGCGTTTTTCGGGAAGGGATCCGGCGATGCCCAATTTGCAGCCTTCACAAAATTGCGCGACGGGACAGATGAGGCATTGCGGCGATTTGGGAGTGCACCTTGTAGCGCCCAGTTCCATCATGGCCTGATTCCAATCGCCGGGTGATTCCGGATCAAGCAAAGAGTTCGCCATTTCCTGCAAACCCTGCCAGCGCTGCGATTCCCGGAGGTAGCCGCCAATCGTGCCGATGCGGGCGAGGACACGCGCGACGTTACCATCGAGCACCGCCAGTTTTTCGCCGAACGCGATGCTCAAGACCGCAGGAGCGGTATAGTTTCCAATTCCTGGCAGTGCAAGAAGTTCTTCCAGGTTGGCTGGAAAGTTTCCGCCGTGACGCACAACAACTTGTTGCGCCGCTTTTTGCAGATTGCGCGCGCGGCCGTAGTAGCCGAGGCCGGACCACAGGCGCAGCACTTCGTTCTCCGGCGCCGTCGCGAGCGACTGAACATTGGGAAAGCGCTCGACGAAACGCTCGTAATACGGAATCACCACAGCAACACGCGTTTGCTGGAGCATGATTTCTGAGAGCCAGATGCGGTAAGGATCTTTTGTGCGGCGCCACGGCAGGTCGCGCCGGAATTGGCGAAACCAACCGAGCAGTTGTTCCCGGAATTCAGCGAGTTCGTGGCCTTTCAACATCGTGCGTGGGAATTCTCGCACAACTGTTCCCGTAAGACGAAAGACGAAAAGAGACTCCTTCTCACGGGAGTCGACAATCCCAAACTTTGCTGGCCGCTCTCGCCCGGGACCTGAAGTTACCCCCCAGCCACCGCTGATCGCCGGGATGATCCAAATCTCAGATCCGGCGGCGATGGGACTCGCAAGTCCACCGGTATAGCGGACATTCTCGTCCCCGATGAAAAGATTGACGTGTTCCCGGATTTGTCCTTGTTCCGTGGCCATGCGATCTCGGACGCGGGGATAGAGCTTCCACAACGCAGACAATGCGTCCGCCAAAGTAGCTGGTGACTGTTCGATCTCGATGGTATTGCGCCCATCGGTGAACTCACGCAAAGTCCCTGGAATGTGAAACGTCACCGGCACGGATCACCTTTTGGTTCGGCGAGACTTGTGTGTCGCGCGAGATTTCGATGGAGGGGAAGTGGGGAGAGCCATTTTGGGCAACCTTGGTCTTGGACCGGCAGATGCGTCCTCGACGACGGCGCTCCGAACGCAGACGATCGCCGGCAGGCCATCGAGTATCTTTTCCCATGTCTTCCCTTCATCGCGCGAGCCAAAGAGTTGCCCGCTTCGCGTGCCGAAGTAAACTCCGAGAGGATCGAGGCAATCCATTGTCATGGCATCACGCAAGACGGTCTCGTAGGCCCTTTTCTGTGACAACCCCCGCATGAGCGGCTCCCATGAACCGCCCCCGTTGCGCGTTCGATAGACACGCAATCGTCCATCGCACGTGCAGCGAAACTGGTCGGACTCCACGGGAACGATGTACACCCAGTCCGGGTTTCGAGGGTGTATGACCATCGCAAAACCAAAATCCGACGGCACGCCGTTGGCAATGTCCGTCCAGTTTTCGGCACGGTCGTCGGAGCGATACAAGCCAAAATGGTTTTGCAGGAAGAGGCGCTCGGGATGCGCAGGATGCAGGGCGATCTTGTGCACACATTGCCCGAACTCCGGGTATTTGTCGGGAGTAAACATAACGCGCACACCGCGATTTCGCGCTTTCCAGGTTTGGCCTCCATCGTCGGTGCGGTAAACGCCGCCGGCGGAGATGGCCACGTACATACGCTGGTTATCGGAGGGATCCGGCAAGATGGTGTGCAAGGCCAAACCGCCGTTGCTCGGCATCCAGCGCGGGCGGTGCGGATGATCGAACAAGCTGCGCACTAACGACCATGTTTCCCCTCCGTCCCGTGTCCTGAAAGGCGCGTCCGGTTCCACGCCGCAATACAGCGCGTCCGGTTCCTCTGGCCGGCCCAACCCGATCTGCCAAATGTTCTTTAAGGAAACTCCTGTGTCGGCGGGAAAGCGAAGGGTCGCTTCCTGCGGATTCGTCCAACTTCTCCCGAAATCGTCGCTGGAGCGCAGCAGCGTGCCCCAATAATTCTGCGTGGACGCCCAGATACGGTGCTGGCCTCCACGGCTGTCATAAGCCATCGCGTAGACGGCATAACCGTGAAAATACGGCCCGCCAACTTCCCAACGAGTCCGCTGAGTGTTGGAGCGAAGGATAAACGCTCCTTTTGTCGTTCCCACGAGCAAAAGAAAATCTCCCTTTCTGACTGGAACGTGCCGCACGCTGTGCAAGACCGTAGTGGTGGGCCCGCCTCGATCGGCTCCGGGTTCAGGGGAAACGTTCACCGCAGACTGAACGGCTTCCAGAGCTGCTTGTACTTCGCCTGCGCGTTGATATCGCTGGTTGGGCTCCTTGGCCAGGCAGTGCTGGATGATGGCCCAAAGGCCGGGAGGCACCGGAGGGCCGAGCGGCTTAGGCATTTCGCGCAGGATGGCGGAGCTGATCTCAAAGCCGGTGTGTCCTTCAAAGGGCCGGCGCCCGGAAGCCGCTTCGTAAAGCACAACTCCGAGCCCCCATAAATCGCTGCGGTAGTCGGCTCCCTCCCCGCGTAAGACTTCGGGCGCCATATACGGCAATGTGCCGCTCATCGTGGACGCGTCCTGCGTCGTTAGAAAGGACTGCGTGGCCGCTTCGGAAATCCCCTCGGCTGCGCGTTTGGCTAAACCGAAGTCGAGGACTTTGACCAAGCCCTCAGGAGTGACAACAATATTTGCGGTCTTCAGGTCTCGATGGACGATGCCTTTGTCATGAGCGCGGACGAGTGCACTGGCGATCTGGACGCCATACCGGAGCACCGACTCCGCCGGTAAAGCTGTATCTCCAATCATCGCGCGCAGAGACCGGCACTCGACCAGCTCCATCACAATGTAGAGCTCGCCGTCCGTCTCACCCACTTCGTGGATGGTGCAGATGTTGGGATGACCAAGGGAGGAAGAAGCGCGCGCTTCCCGGAGCAGATTCTGGCCCGCCGATGGACCAAGATCAGCACCCTTTTTGACAATCTTCAGTGCCACATCACGGTGCAACACTTCGTCGCGAGCGCGATAGACAACACCCATCCCTCCTTCGCCAATCTTCGCCACCACACGGTAATGACCGAGGAACTGGCCGATCACAGGCACTCCTTTCGGACCTCATGCTAGGCTGTGCGCCGGACGTCCGTCAACCAAGTCTCGGTCCGAGCTCCAAGGATGGTGTCTAAACCAGCCAGAAAATGTATCAATCAGCGCAGGAGTTCGTCGTCGAGGAAGACGATGTAGGAAGAACTCCATACCGCCTGGGGAAAGAAGCCGCGAGGCTGGCCGGTCACGATGATTTTGAACAGTTCCGGAGACGCGGCCAGGTCGTTGATGAGCTTTTGATCGGGATCGGGCGGAAGCGGCTGGGCGAGGGCGAGGTGACGAAGGATTTTGAAGATGTTCTCTTCGGCAGGAGCGAGCGGCACATCGATGCCTACGCTGCGGTATTGCAGCATCGCGTTGGTCTGGTAGAAATGCCAGGCCAGGTTGGCACAGATGGCTACGGCTCGCTCGAAGCGCTCGTTGATCGCGGAGGACGTCGACTTTGCAGCGGACTTTTCCATTGCGGGAGAATGAGGATCGAGCGCAAGCAAGACGCGGGAATCTTCCTCGCGCGTGAATTCGCGGACCATCAATGACCCCGAACGGGCGGTGGCTTTCCAGTGGACCATGCGCGCGCTGTCCGTATGGACGTAGTCGCGTAACCCATACAAATCCTGGCCGCGGCCTTTGCTGAGACTTTCCAGCGCTCCCTGAATGACGGGCAAGACCTCCATGTACTCTGCCGTTGGTTCTACCGAAGGATAGACGAGCGCTTCCGTTTTTAAGTCCAATCGCCGCGCCTTCTGCAAGAAGCCGAAAGGAAAACGAGTCACGATGCGGAAGGCATCCTGACGGTAAACGCCGCGCCGCGCGAAGGTGAGGGGAACGGTTTGCTGGACGCGGTCCTGCTTGGGGAGATAGGGAAAATAAACGGGCTTCTCGAAGATCGCGGCAGCGGATGCCTGTTTTTCTTTCACAGCTTCGACGCGCAAGGAAAACGAAGGCAACGTGAGCTTTTGATTTTCGAGTTCGATCTGCGCGCGGACCGGCTGCCCAGCGAAAATATGCTCGGGCAAAGCGAGACGCATTTCGACTCCCGAGAGACTGACCGAAGAGAGAATTCCTGACATGAGCACGAGAGCAATGAGGCTCGCGAGAATCAGGAAGAGAAGATTATTGCCGGTGTTCAGTGCGGCGAGCGCGACCAGCAGGATTCCGGCGAGATAAATCCAGCCTTCGCGGGAAATTTTGTATTCGATTTTGTAGCCGATCCAGCGGAGCGGCGTGCGCCGGGCCAGCGTGGGCACCAGCGTGACCGCCACCCATCCGGCAATCGCCAGGGCCACCAGCGCGGAAGTGCTGGCGAGGGCAAGCTGGCCGAGTTCCGCGGCCGCGCCGGAATACAGTGCCAGAAGCAGCGCGGCGGAGAGCGCGATCATGGAAAGGATGAACGCGCGAACGCCGGGGCGATCGGCCTTGGCCCAAAGTTGCGCGAGAGTAGTCTGCACGCTCACAACAACACAATCACAAGGGAACGGGAACGGATTCGACGATATCGTGCAGGACGGATTCCGTGGTCTCCGATTTTTTCTGCAGCGATGCATGGCGCGCACTGGCGACAACGCGGTGAGAGAAAACCGGGATAGCGAGATGTTTGAAATCGTCGGGGAGGCAATACTCGCGCCCGTCAAGAAAAGCGCGGGCTTGCGCGGCGCGCTGGAGCATCAAAGTGCCGCGCGGGCTGACGCCGAGAGTGAGCTGGTCGGATTTGCGCGTGCGGTTGACAATTTCGAGGGCGTAGTCGTGAAGGCTGGAGTCGACCTTCACGTGGGCGACGGCGCTTTGCATGGAGAGCACGTCACCCAGATCCGCGACCGGCTCGAGCGAGTGGAGCGGATCGTCGCCGATACGCTTGCGCAAGATTTCCCGCTCCGTGTCGTGCGAGGGGTAGCCCATTTTGATGCGCATGAGGAAGCGGTCGAGCTGGGATTCCGGAAGCGGATAGGTGCCATGATGCTCGACCGGGTTTTGCGTGGCGATGACAAAGAACGGTTGGGGGAGCAGCTGCGTTCTGCCGTCCATGCTGACCTGGGCTTCGTTCATGGCCTCGAGAAGGGCGGATTGTGTGCGCGGCGTGGTGCGATTGATTTCGTCGGCGAGCACGACATTGGCGAAGATCGGACCGGGCCGAAATTCAAACTCGCGCGATTCGGGATTGTAAACGCTGACGCCAAGAACGTCGCTAGGAAGCAAATCCGAAGTGAACTGGATGCGCTGGAAGGTGCAATGAAACGATTTGGCGAGAGCCTGAGCCAGGGTGGTCTTGCCGACGCCAGGAACATCTTCGATGAGCAGATGGCCGCGGGCGAGCAGCGCGATGAGCGCGAGCTGGATGGCTTCTTCCTTGCCGTAGATCGCGCGTGCGATGGAGCGCCGAAGCTGCGAGACGACTTGAGCAGTGGCAGCCTGCATGTGTTGAAAACCCGGGCCCTTCCTGCTACAAATAGGATGACGCCGCGCGGCATCGCGGTTATTTCCCTGGGCGACTAGCTCAGTTGGTTAGAGCGCTCCCCTCACACGGGAGAGGTCAAAGGTTCAAGTCCTTTGTCGCCCACCATCTTTTCCCTGGCGCCAAAAGCCATTCTAGCTAAAATCTCAGCATGTCAACGTTCCTACGTACGATTGAGTTTCTATGTTTGAGCCTGTGGCTGGGGAGCGATGTTTTTCTCAGCTTTATGGTGGCGCCGGGAGCATTCCGGATTTTGAGCAGCCGGGACCAGGCTGGGGCGATCGTTGGATATTCGCTGACGCGGATGCATTTGGTTGGAATCGCGTGCGGCATTGTGTTGCTGCTGGCGCGACTGTTGCGGAGCAGAATGTTCGCCAGCTTGTTGACCCCGGCCGCGCTTTGCGTGGTGCTGATGATTGCACTGACGGCGATCTCGCAGTTCACCGTGAGCGCGAAGATGGCAATGTTGCGCGTGCAGATGGGCTCGATTCAGGCAACCGCGGCGGACAGTCCGTTGCTGGCGGAGTTCACCCGGTTGCACCGGATTTCGGTAATGCTCGAAAGCGGAGTGCTGCTGGCTGGATTCGCAGCTATGTATCTGATAGTGCGTGAGTTAGCGGCCAGATCGTGAATTAGGGGCCTTGGCAGAAGCACGTTTCGCTTTTCGTGGCTTCGCGGGGCGGATTTTGCGCATGGCGGCGTTGCCGCCGCGCTGACAGGCGCGCCACATGTACCAAGAGGCGACGGTGCGGTAGGGACGCCAGCGTTCGCCGAAGGCCAGGAGTTCCTTGGGCGTGGGCATCTGCTTTTTGCCGTAAGTGATGGACCAGCCCTTTCTGACGCCGAGGTCGTGGACGGGGAGAACGTCGGGTCGGCCCAGGCGGAAGATCAGAAACATTTCGACGGTCCAGGCGCCGATGCCGCGGACAGAGACGAGGCGCTTGACGAGTTCTTCGTCGGAGTGCTTTTCGGCTTGTTCGAGGGTGGGGACGATCCCTTCGATGGTTTTCCTGGCGAGATCTTTCATGGCGAGGATTTTTGCGCCGGAGAGGCCGGCTTTGCGGAGGACGGATTTGCGGAGCTTGAGCATTTGTTCCGGGGAAGGGGCGCGGCCGTTGTTGCTGAGGGCTTTGACGCGGCCGAAAATGGTAGCCGCGGCTTTCCCGGAAATGAATTGGTAGGCGATGGCCTTGAGGAGGACTTCGTAGGGAGAATCGAGTTGGTCGGAATGCAACTGAAATGGAACCGTGTTGGCGATGAGCTCGGCCAGTTTGGGGTCGATGGAGGCAAGGTGGCGAGTGGCTTCCGCGAGATCGAAAGGGAGAGACATGACGGAAGAAGATACCAGGCAGGGAAGGGGCGAAGCAATGAAGTCGAGTTGTGGCGAAAAGCGCAGAAAGACAACGCAGATATGCAGAGAACGCAAAGGGGTGCAGAGAAATCGTGAATAGGCGAGTGGGTCACACCTTGGCGTAATTCTTGAGCTGTTTGGCGAGCTTTTCGATCTCTTGGGTTTCCTTGAAAATGGCAATCGAAAAAATATCGGAGGTGTGGAGCGCATCGACCTGAAGTCTGAGATCGCTAACTTTGGCGAAGAGCCGCGCCATCGTCTCGCGGAATTCTTTTTCTTGCGCTTGCAATCTCGCGCGCTGAGCGATCTTCGATCCGTACACGGGAGTTTCCGTATCCTGCTTCTCGGCAGGCGACGGTGGATCGACCGGAGTCCTGCGCCTGGGAGTGGGGATGGGCGGCGAACATTGAAAAAGGAGAAGGGAGCTCGAGGCTCCGGCCAGGCTTTTGAGGAAGCAGCGGCGCGTATCGGGCATAGTCACCTCCAAGGCAGGACTTCCGGGGCGAGTCGGCGGAATTGCTGGTTCGATGGTATCACTTCAGGCGCGTATGCCGCCCAGTCGCGGGCAAACGCGCCCAACAAGTCTCCCTGCTGGATTGCGGCACTCATGGCAGCCTCCAAGCGGAGACAAGCTATCACACGTTTTGTGGCCATTTCGTTGGGCGTGACGAGTGGCGGACGGCCGATGGTGGCCACAGACGTGTGTGCTAAACTCTCGCGTTTATGCAAGCGGGAATTATTGGACTACCACAGGTGGGGAAGACCACGCTGTTCCGGATTCTGACGAAGGCGCACGTCGAGGGAAAAGGCGGGGCGTCGGCGACACACGTGGGCGTAGCCAAAGTTCCGGAGCCGCGGCTAGTGGAGCTGGCGAAGCTCTACAATCCGAAGAAAATCACATACGCCACGGTGAATTATGTGGATTTAGGCGGCATGCAGAAAGAGCGCACGCGAGATGCGCTTGCGCAGTTGCGCGAAGTGGACGTGATTGCGCACGTGATTCGCGTGTTCGAGGACCCGAGCGTGCCGCATTCGGAGGGGAGCATTGATCCGCTGCGGGACGCAACGAATCTAGATTTGGAGCTGATGCTTTCGGACCACGATCAGATAACGCGGCGGCTGGAGCGCGTAGAAAAGGATCTGAAGAAAAAGCGCGATCCGGTGCTGGAAATCGAGCAGACGGCATTGGGAAAATGCAAAGCGCAACTGGAAGCGGAGAAGCCGCTGCGCGAATTGGAGTTGACGCAGGAAGAACGGAAGTCGATTGGGGGATTTTTGTTTTTGTCGGTGCGGCCGGTGCTGTATGTGCTGAACCTGAGGGACGAAGAAGCGGACAAGCTGGATACGGCGGTAGAGCGGCACAAGTTGAGCGCATTGCAGGGAAGGCCGAACGCGGCGGTGGTGGCGGTGTGCGGACGGCTGGAAGCGGAACTGGCGGAGATGGACGAGAAAGAAGCGGCGGAATTGCTTGCGTCCTATGGATTGAAAGAGCCAGGACTGAACCGCTTGATTCGCGCAACGTATGATTTGCTGGGACTGATCCAGTTTTTCACGGCAGGGGAGCCGGAAGTGCGGGCGTGGACGATTCGAAAGGGTGCTCCGGCCGTGAAAGCGGCGGGAGTGATTCACAGCGACATCGAGAAAGGATTCATTCGAGCGGAAGTGGTGAGGTGGGATGATTTGGTGGCGGCGGGAAGCTTGGCGGCGGCACGGGAAAAGGCGCAGGTGCGGCTGGAGGGGAAAGAGTATGTGGTGCAAGAAGGGGATGTGATTTTGTTTAGGCATTCAGGATGAAGTAAGGACGCAGGGAAGTAAGGAGGTAGGGAAAAAAGAATTAACACAGAGAACGCGGAGGGCTCAGAGTCCACAGAGAAGACAGAGGAAAAAAGCGAAAAAGAGTTAAAGGCAATTCATGGGACATGATGTGACATTTCGCACGGCGCTGGCGGCGGGGCTGGGGCTCGTAGCCGCAGCGGGGAATTTGCTCGGCGGATATTTTGTCGTTCGAAAGGACTGGCCGCGGCAATCCCTGCAATATTTTTTGGCGCTGGGCGCCGGGTACATGCTGGCGGTGGCGTTTCTGGAGGTGATTCCCGAGTCGGTGCGGCTATCAGGGGAGGGCGCGCTCCTCTTCGTGCTGATTGGATTTTTTCTGGTGCATTTGTTCGAGCATACCATCGCGCCGCATTTTCATTTTGGAGAGGAGACGCATCACGAGGAGTTCAGCTCCGTTCATGCGGGGGACACGGTGCTTCTCGGATTGGTCATTCACACGTTTTTTGATGGCGTGGCGATCGCGGCAGGGTTTCTGGTTTCGACGTGGCTGGGTGTAGTGTTGTTTGTGGCGGTGTTTCTGCACAAACTGCCGGAGGGGTTTACGATCGCGTCGGTGGCGCTGGCGAGCGGACGGGGAAAGCGCAACGCCATTCTGGGAGCAGGGTTATTAGGAGCGGCGACGCTGTTTGGAGTGCTGTTGACGAGCGCGCTGCAAGGACAATTGAAATACGCGCTGCCACTGTCCGGAGGAGTGACGGTGTACGTGGCGGCGACGGACCTGTTGCCCGAAGTGAACCGCGAGCCGAATTGGCGGATGGCGTTGCTGGTGTTCCTGGGTGTCGCTAGTTTGTTGATAATGCAACGCTTGTTTCATGTTTGAAAAGGTAGCCGGTATTTCTCGGCTTTGACCCTAACATCATCCTAAAGCCTTTTGATACAATAGCTTACCAGGGATTTAAGGGCCTCTCGAACAAGCAACTTTCTGAGACAAGTTGGGTTTGATACGGTGTGGCGGCTATGGCCAGGTCGGACGTCCAACTGATGCTGGACGTAAAGGCGGGCGACGAACAGTCGTTCGGGCTTCTGCTGCATCGCTACAGGAGTCCTTTGGTTAATTTCCTGTACCGCATGGTTCGGAACCGGGAACAGGCAGAAGATTTGGCGCAGGAAGTTTTTTTGCGGGTGTATCGCGCGAGAGAAGAGTACGTGCCAAGCGCGAAGTTCACCACCTGGCTCTTCCGGATCGCGACCAATCTGGCGTTGAATTCGTTGCGCGACAATCGGTATCAACGCATGGAGATTTCGCTGGATGCGCCGGTGACCGTGGATGCGGAAGACGGCGAAGAGAAGGCGCTGGACGTTGCGGAAAAGCATCCGAACATCGAGCAGCACTTGATCGAGGAGACGCGGCGCAAGATGATCCGGCACGCGATTGAGAAGTTGCCGGAGAAACAGAGAGCGGCGGTGCTGCTGCACAAGTATCAGGAGCTGGATTACGGAGAGATCGCCAAGATTCTGCAATGCTCGGAGAGCGCGCTGAAATCACTGCTATTCCGGGCGTACGAAACGTTGCGAGTGGAACTCGCCCCCCTCGTGGCGCAGCAGGGCAAGCTGTAGAAGTTGGGCCGGGAAGGGAAGGAAGTTATGAGCTGCAGTCGGATGGAAAACAAGATTTTGGGATACGTGGACGGGCGCCTGAAAGAAGGCGAACGGCTAGAGGTGGAGAAGCACCTGGCGACGTGCGCGGCTTGCCGCGTGCGCGTGAACGAGTTTCGCGCGGTGCGCGGCTTGCTGGACGAACTGCCGGTGATCGAGCCGTCCTCGGCGTTTGATTTGCGCGTTCATGCACGGGTGGCGGCGGAGCCGGTGAAGCAGAGCTGGTGGGCCTGGTTCACGCCGTCGCCGCGTGTGGCGTTCGCGGCGTCGTTGTTGCTGCTGGCGACAGTTTGGATTGGAACGCATTCGAGCAACAATCCGCCGCAGATCGCGCAAGACGATATTCCGGTTCTGGAGAATTACGATGTGCTGTCTAGCTTTGATCCACTGACGGAATTGCCGCCGCCGGTGCAGGCGGACGAGGCGACGCAACAGAATCAGCAGATGTAAGGTGAGATGAAACTGCGAATCCAAATCGGTTGCTTACTGATTGCGCTGGGGATCGACGCAGGGATGGCTTTGCCGTGTGCAGCGCAAAAGCACGACACGAACAAGCCGCCCCAGCAACAAAAGCAAGAGCAGAGACAACAACAGAGGCAGGCGCCGAGACAAGAGCGGCGGCAAGAGCGGCAAGATGCGCGGAGGGCCCCCAATGGCCGTCCGAATGCTGACCGGCCGCGCAACATTGCTCCGCCGAATCGGCCAACAGAGTCGATGGGCACGCTCGGTGGGGGGAATCGTCCTCCAAACGCTGGCAATCAGCCGGGACAGCGGCCAAACTTCAATCCGAACCGGCCACCGAATGCCAGCAATCCCCAGGCAAATCCCAGAAGGTTCCAGGATTTGACGCCGGAGCAGAAACGAAGTTGGGAGAAGTTCAATCGGCTGCCGCCCCAAAAGCAACAAGAGATGAGAGAGGCAGCTAGGAACTGGCAGAAGCTGACGCCGGATCAGCAGGGGCATATCAAGAATGAGGTGTTTCCAAAGTGGCAGCAGATGCCGTCCGACAGACAGAGGGCAATTCGACAACGATTGGGCGTGCTGCAAAACATGCCGGAGTCAGCGCGGAACCAGCACTTGAATGATCCGAACTTCACACGCGGCATGAGCGAAGAAGATAAGGCCATGCTGCGCGATCTGAGCCACATGCATGTGGGCGCGCCGGATCCGCCGAGCGAGTAGAACAGTCTTCCGTTGTAAGTTCTAAGTTTTAAGTCCGGACAAAACAGCTCCACTTGGAAGTTTCGTCTCAACCGATGCTCGTTGCGCAGGGTGAGAGTTGAGATCCTTCGGGCCGCAAAATGCACGGCCTCAGGATGACACACCGTAGCTTGCGTTTGTCAGGGCAGAGAACTGCAGGTTGTCAAAAAAGCTTGGCTAGTTTCAGGGTCCATGGATCTGCCAAATCGTCTCTCCGTTGTTTTGCCCCAACGTTGACAAGAGCCGCTGGTTCACGGCAAGGTGACTAGTGCCGTTCCAACTCCTTTGAGCGATCGCTATTGGTTTCGGTCACGACGATTTTTCCGGAAACGATGGATCGCGCGTTTGGTCCGTCTAGTTGGAACGGCACTAGTTCGGGATTGCCGCATCGAACGAGTGGAGGAAGAACATTCCCGCATTGTCCACGCGCTTTCGCGCCTTGCAGCACCGCAATTTTCAGCTCTTCATCGCAGGGCAACTCATATCGCTGATCGGAACGTGGATGCAGACCACCGCGCAACTGTGGCTGGTCTATAAGCTCACCGGATCGGCAGCGCTGCTCGGAGTTTTTGGGTTCGCAAGCCAGGTGCCGATGTTGTTTCTCTCCTCGCTGGGCGGATATGTGGGTGACCGCTACGAGCGCCATCGTGGCGTGATTGCCACGCAGACAGCCTCCATGATTCTGGCGTTCGTGCTGGCAGCACTGACGCTGGCGCATCTAATTAATGAATGGGAATTGATCGCCATCGCGTTTTTGGTAGGCGTTGTCAACGCGTTTGATGTACCAATCCGGCAGGCATTTTTGGTGCAGATGGTGGGGAAAGAAGATTTGCCAAATGCCATCGCGCTGAATTCCTCGATTTTTAACGGAGCGCGTGTGGTGGGCCCGGCAATTGCGGGATTCGCGATCGCCTGGTTCGGGGAAGGCTGGTGTTTCTTCCTGAACGGGTTGAGTTTTGTGGCGGTGATCGTGGCACTTTTCATGATGAGGATCGCAAAGACGGAAATAAAGCCGAGTGAGGAATCTCCGCTGAAAAGCCTGGTGCAGGGATTCCACTTTGCGATGAGCGATCCGCCAGTACGGTCGACGCTGTTGTTGCTGAGCGTGCTGAGCCTTTTTGGATTGCAGTACTCGGTATTCATGCCGATTTACGCGCAGGACATTTTGAGGGGAAACGCGCGGACACTGGGATTGCTGATGAGCTCAGCGGGGGTGGGCGCGGTGCTGGGCGCGCTGCATTTTGCTGCGCGCACGCACTACAAAGGGCTGGCACGGTGGATTGGGGCGACTTCGACGACGTGCGCGGTCTGCCTGATCATTTTTTCGCAGGCGAAGGTTTTCTGGCTTTGCGTCGTGGTGCTCTTCGTCGTGGGGTTCGCGGCCACGTCACAGATGGCCGCGACGAATACGCTGATTCAGAATCGCGTGCCCGATGAGCTGCGCAGCCGAGTGATGGCAGTGTATGCGACGATGTTCATGGGCGTGCAGCCAATTGGAGCGCTGATCGCGGGAGGCGTCGCAAAGCGCATCGGCGCTCCCTACACGTTGACGGTTTCTGGATCGCTTGTACTGCTGGGTAGTTTGGTCTTTTTGTCTCGCGTCGTCATGAGATTGGGGAAACTGCAGACATCCGCGGGAACTTAGGAAGGATTAGGGCGATAGAGCCACGCGGGTGTCGAAATTGCCTGCTGAGCGGATGAGTTGTTGATCTCCGCGAGGATGGCGTCCACCTTGGGCCGCTGTGGGGCAAGGGAGCAAACGGGATCCGTCGCGCAAGCGTCGCCCGTGAGGAGGAGCGCCTGGCAACGGCAGCCACCGAAGTCCAGATCGCGGCGGTCGCAGGATTTGCAAGGTTCCTGCATCCAATCCTGGCCGCGAAATTTCTGAAACGCCTCGGAATGATCCCAGATTTCGCGCAGGCTGCGATTCTTCACGTTTTCGAACGATAGGCCGGGAATGACTGTCGCGGCGTGACAGGGAAGGGCGTCACCGCTCGGAGTGATGAGCATAAGCTTGCGGCCCCAGCCACCGACGCAGGGTTTGGGGAATTTGGCGTAATAGTCGGGCACGACGAAGAGGACGCGTGTCTTGCCGCGCAATTGTTCTTCGGCGCGATTGAGAAGCTCCACGCAGCGGTCCACCTGCTGCCTGGTGGGCAAGAGCCGCTCGCGATTGGGAAAGGCCCAGCCGTAATACTGGACGCTCGCGAATTCCACGCAACCCGCACCAGAGTTTTCCACGATGGCGAGCATTTCCTCGAGTTCGTCGATGTTGCGGCGATGGATAACGAAATTCAGGGTGACGCCAATGCGGTAGCGTTTCAGCCACTGGAGGACGCGGAGCTTGTGCGAGTGGGACTTCGTTCCCGAAATATCGCTGGCAGTCTCTTCGTGCCCGCCCTGGAAGCTGAGCTGAAAATGATCTAGTCCAGATTGGACTAGAGAATCGAGCTTGGCTTCGTCGAGGGGAAGACCGGAAGTGATGAGGCTGACATAGAGGCCGGCAGCTCGCGCGTTGCGGACGAGATCGACGATATCAGGACGCGCGAGAGGCTCGCCACCCGTGAAATCGGCCTGGAGTACGCCAGCTTCGGCGGCTTCTTTGAAGACACGCGACCAGGCTTCCGTGGAGAGCTCGTTGGCGCGAGATTGCAACTCGAGGGGATTCGAACAATAGACACAGTGGAGCGGGCAGCGATGCGTGAGCTCGACGACAAGGGCGAGCGGGTTGTGTGAATTAAGCGTCATGACCGGAAGAAAGGCGTGAGCTACAACTCGAAGTCGAGAGCGCGTTCTTTCTGCAAGAGCGCGAGATAGCCGATAATGTCCTGCTCGACTTTGTGCGGCTCCGCTTTCGAATAAATTTGTTGCAACTCGGCGATGATCTGCACCACGGTGTGCTGGCCGTCGCAGCGCGAAACGATTTCCAAGCTCGGGCCATTCAGGCGCAGAGCACGTTCGGGCATCAGGAGCATACGCTGATTGTTGTTCTCTCCCATGCGACACCCCGGAGCGAGCCGCGGCCGGCTGTTCCCCTCCATTGTCATGTGCTTTCCGTGGCAGGCTGGAAAGCGCCCGGGGGAGACCAGCCGGGATTCACATAGGCGAAATAGAGGGCGTCGAGCTGGGCCCAGAGAATGTCGCATTTGGCGCGCAGAGCAGCATGAGCATTGTCTTGTTCTTCGCGCGTGCGCGCGTGTTTCACAACCCATGCGAGAGCGAATTCGGCGTCTTCGGGAGCCTGGGTGAGGCGGCCGGTGAAATAGTCCAGACCCCCGGAAAGCCAAGGATAGTGCCGGCGCATGCGATCCAAGCGTAGGGCAATGAGTTTGTGGGAAAAAAGTTCCGTGAGCGAAGATGCGACGGCCTCCAGATGCGAATGTGTGGAGACGAAATCGACGTAGGCCTGTACCGCGAAACGCGTGGCCGGCAGAATGCCATCGCCGCGGAGAGCGTGATCGCGCGAAAGGCCGGTGGCTTCGACAAGTTTCAGCCATTTCTCAATGCCGCCCGGTTTTGTTCCGTCGCCGTCGTGGTCGAGGATGCGCTTGCGCCAGGCGAGGCGAAAGGCGGGATCTTCGCTGCGGGCAAGAATAGCCGCGTCTTTGATGGGGATGCGGCTTTGATAGTAGTAGCGATTCAGTGCCCAGGCCTGAAGCTGGCCGCGGGTCAGCTTGCCTTCGTGCATGAGCAAGTGAAAGGGATGCTTGTGGTGATAGCGCTCTTCGCCGATGGCGTGAAAACCAGCGATGAGCTGGGCTTCGGAGAGCAGAGGTTTTTCAAAGGAACTGGTCATGGATGGGGTCATAGCTCGAACTCCATCCCATCATAGGCGATTTCGAAGCCCGCTTCACGTACAGTGCGGTGTTCGGCGCTGTCTTCGTCAAGGATTGGATTGGTATTGTTGATGTGGATCAAGATTCTGCGGCCCTTGTCATTCGCAGGAAATTGCTCGAGCAGGCCCCCCGGGCCGGAGAGCGGCAAGTGCCCGATTTCGCGGGCGGATTTGCTGCTGCGGCCTGTTTTCGACAACTCATCGTCGCTCCAGAACGTGCCGTCGATGAGGGTGACATCAGAGGTCTCGGCAGCGGACCTCCACGCGCTCGAAGAGCCGGAAAGTGAGGGGGCAAAAAAGAAACGCCTCTGGCCTTGCTCCATGACGAAGCCGACCGTTGCTTCCTCGGGCGAGAGCGTCCGGAGAGTCTCCTCGCCCACGTAATCTGGATAAGAGCTTCCGAGCGACACTGTGGTGCAGATGAATTCTGGTGGCGCAGAGGAGTCTTCGGAGAGATGACAGCCCAAGCGTCCCTTGCTAGACAGAGTCTGCCATTTCACCGGCGGATCGGAACGCTCCAAAACGCGGAATATCTTGTTTTCTTTCTGGAGAACGCGCTGCACGCCAGCAGTCGCGAACAAAAAGAAGCTCTGAAATTCGCGCAGATGGAGGAGGCCCATTACGGAATCAACGTCAGCACTCGGCAGGAACACGCCTCCAATCGGCGATGGAGAAGAATCGTCCCGGGGTGGAGAGAGCTCACGGGTAGCGAGCACTTGATGCCTTAGATCTGGAGAAGCGCCGAGAAGAAACCAAGTCTTGGAGTCAGGCGAGAAGATGACTTGCGTTTGCGTACGCGGACGAGCTTTTAGAGTTCCGCGGCGCAACGCGCTACAGTTTGGACAGTTGCAATTCCATTGGGGAAAGCCGCCCCCGGCTGCGGAGCCGAGGATCTTTACGCGCATTCCGGCACGGCTGCCAGTGACTGATTCTGGCGGAGAGGAAGATTAAAGCTCGGCGTTGGCGTAAGAGGTAACTTCGCAATTGAGGTCGATCTCTTCGTGCTGAGGGGTGGTCCATTCCATGAAAAGGGCTCCTTTAGGAGTCTGAGATATCACGACCAGTAAAGCATAACACGAGAGCCGGAAGAATGGAATAGGGAAGTGGAAGAGGCGGGTGCCCGCTCGACACCGGCCCAGGGCTGCGGGCCTGACCAAATTAGTACCAATTTCTAGACTAGCATCGGCTGACAATCCCACCACTAAGGCTTGAAGCTGTGACGCGAGAGAGCCACAAGCAGTTGCGGCGAAAACGGCACGCTTGGTCCCGTCTAATTTTCACAACTTTTTTTAAACAAAATGCATGTTTCCTCTTGACAAGCGCCAAACAGAGCCTATCATGTGGGCCAAAGTGGTGAGAAGTGGGCTACAGTAGAACAAAGTAGCGGGCGGTAGGGCAAAGTAGACAGCTTGAGTAACTTGTGGTGAAAGTGGGCATTTTGGCCTTTCCAGACCACATTTTTGTCTCGAATCCCGGGAAAACCGGGGTCGAATTGAACGGAACAAATGAAGCTGCGGGGCAACTGTCCGGCGAAGGTGGACGAGAAGGGGCGATTGAAGATACCCGCCGTGTTTTTGGAGGAGCTCAAGGAGTACGGAAACCAGTTTTACATTACCAGCCCAACGGGTGAGACGGCACGGATTTATCCGATGAAGGTTTGGTCGGAGATCGAGGACAAGTTGGCGCGGTTGCCCACGACGAATAAAGCGAAAAGGAAGTTCTTGATGAGGACAAGCTACTACGGGCAAACCGTGGAGATGGACGGTCAGGGAAGAGTGCTGGTGCCTGCGGTGCTGCGTGAGGCCGCGCAAACCAAGGGCGAAGTAGATGTTTTCGGCGCCCTCAATTATCTGGAGGTGATGAATCACACCAGGGCGTTGGATCAATTGAAGAATGATCCGTACACCGATGAGGACGACAAGGTGTTGGGAGACCTGGGGATTTGATGCCGCAAGAGAAGTAGAGGATCGGGCTGGGCGAAGGGTTCAAAGGATTGAGCGCGGCGCATACGCCGGTACTGTTGGAAGAGGTGCTGGAATGGCTGCACATAAAGCCGGACAGAACGTACATCGACGCCACGCTAGGAGCGGGCGGGCACTCAGCAGCCATCGCGGAGAGATTGACCTCTGGGAGATTGATCAGCCTGGACCGGGACGCACAGGCGTTAGAACTTGGGCGGGCAAGGCTCAAAATCTTTGGGGCGAAAGTGAAGCTGATCCAAGCACCGTTCTCGAGGATCGCGGAGGTCGCACAAGAGTTGGGGATTCCGCCGGCGGACGGGGTCTTGGCCGACTTGGGGGTTTCGAGCATGCAGCTTGACCAGGCCGCGCGGGGGTTTTCGTTTCGCGAGGCGGGGCCGCTGGACATGCGAATGGATGCCGGAACCGATGAGTTGACGGCAGAAGAGATTGTGAATCGATGGCCGGAGAGAGAGCTGGCCGATTTGCTCTACCGCGAGGCGGATGAGCACGATTCCCGAAGGATCGCCAGGGCGATCATGAGAGCGCGACCCATAAGAGATACCGCGCACCTGGCAACGACTGTGGCAGGGGCCCGAAAGCAATGGGGAAGGCAGAGACTGCATCCCGCAACAAAAACGTTTCTGGCGCTGCGGATAGCGGTGAATCGAGAGATGGAGGAACTCGGGCAGTTTCTTTCTCGGACCCCCGCCACAATGAATTCAGGCGGCCGCTGGGTGGTTCTGAGTTACCACTCGCGGGAAGACCGTCTGGTGAAGCGCGCGTTTCAGGAGGGTGAGCGAGCAGGAACGCTCCGCGTGCTGACCAAACATGTAATCCAGCCCACCAAGGAAGAGAAGGCGGGCAACCCACGTTCGCGAAGTGCGAAACTGCGGTGTGCGGAAAGAGTATAGCCATGGCGAGAAGGAACAAAGCAGCAGCAAAGCTGGAATTTCAAACGGTCAAGCGAATCGACAACTCGAGGCTGGTGCGCCGCGTCGAGCCGGTAAAGATGCGGAATTATTGCCGAACCCTGGCACTGGGCGGCATCGTGGCGGCTTTTTTCATGCTTTATATCTACCAGCATTTTCGCTGTATTGATCTAAGCTTCCAATTGGAAGAAGTAAAAGCAAAACAAGTGGAAGCCGCGACGCTGAACTCTTCCCTGAAGCTGGAGATTGCCAGCCTGCGAAATCCGATGCGCATCGATGTCATTGCCCGGCGCCAATTGGGACTGACCGAGCCGCTGCCGACGCAAGTGCAGGAATACGACGCCCCGCCGGGCGCCGAGGTGGCTGCCGCGAGATACGTCCGCCAGAACCGCGCGCGGTAGCGCTCTCAGCGTGCGGGCTGTCAGAGAATCTGCACACGTAGAATGAACATTGAGGCGGAGTGCTGGCCGAACTGATCTCACCATGCCCCAAAATCGCGCGCACGCCCTGATGAGAGATCGCCGAACGGTGAATCGTGGGCGAGAGCGCACGGCAGCGGATCGTTTGCTCATTGTTGCCGGCTTGACTCTTCTCTGGATCACCGCGGTCTTTGGCCGTTTAGCGTACCTTCAACTTTTCTGTCACAGCGAATACTTGGCGCGGGCGGCCCGACAGCAACAGCGCACCATTGAAATCACGCCAAAGCGCGGCTCGATCTACGACCGCAACATGCATCCGCTGGCGATGAGCATTCCTGTGGATTCCGTGTTCGCCGTGCCCACCGAGGTTGGAGATGCACAGCTCGCGGCGCAATTGCTCTCGCGAGTGCTGGGGATCCCGGGCGATGTGCTGGAAGCACGATTGGAATCGGGGCAGAGTTTTGTTTGGATCGCGCGCAAGGTACCGCCAGACAAAAAGGAGGCGGTCGAGGCCTTGAACCTGATGGGCATCTATTTCCAGAAAGAGAATCAGCGCATCTATCCGAAAAGGGATCTTGCCGCCCACGTGTTGGGCTTCGTCGACCTGGATGAAAAGGGGCTCGGTGGGATCGAGCACGAACTGGACAGCAAAATCCGCGGCAAGAGCGAAAAGATCGTGGTGATGGCAGACGCGCGCCAGCGCTGGTTCGACGGAGGGGAAGCACAGCGCGAACCCGGCGCAAGCGTGATCCTGACGCTGGATGAGAGAGTGCAGTACATCGCCGAGCGCGAACTCGCCGCAGCCATCGCCAAGACGCACGCCATGGCCGGGACCGTCATGGTGATGAACCCTAACACGGGGGAGATCCTCGCGTTGGCCAGCTGGCCGAAGTTCAATCCGAATGCTGCAAACGAGGCGCCTGCCGAATCGCGGATGAACCGCGCCGTCACGGCACTGTACGAGCCGGGTTCGACCTTTAAGTTGATTACCTTGGCGGCGGCCTTCGATCAAGGCATCACCCGGCCGGAGGAGGTGTTCGATTGCGAGAATGGCGCGGTGTATGTAGCAGGCCACCGGATTCACGACCATAAGCCGTTCGGCCTGTTGAGCGTTGCTGACATTCTGGCCCAATCGAGTGACGTGGGAGCGATCAAGATCGCATTGCGGTTGGGAGCGCCAAAATTTTACGATTACATTCGCGCGTTCGGATTTGGCCAGCCTACCGGTGTAGATCTGCCCGGAGAGAGCAAAGGCCTCGTGCGGAGGCTGGAGAGCTGGTCGGCGATCTCCATTGGATCGATTTCGATGGGACAAGAGGTGGGCGTCACGCCGATTCAGCTCATCAGCGCCGTTTCCGCAATCGCGAATGGCGGTTTACTTTACAAGCCGCACGTAGTAGCGGAATTACGACGCGGGGATCGAGTCGTGCCATCGGAAGGGGTTCTGGCACTAGCGGACCCCCGACGGGTGATCCGGCCGGAAACGGCGGCGACGCTTCGCCGGCTGATGGAAAGAGTGGTGCTCAACGGCACCGGAAAGCTGGCTCGCCTCGATGGTTGGACCGCGGCGGGGAAAACAGGCTCCGCTCAGAAAATTGATCCCGCTACAGGCCGCTATTCCAGGACGCAACTGATTGCTTCATTTACCGGGTTTGCCCCGATTAGCAACCCGGCGGTCACGATCCTGGTGTCGCTGGATTCGCCGGTCGGGCAACGCGAAGGCGGACAGGTGGCGGCGCCGGTTTTCAAGCGCATCGCGGAGCAGATCCTTCCTTACTTGGATGTACCTCGCGATGTGCCCATCGGACCACGGCTTCTTCAAGCTGCTTACCGGAGCGACCGAGCATCAAACTCAGCAGCGCTCGCGGATTTCACGCCGACGGATTTTACCGGCCAGCCGGACCAGCCCCCGGCTGAATTTGCCGGGACCACTGCAAAGGCGGGCATGGGCCAGCTTCCTCCGGTAACGGTGGCCGTGGATGAAGGCGGCGATATTCCGGTCCCGGACATGAGTGGAAAAACGGTGCGAGAGGTGACCGAGATGTGCCTTCGTTTGGGGCTGGATCCCGTATTGGTTGGCAGCGGTCTTGCAACAAATCAGAAGCCGGCGGCGGAATCGAAGCTGAGGCGCGGGGCGAAGGTCACCGTACAATTCGGAACACCGGCGCCGAAGAACAGCAAGTCTCGGAAGGGAACCCGGCGTTAGGATGAGGACTGGACTCAGCCATGAAGAAGATCGAGTGCAGGAATCTGCTACAACCCGCGCCGATGGCCCTGTGAGTCATTCTGTCCGCACAGGCACGGATACCATTCGGAAAAAGCTCAGGGAAGTCCTTCTAGGAATCGAAACCGCCCCGCTCTTCGCGGCAGGAGAGTATGAAATTCAGCAAGTTGCCTGCGATTCGCGGAAAGTGCGGCCTGGGGCGATGTTTTTCGCTTTACACGGGGCCAAGGCGAACGGGAACGCGTTTATTCAAGACGCCATCCAGCGCGGCGCGATGGTCATCGCAAGCGAAGAGCCAGCGCCTGCCGACGCACAAACAGGAGTGGTGTGGATTCAGGTTGGAGAAGCACGCAAGGCGCTGGCAATCGCGGCCGCGAATTTCTACGGGCACCCCGCAAGCGCGCTCCAACTGGTGGCGGTGACGGGGACGAACGGGAAAACCACCACAACTTCGCTGGTTGATGCGATGGTGAAGGCTTCGGGGGCGAAGACGGGCTTGTTTGGTACGATTTCCTATCACACGCCGCTCGGCGATTACCCCGCACCCAATACCACGCCGGAATCGGTGGACCTGCAAGGATTTTTGGCGGAGACCCGTGATGCCGGCGGGAAATACGCAGTGCTCGAAGCCAGCTCGCATTCCCTGTCGATGGATCGGCTGTGGGGCTGCCATTTTCAAGCTGCGGTTTTCACCAACTTGACGCGCGAGCACATGGATTTTCACCAGACCTTTGAGGATTATTTCGCCGCAAAAAAGAGGCTCTTCGAGGGCACGGGAGCAGGCGCTCCGGAAGTGGCCGTTCTGAATATCGACGATGAGTTTGGCAAGCGGCTCGTGGGCTTGGCGAAGAAAACCGTGAGCTACGGGCTGGAATCCGGCGCCGACATCACGACCAAGAAATTTCAACTGAATTTCGAGGGATTGAGTTTCACGGCGCAAACGCCGCATGGAAAGGTGCACATTGTTTCGCGGCTCGTCGGGCGGATCAACGTGTACAACCTGCTTGCAGCGATTGGTGCGGCGCAGGCCCTGGGTCTTTCGAATGAAATCATTGAAAAGGGCATCCAAAATCTGGAGAGCGTTTCCGGACGCTTTCAGCAGATTGTTCAAGGCCAGCCTTTCGTCGTGATCGTGGATTACGCGCACACCGACGATGCGCTGGAGAATCTAATTCGAACGGCGCGGGAGCTAAATCCAAACGGACGCATCATCACGCTTTTCGGATGCGGCGGATTGAAGGATCGAACCAAGCGGCCCGTCATGGGGGAAGTCACAGGCCGGTTGAGCGACCTGACGATTCTTTCGAACGATAATCCGCGCACGGAAGATCCGCTGAAAATCATCAGCGACATCATTGTGGGACTGCAAAAGACGGCAGGAAAATATCTGATCGAGCCTGACCGGGAAAAAGCCATCGGCATGGCGATGGATGAAGCGCGGGCGGGCGACATTGTGTTGCTGGCCGGAAAGGGTCACGAGAATTACCAGATTCTTGCCGACCGCACGCTGGAATTTGACGATCGGGAAATGGCGCGGCGCGCGCTTCGTGAACGGGGATTTGAAGGGCCGCAGAATGGCTCCGGGTTTGGCACGTAGCGCGCTTGTTTCTTGGCAGGGACGAGGGCGCTCGGGTTGCGGGGCGGCCGATACGGGCCGGTCGCTAACCTCTCGAAAGGAGGAGCCCTCAATACGTTGAGCACCGAGCGAACCGTGGCGTACTGGGTTAAGACGAACCCTCTGAGGAGCTTATGCGGTGGACGATTGCACAAGTGGCTGGCGCTTTGGGTACTCGGGCGGGGCCGGGACTCGACCCCGTGGCCCGGCTGGCCGGTGTGTCGATTGATTCTCGCACGGTATGTCCCGGAGAACTGTTCGTGGCCATCCACGGACCGCGTCACGATGGACACGATCATGTTGCCAGTGCGCTGGAGCATGGAGCGCTCGCGGCATTGGTGGCAGAAGCACAGCTTCCTCGGTACGCGGGGTGGGTCGGCGACCGGTGCATCGCCGTGGCCGACACTTTCGAGGCGCTCAAGCAACTGGCGCGCGCGGTGCGGGAAACGTGGGGCGGGAAAATTGTCGGCGTTACTGGCTCCGTCGGCAAGACCACCACGAAGGAAATCCTGGCGGCACTGCTGGGCACGAAATTACGGGTCTTGAAATCGGAAGGAAATCTGAACAACGAGTACGGTCTGCCGCTAACGCTGTTTCGGCTGGAGGAAACGCGTCAGGCCGCGGTGCTGGAGATGGGGATGTCGCGCCGCGGCGAACTGGCGCGGCTGGCGGCGATTGCTCGGCCCGACGTCGGAGTAGTGACGCGCGTTTCGCCGGCGCACCTGGAATTTTTTGAGTCGGTTGATGAGATTGCACTCGCGAAACGCGAGTTGATTGAAGGATTGAACGGCCACGATTCGACGGCCGTGCTGAACGCCGATGATCCACGCGTTGCGGCATTTGGAGCTTTCGCGCCGGGGCGTGTGTTGACGTATGGCATAGAAAAGTCGGCATTCTTTATGGCCCAGGAGATTGAAGACCGCGGAGCGCTGGGAACGGCATTTGATTACATCAGTCCAGAAGGGCGCGTACGACTGGAGCTGACCGTTCCTGGACGCCACGCGATAGCGAACGCGCTGGCGGCACTCGCAGCGGCAAGTGTTTGGGGAATCGGCGCGGCGGAAGCGCAGAGCATCTTCCGCGCGTTGCGCGCGCCGGCAATGCGCGGAGAACTCTTGCGATTTTCGAATGGAGCGGCGCTGATCAACGACAGTTACAACTCGAGCCCGGCAGCTTTGCAGGCCATGACGGAATTGCTTGCGGCCACGCCGAATTTTCAGCGGCGAATTCTGGCTGCGGGCGAGATGCGCGAACTTGGCAGCGCCTCGCAGGAATTGCACCGGGCCGCCGGGCAATTGGCCGTGAAGACCGGAAAGATCGATTGGATCATTGGCGTGGCCGGTGATTCTGCGCAGATCGTGGAAGGGGCCGTGGCCGCGGGTATGCCGCGCGCGCGGACAAGATTTTTTGCAACGCCGCAAGAGGCCGCTGAATTTTTGGGAAGCCTGGTGGCCTCTGGAGATTTGGTGCTGGTGAAGGGCTCGCGCGGAGTGAAAATGGAACAGATTGTCGATGCGCTGATCGCTCGGTACGCCGCGCCGGGGGAGTTCTCCGGTCAGGAGGTATGGCACTGAGATGCTTTACTACCTCCTCTTCCACATGTTGCAGCGCTACTTCAGCCCCCTGAATGTGTTCCGTTACATCACCGTACGAACGGTCTATGCGAGCCTCACGGCGATGTTTCTTGCACTGGTTTTTGGGCCGGGGCTGATTCGGCGGCTTCAAGAACTCCAGATTGGCCAATACATTCGTGAAGAAGGACCGGAAGCGCATAAGAAAAAGGCCGGAACACCGACGATGGGCGGAGTGCTGATTGTCCTATCGACGGCGGTGCCGGTGCTTCTTTGGGCGGATCTGACCAATCCATTCATTCTTCTCTCGCTCTTCGCGCTGATCGCGTTTGCGATTATCGGGTTCATCGATGACTACGCAAAGGTCTCCAAGCAGCACAACCTGGGTCTCACGGCAAAGAAAAAAATCTATTTCCAGGTTTTTGTCAGCTTGGTCGTCGGCGTCGTGCTGTTGGTCCTGGCGACTTACAGCGCTTACTCGACGCAATTTGTCTTTCCTTTCTTTAAACGATTCCACCCCGACCTAGTTATCCACTCTCTGCTGAATCGCTCCCATTTTTGGGGACACCTCTGGCCGCTGGCCTTTGTGCCGTTTCTCGTGGCAACAGCAATTGTCATTGTGGGCTCCTCCAATGCCGTGAACTTGACGGACGGTCTGGATGGCTTGGCCATCGGGTGTACGGTGATCGCCGCGGGGGCGCTGACAGTGTTGACGTACGTGAGCAGCAACTTTCGTTGGGCCACTTATCTCGAGATTCAGTACATCCCGCGCGTCGGTGAATTGACCGTTTTTTGCGGAGCGCTGGTGGGCGCGTCGCTGGGATTTCTCTGGTACAACGCGCATCCCGCGGAGATTTTCATGGGCGATGTGGGCTCGCTGTCGCTCGGAGGGACTCTCGGAACGATCGCCGTGATCATCAAGCAGGAAATTTTGTTGTTCTTTGTGGGTGGGGTTTTTGTCGTGGAAGCGGTCTCGGTCATCTTGCAGGTGGGATCGTTCAAGCTGCGCGGAAAGCGCATTTTCCGCATGGCGCCGATTCATCACCATTTCGAATTGCTGGGCTGGAGCGAGTCGAAAGTGATCGTGCGCTTCTGGATTGCCGCGCTGGTTTTTGCCCTGTTCGCGCTGACGACCTTGAAGTTGAGGTAGGAGATTCGGTAACGAAATGCCTTCGCCCATTGAACTTCGGAACAAGCGCGTGCTGGTCATCGGACTGGCGAGGACCGGTGTGGCCACGTCGCTCTTCTGTGCGGCGCGCGGCGCGCGCGTGACCGCGACGGATACCCGGAGCGAAGAAGAACTGGGCGATTCCATCGCCCCGCTGCGCGCGACAGGGCTACGCCTGGAACTGGGCGGGCACCGCGAAGAGACGCTCGTGAATCAAGATTTGATCGTTCCGAGCCCTGGCGTGCCCGCCGATGCGCCACTGCTGCGAACTGCGCGCTCGCAAGGCCTCAGCATCTGGAGCGAAATTGAGCTGGCGGACCGTTTTCTGAAAGGACGTCTGATCGGGGTTACCGGCTCGAACGGGAAAACCACGACTACCACGCTGATCGAACACATTTTGAAGACCGCCGAGTTCTCCACCATCCTTGCGGGAAATATCGGCACTCCACTGATCTCCGTCGTGGAACGCACGAAAGACGCAACCATCACCGTCGTAGAGCTCAGCAGTTTTCAATTGGAATGGATCGAGACGTTCCGGCCGAACATCAGCGTGTTTTTGAATCTCACGCCCGATCATCTGGACCGCCATCACACGTTGGAAGCCTACAGCGCTGCGAAAGCGCGCATCTTCGCGAATCAAGCGGAAACCGACAGCGCCGTATTGAACGCAGATGACCCAGCGACCGCGTCGCTGGCCCCGGCGAAACCGCAGGTGTACTGGTTCAGCCGGAAGCAGCGGGCCGCCCAGGGCGCTTTCGTCAGAGAAAAGGAAATCCTCTTCCGCCGTGACGGAGCAGAGGAATCCATTTTGAAGCTCGCGGATATTCCGCTGGCTGGGGCGCACAACGAGGAAAACGTTCTCGCTGCGGTGGTGGCGGCGCGTCTCGCAGGTGCAGCGCCGGCGGCGATTGCTAAGGGCGTGCGATCGTTCGCAGGCGTCGAGCATCGCCTGGAGTTCGTTGCGGAGATTGGCGGTGTGCGCTATTACAACGATTCGAAAGCGACCAACGTGGACGCCACTCTGAAGGCGCTGGATGCCTTCCCCGGGCGAATTCTGATCATTCTTGGCGGGAAAGACAAAGGGAGCGATTACACATTGCTGCGAGCGCCGCTGCGGGAGAAGGCCATTCTTGCACTCCTCATTGGCGCTGCAGCGGAAAAAATTGAAAGGCAAATCGCGGGCAGCGTGGCAATCGAGCGCGCCGGCACGCTGGAACGCGCCGTGGAAATTGCCTCGCACGCGGCACGGCAGGGCGACATCGTGGTTCTTGCCCCGGCGTGCGCGAGTTTCGACCAGTTTCAGAGCTACGAGCACCGCGGCCGCGTTTTCAAGGATCTTGTGCACCAACTCGAGCGGCAAGCCGCGAGCACAACTTCCGGAAGAGGGTGAGCGAACATGCCGAGACGATTGGAAGGTGACCGCTGGCTCTTTGGTGTGACCCTCGCACTCTGCCTCTTTGGCGCGGTGATGATTTTGAGTGCATCTGCCGTTACTGCGGAGCAGCTGTACGGCCACTCGTACCTCTTTCTTGTGCGGCAAGCGGCTTGGCTGTTGATCGGACTTTTCGGAATGTTCGTGCTGATGCGTACGGACTATCACAAACTTCGCGAGCCTGCCGTGGTCTACCCGGTCCTCTGTGGAGTCTTGTTGATGCTGGTCGGCGCGTTTTTTGTGGATAAGTCGCACGCGACGCACCGGTGGATTCGCTTTGGTCCGGTGGGGATTCAACCTTCGGAACTTGCGAAACTTGCCGTCATCCTGTACCTGGCTTGGTTTCTCGACCAAAAGAGACGGGGTAAGACCAGAATGGAATTCTGCCGAGAAGATTTCTTGCACACCATTCTGCCCGCGATTGCGCCGGTATTGGTGTGCATTGGGTTGATTCTTGCGCAACCGGATCTGGGAACGTCGGTGGATATCCTCTTGTTCGCGACCGCGATTCTGTTCGTGGCCGGCCTTTCCTGGAAGTGGATTGCCGCCGGAGCCGCGGCAGCGGTACCACTGTTTTACCTGCTGATCTCGCTGGCCTCCTATCGCATGGCACGCTTGCTTGCCTTCTGGGACCCCAGCTCCGACCCACAAGGCGCAGGATTCCAGTTGAGACAGTCGCTGATTGCCGTGGGTTCCGGGGGCCTGACAGGCGTGGGATTAATGGAAAGCAAGCAGAAGCTTTTCTACTTGCCCGAGGCGCATACCGATTTCATCTACGCGGTGATTTGCGAGGAGCTCGGTTTCATCGGCGCGGCGATCGTCATCGCGCTATTTGTGATCTATGGAAAACGCGGGATGCGGGCGGCCTTTGGGGCGCCGGATGCCTTTGGACGCCTGCTCGCGCTGGGAATCACGGCGATGGTTTTGTGCCAGGCGTTGATCAATTTCGCCGTGGTTCTGGGAATGGTGCCGACAAAAGGGATCCCGCTGCCGTTCGTCAGCTATGGCGGGTCGAGTTTGCTGGTGATGTTGCTAGGCACCGGTGTGCTGCTCAACATCTCGCAGCAGGCAAGGGAAGCTTGAGGAGCGGGCGCGCCAGGTGAAATTGCTGATTGCAGGCGGTGGCACAGGCGGACACGTTTTCCCGGCGCTGGCCATCGCCCGGGAATGGCTGGCCAGAGGAACAGAGAGAGAAGTGGTGCTCGTGGGAACCGAACGCGGAATTGAGATGAAGCTGGTGCCTCAGGCAGGACTGCCCCTGGAATTGCTGCGTGTCGCAGGATTGAAAGGCAAAGGTGGCGCCACGCTGATCAAAAACTTGTCCATGCTGGCTCCAGCGATGCTGGACGCTCGCCGCGTCTTGAGAAAACACAAACCGGTAGCCGCGTTTGGAGTTGGAGGCTACGCCGCAGGGCCCATGTTATTGACGACGTGGCTCGGCCGCGTCCCCAATGTCATTTTCGAGCCGAATGCCGAACCGGGCTTTACCAATAAGGCGCTGGCGCGCATTGCGACACGAATTGCCACGGGCTATGAAATTTCTGCACAGGCGTGGGGGAAAAAAGCAATCGTTACCGGCTGTCCGGTGCGCCCGGAATTCTTTTCCATATCGCCTCGAACGCCGCAGAAGCCTTTTCGTCTGCTCATCACCGGAGGGAGTCAGGGTGCTCTGCCGATCAATCGGGCATTCGTGGATGCCATGGACCGCCTGGCCGCGCGAAAAAGGGAACTGAGCATCGTCCATCAAACCGGAGAACGGGACTATAACGCAGTACGCACCGCGTACGCGCGGCGCGAGTTCAACGCGGAGGTCGTACCCTTCCTTTCGAACATGGCGGAGCGCTTTGCCTGGGCCGACGTGATTGTTTGCCGGGCAGGAGCCATCACCGCAGCGGAAGTCGCAGCCGCCGGCCGAGCCGCCATCTTCATCCCCTTCGGGAGGGCCACTGACAGCCATCAATTGCGCAACGCGCAGGAAATGGTCCGCGCGGGCGCGGGCCGCCTGATTACCGAGTGGGAGCTGACGGCGGAAAAACTGAGCGCCGAAATCTTTGCTCTCATCGACCAGCCCCAGGAAATCGAAAAGCTCTCCAAAGCCGCGCGCGCATTGGCACGCCCTGAGGCCGCGCGCGACATCGTCAATCTGATTGAAGAGGCCGCAAACGTGCAAAGAAATCTTGCGAGGGCAAAACCATGATGGTCTCCTTTCGAAATTTTCAACGCATTCACCTGGTGGGCATCGGCGGCATCGGTATGAGCGGCATTGCCGAAGTTCTCTTAACGCTGGGCTATTCGGTCTCGGGGTCGGACGTAAAACTTTCGAACATCACGGAACGGCTTCAAAACCTGGGCGCAACGATATACGAAGGCCACAAGCCAACGAACGCTGATGGCGCGCATGTTGTTGTGACTTCTTCTGCGGTGAAGCCGGACAACGCGGAAGTCGTCGAAGCGCATAAAATGAAGATTCCGGTAATTCCGCGTGCAGAAATGCTCACAGAACTGATGCGGCTGAAGTACGGGATCGCCGTAGCCGGGGCCCATGGCAAGACCACCACGACTTCGATGGTCGCCTCGGTACTGGCTGCTGCACATCTGGATCCGACGTTTGTGGTCGGGGGCCGGGTCAATCAAGCGGGGACCACTGCAAGGCTGGGCAAGGGCGAATACTTTGTGGTGGAAGCCGATGAAAGCGACCGCAGCTTCCTGATGCTTGCGCCGGTCGTTGCGGTGGTTACGACCATCGATCGCGAACACCTGGATCAATACAGTTCGCTCGAGGACATTCAGGACGCTTTCCTTCAATTTGTGAATCGCGTGCCTTTTTATGGTGCGGCGATTCTGTGTATCGACGAACCCCATGTACAGGCCATCATTCCCCGCATCAAGCGCCCCATCATTACTTACGGCACTTCCAGCCAGGCCGACCTCGTGATTAGTGATGTGAAGCTGGATGGTCTGGAGAGCGAATTCCGCCTAACCTATAAGAGTGATGACCTGGGTCTCTTCCGTTTGTCGCATCCGCCGGGGATGCACAACGTGCGCAACGCGGCGGCTGCTGCTGCTGTGGCCCTGTATCTGAACGTCGGTTCGGACCTGATCCGCGACGGCGTGGCAAAATTCGCCGGCGTGGGCCGCCGCTTCGATATCAAGGGCGTGGTCAACGGCATTACCGTGGTTGACGATTACGGTCATCATCCCGCGGAAATTCGCGCCACTCTGGAAGCGGCCCGCGGCTGCAAGTTCAATCGCCTCCTGGTGCTCTTTCAGCCGCATCGTTTTACGCGCACGCAGCATCTTTGGGGCGAGTTCTGCCGCGCGTTCAATCAGGCCGACGTTCTCGTCTTGACGGATATCTATGCCGCCAGCGAGGCGCCCATCCCGGGCGTGACCAGCGAAGCGCTCGCCAATGCCATTCGCAATGCCGGGCACAAGAACGTGCACTATTTCCGCTCCATGCAGGAGGGCATCGAATTTTTGCTGCGGCAGGCCATTCCCGGCGACGCCATCTTGACCATCGGCGCAGGCAACGTCAGCCGGGCCAGCAACGAATTCATCGTTCTTCTAGGAACGGAGCATTCGGCGCAACATGCACATTAACGATCCCAGGATCGTCGCAAGTCTTGCAGAACTCGGCGTCGAGTTGCGGGCGGGAACAAAGCTTTCCCAATGGACGTCTCTCGGTATCGGCGGCACCACCGACCTGCTGCGAATCACGAAGCACGAAAGCATCCCGGATTTGCTGAATCTTCTGGATGCAAACCACATTCCTCATAAGTTCCTGGGAGGCGGTTCGAACTTACTGGTCCGCGACGGCGAACTACCCTGGATTGTCCAGCAACTCGTCCCGCCGGAACCCGATGTCGTTCTTGAAGGCAATTTTGCTCATGTGGATGCCGCCGCCGACCTCGGTCGCACGGTCACCTTCTGCGCCAAACGTGACCTGGGCGGCATGGAAGGCCTGATCGGAGTTCCAGGCACGGTGGGCGGGGCTTTGCGGATGAACGCTGGCGCCTACGGGATGCAGATTGGCAGCTACGTCCGCGAGGTCAAGCTCTACCGCGCCGCCGCCCGGAAAATCGAAACCCTGCGAGGCCATCAAATTTCTTTCGAATACCGGCACACTTCCTTTGCGCCTGATGATATGATGCTCGCGGTGACATTGGAACTTCCCTCCAAGCCGTACAAACAAATCCTCGAAGGTATTCGTATCTGCAACGAAAAACGGCGTTCGAGCCAGCCGCTTGGCCAGAAAAGCGCCGGCTGCATCTTCAAGAACCCTCCGGGTGCCTCGGCGGGCCGCATGATCGATGAATTGGGGCTCAAAGGATTCTCTGTGAGCGACGCGCGGGTCAGCAACCGGCATGCCAATTTTTTTGTGAATGAAGGTCATGCCTCCGCCAAAGACATGCTGGCGCTGATTGCCGACGTGCGTGAGCGCGTGGAAAGAGCGTACGGGATGACTCTGGAGAACGAGGTAGTCGTTTGGAACGGCTGAAACCCATTCAGCGAAATGCCATCGGTGCTGCCGATGCCGGGCCCTACCGGCCGGAGCTGATTGCCGAGGATGAGCCGCGCTATCTGCGCCGCCAGAAGCCGGTCGAGATTCGCCGCAAGAAGCTTGGTGGGCGGGGCTGGCTCTTCTACCGCCGAATCCTTATTTTTGCTGTCGTGGGCGCAGCGGTTGCGACCGTCGCGTTCTACGGGATGAAGTTCCTTCTCTATTCGCCAACCATGCTGCTGCTGAAGCCGGATCAGATCGAAGTGACCGGCAATCACGTGGTCAGCCGCGAAGCCGTGCTCCAGCAATTTCTCCATGATCGAAATCGCAGTGTTTTGCGGATTTCGTTGAATAACCGGCGTACCCAGCTCGAGCAATTGCCCTGGGTTGAATCCGCCACCGTGCAGCGGATTTTGCCCAATCGCATTCGTGTCGAACTGACGGAACGCACTCCCATCGCCTTTGCGCGCAATGGAAACGAACTGGCGCTCATTGATGCTCACGGCGTGCTCCTCGACCGTCCACGGGAAGAGGAACTGCACTTTCCCGTCGTGAGCGGTGCATCGGAAGATTTGGCCCGCGAGCAGCGGGAAAAGCGCATGCAGCTCTTTCAGGAGTTCATGAAGGATATCGATCTGGTGCGCGGCGGATCGTCTCAAAACGTCAGTGAAGTGGACCTTTCCAATCCCAAGGATTTGCGCGCGGTCATGACTGGGCTGCCCAGCGCGAACGATCCCCAGGCGGTCACCATTCATTTTGGTTGGAGCGACTTTTCAGGCAAGTACAAAATGCTGGTGGACAACTTTTCGCAATGGCAGGCGAATGCGGGACGGGTGCAGTCCATCGATTTGCAGTATGCGCGGCAAGTGGTCGTCAATCCCGACTCCAGCGCGGGCACGATGGCTGCGAAAACAAAATAGGTTCATTGGGGGAGCGGCGGCTTGGCGAAGAAAAACAAATACCTGGTTGGGCTGGACATCGGAAGCACAAAAACCTCTGTTTTGATCGCCGAAGTGGATGGGGAACTCGTAAAATTTCTGGCCCTCGGCGCTGCCGAATCCAAAGGCTTGCGTAAAGGTCTAATCGTCAACCTCGATTCCACGGTGAGTTCCATCCGGCGCGCCGTGGAAGAAGCGGAAAGCGTGGCCAACGTGCCCGTGGAAGAGGCGCTGATCGGTGTGGCCGGAAGCCACGTGCGTGGGGTGAACAGTCGCGGCGGCATCACCCTGGGACCCCGTCCACGCGACATCGAGCGGGAAGACGTGCGCCGCGCCGTGGATGCCGCCCGCAACATTTCTCTCCCCCAGGACCGCGAAGTCCTGCACGTCCTCCCGCACGAATTCATCGTGGATGCACAGGACGGCATTCGCGACGCCATTGGCATGGTCGGCCAGCGGCTGGAGGCCAACGTCCATGTCGTGACTTCGTCCGTGGCTGCCACGCAGAATCTAGTCAGCGCCGCGAATAAAGCGGGAATCCTCATCGGCGATACCGTTCTCGAGCCGCTCGCTTCGGCCGAATCCTGCCTCACGCAGGACGAGCGCGACCTCGGTTGCTGCCTGTTGGACATCGGCGGCGGCACTACCGAATTGATCGTCTACGGCGGCGGAGTCGTGCGTCACACCGGCGCCATTCCCGTTGGCGGCGACCACTTCACCAATGATCTTGCGGTTGGTTTGCGCACGCCCATCCCGGAAGCAGAGCGCATCAAGCGGCGGCACGGCTGTGCTGCATCGGCATTCATGAAGGAAAATGGCGCGATTGAAATTGCCAGCGTCGGCGATCGCCCGCCGCGCACCGTCTTCGCGCACATGCTTACGGACATCATCGAGCCACGCGCGATGGAATTGCTGTCGCTAATCCGCGACGACCTGCAGCGCACCGGGCTCGACGGCCAGATTCCCGCCGGGTTTGTTCTGGCCGGGGGTGGCGCGCGCCTGCGCGGGCTGGATGAACTGGCAGAGCGATCCTTCCATTTGCCGGTGCGCATTGCGGAACCCAAAGGTTTGGCTGATCTGCCGGAACAGGTGGCCCAGCCGGAATATGCAACGGTTGTCGGACTTGTACTTCATGGCGCGAAGGCGCGGCGTTCCGCGCCCCAACGCTCGGGGAATCTGGTATCTAAATTGAAAGCCATGTTCGCGGGCGCCTCGTAACCCTGCCCGGGCGCTGCGGATTTGGAGGAGATTGAGGAACGTATGACAGCAAAAGACACAGGAATCCGCATGAGCTTCAGCGAGGAGCTGCAGCCCGCGAAAATCAAAGTCCTCGGCGTGGGCGGAGGCGGCTGCAACGCGGTCAATCGCATGATTCGCGCCAAGGTCGAAGGCGTCGAATTCATCGCAGCGAATACCGACTTGCAGGCGTTGAAGCTCTCGCAAGCGCCGGTGAAGCTTCAGCTTGGCGCGAAGCTCACCAAAGGGCTGGGCGCGGGCGCCAATCCCGAGGTCGGCCGCAAGGCGGCGCTTGAGGACACGGAAAAAATTATCGAAGCGATGGAAGGCGCGGACATGATTTTCATCACTGCCGGCCTTGGTGGAGGAACCGGCAGCGGCGCGGCACCCGTAGTTGCTTCGCTCGCCAGCGAGTTGGGCGCGCTCAGCGTTGCCGTGGTGACGAAACCCTTTGCCTTTGAAGGCAAGCGCCGCATGATGCAGGCGGAACAGTCTCTTCAGGAACTGATCGGTGCAGTCGACACCGTCATCGTCATCCCTAACGAGCGTTTGATGGATACCGTTGAGCGCGGCACCAGCTTTTTCGACGCCTTCCGCATCGCGGATGACATTCTACGGCAAGCCGTTCAGGGGATCTCAGACATCATCACCGTGCCCGGCATCATCAATCGCGATTTCGCCGACGTGAAGGCCATCATGCATGGCCAGGGCTATGCGGTGATGGGCACCGCCGTCGCCACGGGAACGAACCGCGCTGTGGACGCCGCCAACCGCGCCATTTCCAGCCCCTTGCTCGAAGACAACTCCATCCAGGGGGCGCAGGGCATTCTCATCAATATCTCCGGCAGCTCCAGCCTCTCCCTGCATGAAGTCCACGAAGCATCGAGCGTCATCCAGAAGGCCGCGCACGAAAACGCCAACATTATTTTCGGTGCCGTGCAGGACGACAACATGAAAGACTCTGTCAAAATCACGGTGATTGCGGCGGGCTTCCGGGATGCCAACAAGAAAAACATTCACCAGAAGCAATCCTTCCTGCCGAAAACCTGGAAGGCCGGGCGCGATACCGTTGAACCGCCCATACAGGAGCCTCTCCCCAATGTGGTTCATCAGGTTCAGCAAAATGTGCGCGAAGTCAGCCTGGACGTTCCCGCCGACGATTTGGATGTCCCGACATTCTTACGGCGCCAGGCGCAAAAAGCCTAGCCCCTGCCAAGTTGGGGCTCCGCCGCGACATCATCAGAAAAGTGCGTTGGGTACGGGCCGCGTTAGCGTCGCGTGCTGCCAATTCCAAAAGATGCCAAGTACCGCAGCGATGTTCCAGCCCCACATGAACAGACGCATTTCCGTGGGACTGTACGCCCGCTCTTTCCAAACAAATGTGGCGTCCAATACAAACCAAATTGCGCCGAGGGCAAGAAATCCCGCAATCGTCCAATCTCGAAAGCAAATCGAGACGATCGCTGTCTCGGCACACAGCAGCCCCGCCATCAAAAACTTGGATGGTATTCTCCCGATCCGCGTGGCTGTCGTTCCCCGCCCAGTCAGCCGGTCCGGTTCGATGTCCATCACCTCGCCGAAGATATGCGAATGCATCGCAAACAGCGCGCCGAAGACGAAGGTTTGCCAAGGCAATGGATTCGCATGATTCAGCCAACTGCTGAGCACAAAGATCAGTAGATAACTCGCCTGAACCAGGACGTCGAACGGCGGGTGGCTCTTCCACCCGAAGCGTGGAGCGTTGTAAATTGCCACGGCCAGGAGCATCGCCGCGAACCACAGCAGTATTCGCGGCCCGATCAGAAAATAAAGTAGGGCCAGAAACGGAATCTGCGCTGCCGCAATCTGCCATCGCAAGAGCTTGAGCTGTTCGGCGGCCCCGCGCGAACCGAAGAGGAACGTTCCCTTGCGCGGATTCAGCAAGTCCGCCTTATCGTCCACGATGTCGTTTACTCCATAGAGCAAAAGACCAAGCGGAAACAGCACGTAAAGCAGCCCCAGCCAAAGTTTCCAGGAATGCAAAAAGTCTGCGTGTCCGAGCGGCATCAGGTAAAACATCGCGGTCGTTGTCCACAGCCCCGGTCGAGACACCTGCAGGAGAAAAGAAAAATCGGAAGTGCGCTGGGTTGGCTTCTCGGAAATCTCTGTCGTCGCCGTTGAGGTGGCCATGCGATTCTCCCAGCATATCAACCTTCGTCGGCTTCAGCTTCTACTGGAATCTACACACGTTTTAGCTCTTTTCTGTCCCGGTTGTGGTAGGGTTGCCCCCGGAGTAGGCATACCCTGCTTGGATTTTCTTCCCCGAGAATTCCGCTTCCTTAGAGTCCCCAAAGGAGGTCTTCGATGAGAGTCCGGCAAATTCACATTCTTCTCCTTGTGCTTCTATTCACAGGCTCGCTCGTATCCTGCCAGCAACCGTGCCATCAGCCGGAAGAACGCTATGTTTTCGTGGCCTCGCACACCAGCGTACCGTTCTGGAGGGAGGCCGAAGCTGGCTTGACGGATGCCGCCAAGCAAATGGGTGTCAAGGCAGAACTCATTGGTCCCGCCAACTTTTCTCCTGACGAAGAACTGAAAGCGTTTCAGCAAGCCGCTGCCCAAAAACCGTCTGGAATTTTGCTCTCGGCGTCGAATTCGGAAGTTTTCAGAGCTTCGATTAATGCCGCGATCCAACAGGGCATACCGGTGATCTGTGCGGATGCAGACGTTCCCGACTCTCACCGCTTTCTGTTCGTCGGTACGGATAATTTCCGTGCCGGACAGGAAAGCGGCCGCCGCATGGGGGAACTCCTCGGCGGTAAAGGCAACATCGTCGTCATCACCATCCCAGGCCAGTTCAATCTTGACGAGCGTTTGCGTGGGGTCACTGAAGCGCTGAAAAAATTTCCGCGCTTGAAAATCACCAAGATTATCGATGACAAGGGTGATCCACGTGACGCCTATGAGGCGATTTCAGCCCTCTTGCAAGGCAAAGACAAACCTGACGGAATCATTGGCCTAGAAGCCTCAGGGGGAGCCGGCGCCGCCGATGCGCTGCACCGTTTGGACCTTACCGGCAAGATTCCCATCGTGGCGTTCGACAAGGACCCGGAGACGTTGGACTGGATCCAGCGTGGCGCCATCACCGCGACGGTTGTGCAGAAGCCCTACGTGATGAGCTACTATGGGCTCAAATTTCTGGACGATCTTCACCACAATGCGAGAGGCTCTCGCTGCTCACCCGAGGGCGATGTGAAGGTCATGATGAGGCACGGTGGGGACCGCAGCGGGCTCTGGAACTAAGCCAATCCCATGGAAGCGCGGTCGCACTGTAGAGTCCCGTCCGCGAATCTTGAATGAGAAAGTCAACTTCGGCCGCCAAGCTTCGAGGTGCCGGGGAAGCGGTCAATGTGCAATTTCTATTCCACATACCTTTCCTGCCGCACACGCGGCTGACACTTGAACAAACCAGTCAGGGTAAGACCAGTCCTTGTTCGGGAGCCGGTTCGTAGCTCGATTGTGCCGCGACTATGATAGGCTAAGCGCTCGAAAAGAGAGCCAATTGTATCTGGAATTGCTCTTCGATTTTTTCCTCGCTTGAAAACTGCTGAAAGGAGACCTGCTATGAAACTTCCTGCGATCGAAACTCTTCTTCCCGTGATTCTCCTGACAGGTGTGCTGGTGTCATGCCAGCAGCCTTACCACGAGAAGGATGAGCACTATGTTTTCGTGGCGGTTAGCACCACCATACCGTACTGGCAGGAGGCCGAAGCCGGTTTGACCGATTCAGCAAAGCAGTTGGGCGTCAAAGCGGACTTCACGGGCCCGGCCGCTTTCTCTCCGAACGAGGAACTGACTGCGTTTCAGCAAGCCGTTTCTCAAAAACCCTCCGGCATCCTGCTCGCCGCAGCAACTCCAGAAATTTTCAGGGAACCCATCAACGCCGCCGTCCAACAAGGTATTCCTGTGATTTGCGTGGATGCTGATTCACCAGAGTCCAACCGCATTCTCTTTGTCGGCACGGACAACTTCCGTGCTGGCCAGGAAAGTGGCAGGCGCATGGGGGAATTGCTGAAAGGCAAGGGGAATATCGTCGTGGTGACCGTCCTCGGTCAATTCAATCTCGGCGAGCGTCTTCGCGGCGTTGAGGAAGCGCTGAGGAAATTTCCGGGAATCAAAATTACCAAGACCGTCGATGACAAGGGTGATCCGCGGGATGCCTACGACGCCATATCCGCCCTCGTGCAAGGCAAAGACAAACCTGACGGAATCATTGGCTTGGAAGCCTCAGGGGGAGCCGGCGCCGCCGATGCGCTGCACCGTTTGGACCTTACCGGCAAGATTCCCATCGTGGCGTTCGACAAGGACCCGGAGACGTTGGACTGGATCCAGCGTGGCGCCATCACCGCGACGGTTGTGCAGAAGCCCTACGTGATGAGCTACTATGGGCTCAAATTTCTGGACGATCTTCACCACAATGCCGTTCACGAGTTTAAAGATTGGAGAACCTCACCCACTTCTCCCATGCCGGCATGGGTAGACACGGGGACCGCGATCGTCGATAAGAATAATCTTACGCCGTTCCGGGAAGCGCTTGCGGCTCGCCCGAAGCCGTGAGATTAGGCTGGCAACGAAACCGGCGCCTGGCAGAAGGTAATGCACAGGGTTATACCAGTCCCAACACAGCGAAAGCCGTAATCGAAGCGCAATCCGACGCAATACCAAAACGAGTCGCCACACAAAAAAAGCCGAGCCATCTTCGAAATTCCTGAGATATTCGCCCTACTTCTGGGCGAAAAACCCGGCAGCGTCAAGGCGCAGCGCAGAATTCATTTGCGTTGCACAAGCAGGAGAATAAATCAGAGAGCAGCAGGCGGATGGAGCCGGGCGTGTTCGGCGCGGCCCGGATGCGGGAATCTCGGGCCTGCGTTCGAATTGCGGGGCGCTGTGTTCAAGTGAGGCTTGGCGCAGCTTCTCGACCACGAGCGGGAAGCATGTTTTTTCGAGTCACACATTTTGACGCAGCCACCACGCAGGTTCGATTCCGCGCAATGGCAGTAGCATCCTCCCGCCGGAACTTGACGCAGCAGCGCCGGAGTGTCGCCAAAGACCGAGAACGAGCAGGCCAGGATAGTCATCGCAATGCCCGCCACCCGCAGAAGCGAAGGATGGCTCGGAAGCATGGCTTTGAGCAAGGGAAGCATGAAGCCATTCTGAGGAAGATGCGGAAGAAAACCGATAGCTCGGGCAGATTGGTAGTTCTGGAACCAGCCGGATCTGTCAGGGTCATGGAAAAGGCCAAGCTCCCGATTCTGGAGCGACGCGGAGTTCCGAACTGAATCAGGAGTGCAGTTTTGGAGTTTCCCGACGGCAACAAGCCAGAAGTAACTCCCACATAATAAAACACTTAATAGAGTTATCTGCGGGCCTCGAGTTGGCCGAAATCTTGCACTGACGCGATCCGTGGGCGCGTTTCAGATGACGAGATGCGAAGAGAGACAAGCGAGGGGGAAGGGGCTTGCTTGTCACTTTTTGCGGACCGTACCCACCTGCCTCTGAGAGGGAAGCTAGGATGGATGACCCCACGCGCTGACGTGAAAACGACGCCAGCAATTGAAACGCGCCCTCCGGGGCCCCCGATCCCAAGCGGGGGCCCCATTTTTTTGCCCATTCTTTTTTCACCGTGCGGAAACCACCGGCAATTCAATAAAGCTTGCCTCACTCGGCGCGTGATAGACACGCTGCACGGCCTTACGGTAATCCCCTGGCTTGGCCCAGAAAATACTGGGGACGAACGTCTGCGGATTACGGTCATACAAAGGAAACCAACTCGACTGGATTTGCACCATGATGCGGTGGCCCGGCAAGAACACGTGGTTTGCGGTGGGTAGTGCAAAACGATAGAGCAGCGGCTTGTCCGGTGCGATCGGTTTGGGAATTTCCATGCTCTCCCGATAGCGGCCGCGGAAAATATCAGCCGAAACCATCAACTGGTAGCCACCCATTTCCTTCTGGCCAGCCACTTCATCCGGATAAACGTCAATCAATTTCACCACCCAATCGGAGTCCGTGCCGCTGGTGGAAGCCACAAGGTTCGCAACTGGCTGCCCGCTGATTTTCACCGGCGCGCTCAATTCGTCGGAAACGAATACCAAGACGTCGGGGCGGCCGGAAGCTTCGCGCTGATCGTCCACCAGCCATTGCGACCAGGTCAGGCCGTTGCTGTAGCCAATGGGTTGACTGGGGCGCGCGCGGAAAGGCACAGGCTTCGCCGGGTCGGAGACGTATTCTTCGTACGGAGGCGGCGCACCAGACCCACCCTCGCCGGGACCTAGCCCCGCGGTCAGAATCAGTTTCCGCCGCGGGCCAAGATAAAGTGGCGTAGCTTTCGGCGCGCAGCCGCTGGCGCATCCTGATGGCCATGCATTCAGCCGCCGCCACGTGTTTGTCCCCGTTTCGAACGCAGAAACCGCCGCGACGTCCGCCTTTGGTGCTCCATCCTTTAGATATTGCGCGAGAAATGGCGCAAGAATTTCCTTGCGAAAATACAACCCGGTGTCGCTGCTGAATTTCAACGCACCGAGCGAGCTGGCATCTTCGATTTCCTGCCCGTGATGCCAAGGCCCCATCACTAAGAAGACTTTGTCATTATTCGTGTCTTTTGGCTTGAGGGCCTTGTACACCGCAATGGCGCCGTAGATGTCTTCCTGATCCCAGAGGCTGTGCACCAGCATCGTCGGAACTTTCAGCGGTTGCGTGGCAAGAATTTTGTCCATCGCTTGCTCCTGCCAGAAAGCGTCGTAGCTCGGATGCTCCAGAATCTTGCGCCAGAATCCGATCTGTTCCAGGCCGTGTTGGCGGCCGAGTTCGCCCGCCGAGCCCGCCTGCATGAATTCGTCATAGTCGTCAAAGTGGCTGCTCCACCATTTGGCTTTGTTATCGCGCGTTGCTTCTTGTTCGTAAATGTAGGGCAGATTCTGCTGGCGGAAAGCGCCGTTATGGAACCAGTCGTCACCCATCCAGCCGTCCACCATGGGATTCATGGGCACGGACACTTTCAGCGCGGGATGCGGATTGACCAGCGCCATCAATGGTGTAAAGCCGTCATAAGAAATGCCGAGAATGCCGACTCTCCCGTTGCATTCCGGAACGTTCTTCACCAGCCAGTCGATGGTGTCGTACGTGTCGGTAGAATGGTCGACGGTCGTGGGATTGAGCGGGCCACGCAGGGGCCGGTTCATCACGTAATCGCCTTGGGAGCCGTACTTGCCGCGCACATCCTGGACCACGCGGATGTAGCCGCCTTCGACGATGACATCCGTCGCGTTGTCATAACCGTAGAGCGCGGGGCCCAGGTGCGGACTGGGAATGTGGCTCGTCAACTCTGAGGCGTCGTAGGGTGTGCGGGTCAGGAGGATCGGCGCGTTTTTTGTGCTTTTAGGAACGAGGATTACGGTTTGCAGCTTTACGCCGTCGCGCATGGGAATCATCACGTCACGCCGCGTGTAATCGAAGGTGGCGGTGGCGGCTTCGAAGTGGGCCGGCGTTTCACTCGACAGTGTGGCCTGGCCGGACTGCGGCGAAGGAGTCTGAGCGTGTGAACTCTGGGTGTGGAAAGGCGCTCCAAACAGCGCTGCAAGCAGGATTACAAGGGTGCGGCGAATGCAGCGAATGATTGGTTTCATCGGACTCCTTCGTGAACGCAGATGATGGAGCGCAATTGCTCCGTGGAAATGGGTGTGCTTGAGACGCGCGGGAATTGTAGTGGGAAGCTGCTACTTGGGCAAGCGTGCGGCGTCAGTTGACTTTGCGCGTCACGACAATCTTGGCTCGACCCAGCGCGTGGGCTACCTCCGTTTCGCGCAGGCGCGACGCGTCGTATTCAAACGACAACTGTTTCTTCGAATCGTCCAGACGAAACCGCCGCAGGCCGTAAATGTTCGCGAACTCGCCGAGATGGCGCAGTTGCTCTTCGCTCAGGGGAGATTGCAGTTCATAAGTAACTTCCACGAGTGTCATGCGCGAATTATACCAGCCACGACAAATTCCCGGCGGTTACAGATGTAACTTAGAATCATCTAATATAGCGACATGTCCAATCTGCCCACGAATCCGAAGCTGCCGAACGCAAGCCTGCCGATTTTATCGGGCTCGCCAAAGGTCAAAGACCCCGTCTGTGGAATGTCGGTGGACCCCGCGAAAGCAGGAGGCAAAGTGGAGCACGATGGCAAGGCCTATTATTTCTGCTCCAAGCGTTGCGCGGAGCGCTTCGCGCAGGGTCCGGAGAAGTTTCTTGCCGCTCCCGGGACCGCGGGAATGGAGGATGCTCACGCTCCTGCCAAGCACACAGAGATGCATCACATCCCAGCTGCTGCCGCGCCTCCCGCTGCGAGCGCAAAGGGCGCCCGTTACACCTGCCCAATGCATCCGCAGATTGTCCAGATTGGCCCGGGCACTTGCCCCATCTGCGGCATGGCGCTCGAGCCGATGGATGTCTTCGCCGAAGTGGAGGCCGATCCCGAATACGACTCGATGCGGAGGCGGTTCTGGGTCAGCGTGGCATTGTCGCTGCCCGTGCTGGTCCTCTCCATGTTTGGTGAAATGCTCGGCCTGCGTCTTGCTCCATCCGTCCGAAATGCAATCGAATTTTTTCTCGCCACTCCCGTTGTCCTGTGGGGTGGCTGGCCATTTTTCGAGCGTTTTTGGGCCTCGCTCGTCAATCGCAGCCCGAATATGTTTACGCTGATCGGGCTCGGCACTGGCGCGGCCTATCTCGACAGCGTTTTGGCTACTTTCTTCCCGCAAATCTTTCCGGCTTCCTTCCGAAGCATGGATGGGGCCGCTCCCGTTTATTTTGAAGCGGCGGCAGTCATCACCACGCTGGTTCTTCTCGGCCAGGTTCTTGAGCTGCGGGCTCGGCAGCAAACTAGCGGTGCGATTCGCTCCCTCCTGAACCTCGCGCCGCAGCAGGCGCATCTCCTTTCGGAAGATGGTTCGGAAAAAGATGTTCAGCTGGACCAAATTCAGCGCGGCGACCATCTGCGCGTTCGTCCCGGCAAGCGCGTGCCCGTCGATGGGGTCATCCAGGAAGGCGCGAGCGCCATTGATGAATCGATGGTGACCGGCGAACCGATGCCCGTCGAAAAGAAAGCCGGCGACAGCGTCACCGGCGGAACGCTGAATGCCAGCGGCAGCTTCATCATGGAAGCACAGCGCGTGGGCAGCGAGACCATGCTGGCACAAATTGTGAAACTTGTCAGCGAAGCTCAGCGCAGCCGCGCGCCAATGCAGCGCCTTGCGGATCGCGTCGCCGCGTACTTCGTCCCCGCCGTAGTCTTCGCGGCGATTCTCGCCTTTTTGGGTTGGATGTTCCTCGGCCCGGAGCCGCGCTTTGCCCATGCACTCGTTGCCGCTGTATCCGTCTTGATCATTGCTTGTCCGTGTGCGCTCGGCCTGGCAACGCCGATGTCCATCATGGTGGCCGTTGGCCGCGGGGCGCACGCCGGCGTCCTCGTTCGAAACGCCGAAGCTTTGGAGACTCTGGCCAAAGTGGACACCCTCGTGGTCGACAAGACCGGCACGCTCACATTCGGCAAGCCGCTCGTGATGGACGTGAGTGTTTTTGAAGGCGGCGGTTTTTCGAAAGATGACCTGTTAAGGCTCACCGCGAGCGTGGAACGCCCGAGTGAACATCCGCTCGCACGTGCCATTGTCATGGCAGCCGAAGAAAAGGGAGTGCCGGTCGCAGAGGTTAGCGGTTTTCAAGCGACCGCTGGAGGTGGTGTCGAAGGGCAAGTCCTCGGTGATCGTGTTCTCGTCGGCAGCCCAAAGTTTTTGCAAGAACGTGGAGTCGTTTCCGCAACGGTTTCAGGCCAACAGAATCTGTACGGGGGCGGGGTGGTAGACGGGGCCGCTTCGATAAGCCTCGTGGGCGTGGCGGTCAATGAGAAACTAGCAGGTGTGCTCGTTTTGGCGGACATGATGAAGGAGTCGACCCCGGAGGCCGTCGATGCGCTGCGTAAGGAAGGATTGCGAATCGTGATGCTTACAGGCGACCGGAAGGAATCCGCCTCGATGATCGCTGCGCAATTGAAAATAACCGAGGTAGAGTCCGAAGTATCTCCGGGGCAAAAGGGCGATATCGTCAAGAAGCTGCGAGCGGAGGGGCGCGTAGTGGCGATGGCGGGGGACGGAATCAATGACGCTCCCGCCCTTGCGGCGGCTGCCGTGGGCATAGCCATGGGCACAGGGACCGACGTAGCCATGGAAAACGCTGGCATCACCCTTCTCAAAGGCGACTTGCGCGGAATTGTCCGCGCACGCAAGCTGAGCCGCGCCACGATTCGCAACATCAAGCAGAATCTCGCCTGGGCTTTTCTTTACAACGTAATTGGGGTTCCCATCGCCGCTGGCGTCTTCTATCCTCTTTTTGGTTGGCTGCTCAGTCCGATGCTGGCCAGCGCCGCCATGAGCTTCAGCTCGGCCTCCGTCATCGCCAACGCCTTGCGCCTCCGCAAAGCGTCCTTGTAAGTGGCTCGTCCTCCTCATCCATGTTTGGCTGATAGAGACACCCCTTCAATTTGGTTTGCGGCGCAAACTAGTTTGCAACTGCCGCATGCCCGGTAGGCCTTTCTGAACATGACCATTGCCTCTCCCCATCGTCTAAATGACCGGAGCGAGGGAACTTTTCCCGAAGACCTTCGTACTTCCCTATAGCACAGCCCTAAGGAAGCATTCCAGCGAGAGCGGGGAGTCCTGTATGTCCAGTAATGGCAATGGTTTAGGGAATGGCAAGAACGGCAAGAAGCGCCGCCGGCGCATCATTTGGGCGGCGATCGTAATTGTGGTTTTAGGTGCTGGTGGCTACGGGGTGAAGGCGGCACTCAGCCCCAGCCGTACGATTGACCCCTCCAAGCTCGCCTCCGTGGAGCGCGGCGACCTGGCCAGAGTCGTCGTGGCCACCGGCAAGATTCAGCCCCTCTCCAAAGTCGAAGTGAAATCCAAAGCCAGCGGCATCGTGAAGAAGCTTTATGTGGACTACGGCGATCGCGTCAAGCCGGGCCAAATCTTGGCCGAACTCGACAAGGTTCAGCTCGAAGCTGCCGTGCGCGCGTACAGCGCGAATCTGCAAGCGGCGGTAGCCTCATTGGAATCCGCCAAGGCGACGCTGGAACGCAACAAGGTGGACGCCGAAGGTCCCGACGTGCCGTTTTTGAAACTCAACATGGAGCGCGCGCAACAGATGTATAAAGACGGCGTCATGTCCAAGAGCCTGGTAGAAGATGCGGAGAAAAACTACCAGCTCGCGCTGAACAAGCAAGTCAGCGCGCAGCGAACTCTTGTCGTTTCCCAGGCGGAAATTGCCAAGAGCGATGCGCAAGTCTCGCAAGCCAGAGCCTCTCTGGAAAATGCGCAGGAAGACCTTCGCAACTCCACGATTATCAGTCCGATTGACGGGCTGGTTCTTTCGCGTGACGTGAATGTCGGGGACGCTGTGAGCTCGATCCTCGTTCTCGGTTCGCAGGCTACTTTGATTATGACCCTTGGTGATGTCAGCGAAGTTTATGTCCAGGGGAAAGTCGACGAAGCGGATATCGGCAAGGTTTACTTGGACCAGCCTGCCCGCATCGTCGTCGAGTCGTTTAAAGACAATAAATTTACCGGCAAAGTCACGAAGATCTCTCCCCTCGGCAAGGAAAAAGACAATGTCACGACGTTTGAAGTACGCGTCTCGATCTCCAATCCCGGCGGCGAACTCAAGGCCAACATGAGCGCCAACGCCGAAATCCTTCTCGAGGAAAAGAAAAACGTTTTGATGATTCCGGAAGCGGCACTGATTTACGACAAGGACCGCAAAGCTTCTGTCGAGATTCCCGATCACAAAGCCGACAACGGCAAGAAAAAACTGAGTGTGAAGCTGGGCATCTCGAACGGGGTAAAGACGGAAATTCTCGAAGGCCTCAACGAAAAACAGCAAGTCATCCTGCAATAGCTGCTCGGCGGGGCGTTATGAACTTCAACGACTTATTGCGGGACACGGTGGCAACCCTGTGGGCGCACAAGCGCCGCACGTTGCTGACCATGTTCGGCATCGCCTGGGGGATCATTTCCATCACCATCATGGTAGCGGCTGGCGAGGGACTGGGCGACGGCATCCAGAAAAATCAGGAAACTTTTGGAAAAGACGTGATGATCGTTTTCGCCGGCCGCACCAGCATGCAGGCGGGCGGCACGCGTTCCGGGCGCCGCGTCCGCTGGCTGGAAGAGGATTACATCCAGGTCGCCAGGGAATCTCCGGCGTGCAAATACGTGATGCCCGAACTCGGCAATGACGTCCAGGTGCACAGCCTGTTCAATAGCGGCACCATTCAAACCGTTGGCGCTCTCCCTCCTTTCACGGAAATTCGCAGTATCACGATTGCTCAGGGCCGCTTTTACAACGAGGAAGACAACGCACAAGCGCGCAACGTGGCCTTCCTCGGAAGCGACGCCAAAAAACAGCTCTTCGCCGAACGCGACGCTCTGGGCCAAACGATCTGGATGAACGGCATTCCGTACACCGTTATCGGTGTGATGAAGCCCAAAGACCAGAATTCCAGCTACGACGGTTTCGACACACGCAAAGTCTTCATTCCGTTCAACGCGATGCGCCGTGATTTTCCCAACAAGCCTCCCGCCGTTGAGCACAGCGTCGACCGCCTACTCGTCGCTCCCTGGTCGCTTGAAACGCACCTCGACTGTGTGCACCAAATCCGCCGCACGCTGGGACGCCTCCACCATTTCGACCCGCGCGACAAGGAGGCCGCCGGCATCTGGGATACTGTCAAAGACGCGGAAGCCAACCGCATGATTATCGTCGGCATGGAAATCTTCATGGGCGCAGTTGGCGTCGCCACGCTTTTTCTCGGCGGCCTCAGCGTCATGAACGTTATGCTCGTGAGTGTACGCGAGCGCACCCGCGAAATCGGCGTTCGCATGGCACTGGGCGCCACTCGTCGCTCCATTCTTCGGCAGTTCTTCCTTGAAACCATTTTCGTGGTCGCCGTCAGCGGCGGCGTTGGCCTCATCCTGTCCTATGGCTTCTGTGGGCTCGTCAACCTTGCCCCTATGCCTCCTTTTTTCAGCGGCATGCTCACGAGTTGGAAAGTTGCAGCCATGTCCATCTTTTTGCTCGGCCTGATTTCAGTTCTGTCGGCCCTCTATCCCGCGAATCGCGCGGCCTCGGTTGACCCCATCGAGGCCCTTCGCTTCGAGGCAGGTGGCTAAATGTTCACCGAGATCTTCAAACAAGCCTGGACCGCCCTCGGCCGGAACCCCGTTCGCAGTTTTCTGACCATGTCCGGTATCTCCTGGGGCATCGTCGCCGTCACGCTGTTGCTGAGCTACGGCTCCGGCTTCCGCACCGTCCTTATGTACACGTTCGAAGTTTTTGGCAAGGGCGCGGTAGTTTGCTGGCCGGGCACCACCAGCGAACAAGCGGGTGGTGAACGCGCCGGCAAACCCGTTCGATTTGAAGCGGAAGACTCGGAATGGGTGAAAGCGCAATCGCCGCTGATCAAGCGCGTGACCCGCGAGACGGTGCGCTTCAAGGGCATCAGTCATGAAGAGCGGCTCTCGGACACCGCCATCCGCGGCGTTTATCCCGAATACGGCGACATGCGTAACGAAATTCCCATGGACGGCCGGTGGATTTACCCCGAGGACATCGCTGAACGCCGGCGCGTGGTCTTTCTCGGCGCTCGGCTGCGCAAAAAACTTTTCAGCGGCACGCCCGCCGTCGGCGAACCCGTACGGATTGATGGAGTGAAATTCACGGTTATCGGGTCGATGGACACGAAATTTTCGGACAGCAACTATTTCACCAGCGACGACGAATCCGCTTTCATCCCCTACACCGCGGCCGGCGACATGTGGGACACCAAATACTCCAGCGTGATGATCTTCGAGCCTATTGCTCCCAGTTTTGAAGCCGCAGCCATGCAGCAATTTCGTGCCGCCATTGCCAGCCGCCAGCGTTTTTCAGCGAATGACAAGCGCGCCATCACCATGTTCGGCAGGGAAGAATTCAAGCCCATCATGGAAGGCATCACCATCGGCATCGAAGCGCTTCTTTTCTTCATTGGCGCCATGACGCTGGGCATCGGTGGCGTCGGGGTCATGAACATCATGCTGGTTTCGGTCGAAGAACGCGTCCGCGAAATTGGCCTGCGCCGCGCGCTGGGCGCAAGGAAGGCGCACATCCGCTCGCAGTTCTTGCTCGAAGCTCTGGTCATGACTCTGGCGGCGGGTGCCATTGGCATGCTGCTTTCCTGGGGACTCACGTTCGCCATTGGCACTCTGCCGTTCCTCGGGCCTGCTTACGAAGATGAATCCGGAAAAGTGGACATTCACCTTACGCTATCTCTCTTCACCATGATGCTCTCCACCATGGTGCTCGTCCTCGTCGGCGTGATCAGCGGCTGGCTCCCCGCCATGCAGGCCGCCAAGCTCGACCCCGTCGAAGCCCTGCGCTACGAATGAGCAATTCGCGGTGCGCAGCCTTCAGCTCTGATGAGAACTGAGTGTTTCAGCTTTGTCCGAGAATGGCGTCGAAGTAGGCGAGCATCTCTGGCGAATCCCACTGTTGAGGGCCGTAGAACTTTCGCGCGATTTTTCCGTGCCGGTCGATGATGTAGGTGTCCGGGTAAACCGGTGTGCCGTAGTCCAAGGCGAGTTTTCGTGTTGGCTCGCGGAAGGTCGGGAAAATCACTCCCTGATCCTTCAGAAATTTTTCGTACGCGGCGGGATCTTCATCGACACTCACGCCTAACACCAGCCCGTTGCGCGATTCGATATACTTCTGCAGCTTGTTGAGCGAAGGCGTTTCCTCCACGCACGGCGGGCACCAGGTGGCCCAGAAATTGAGCACGACCACCTTGCCCCTTAAATCGCTCAGGCGCCCGGGCTTGCCCCCGATTTCCGTGGGGAAATCCTGTGCTGTCCTGCCCGCGACCGTGGGCTCCCCTTGCCGGTACATGGGGCGCGCAAAAAACACCACCACGAGCGCGGCAAACGCCGCCACGCCCCATGCCGCTGCTTTTCGGAGCATCACCATCAAATGCTATACTAACGTATTCTCTCCGGAATCGAAAAACGGGCCTCTTGCATCTAACAGTTTATTAGGCTATGCCCAGCAAGAAACTGTATCCATCCCCAAAGGAAACGACCATCCTCGCGTCGAACCCGAACTCGGTCACGGCCATCATTCCCGCGCGAAATGAGGAAGAAGTCATCGCCGCGTGCGTCGAGTCTTTGGCGCGTCAAGCGGAGATTGCGGAAATCCTGGTCGTTGACGATCAGTCTTCGGACGGCACTGCCAACATCGTGCGCGGCCTGATGGAAAAGATTCCCAACTTGCGCCTGTTGGAAACGGGCGGCTTGCCCGACGGCTGGGTGGGCAAAAACTATGCGCTTTGGACTGGCGTGCAGCAAGCGAAATGCCCTTGGCTTCTCTTTACTGATGCCGATGCGGAGCACGGGCCCGATTCCGTCGCGCGTGCCCTTCAAATTGCTCAGGTACAAAATGCTGTCCTGGTTTCCTTTTCTCCGGAGCAGGTCACGGTGAACTGGTATGAAAAAGCTCTCATCCCCTTTGTCTACCTGCGTCTCGCGAAGAAATTTTCCTACGACCGGATCAATGATCCGGCCTCGCCCGCCGCTGCTGCCAACGGGCAATTTCTGATGATTCGCCGCGATGTCTACGATTCCATAGACGGCCATAGGGGAGTCGCAGGCGACGTTCTGGAAGATGTCGCCATCGCCACACGCGTGAAGCGGGCCGGTCATCGCATTTGGTTTGGTTCCGGCAAGGGCCTTGTTCGCACGCGGATGTATCGCTCGTTCCGTGCGATGTGGGAGGGTTGGAAGAAAAACCTCTACCGATTGATGGGCGGAACGCCATGGGCGGTGGTCCGGGAGATCGAGTCCAGCCTGCCGTGGATTCCTGTTCTGCTTATTCTGATGGGTTTGAAATTCCCTTTCGTCCTTTTCCTGGGCGTCTTGCTCCTGCTGGGCCGCCAGACCATTTATGGCCTCGATCTTGCTCGTAACCAATTCCCGTTCTCTTTCATCTTCTATTACATGCCCGGCGCACTGCTCTATGTAAGTGTGCTCTGGGCATCCTATCGGAGCCATGTGAACGGAAGAATCTCCTGGAAAGACCGGGAATACTCCATCGGAGCTCCGGAATCGGTAAAATAAGCTCATGGCCATGGTTCTTCTCACGCGAAAAATCGAGTTTTCGGCTTCGCACCTCTACCACAACCCGAATCTTTCGGCCGAGGAGAACCGTCGAATCTTTGGAAAGTGCAACAACCCTCATGGCCACGGGCACAATTACACCCTGGAGGTCACGGTCGCGGGTGAGCCGAACCCCGTGACGGGCATGGTCTTGGACCTGAAAGAGTTAAAGGAGATTCTCGAACGCGAAGTGATGCAGCGCATGGATCACCGGCATCTAAACTATGAGGTGCCCGAACTGGCTGGGCAGATTCCCACCTGTGAAAACGTCGCGCGGGTCATCTGGACCTTGCTGGAGCCC